>JBOHLV010000001.1:0-6621 GCA_050729815.1 Allostellaceae bacterium
TCCCTGAAGTCTGGTGGCGAGTTCAATTCTGACGCCGTGCCTCATCGGGAGTGAGATCATCATGGGCCGCTGACGCCCTTGCCGGAAATCTCCGGGCCTCGCGTTCGAAAACCGCTGCTCCAGCCGCCATTTTCGCGCCGGCATTCTTTCATGAACAATCCGTAACTCCGCCGGCCGGCCACGCAGTTCAAGAAATTGGCTTCGTTCTGGGACGATTATACTTGACGTTCCCACCCGCAAGGGGTAGGTTTGGAGCATCAAGGAGTTAGCCATGTCCCGCTCCATATTCACCGCCCCTCAGTTCAACGACGAAGCCGCTGCCTACGCCTATATCGAAGCGCGGCTTTGGGCGAGCGGCCGCGTATGCCCACATTGTGGCGTCGTTGGACAATCTGGCGCACTCCAAGGAAAGACCAATCGGATCGGCCTCTATAAATGCTATGCGTGCCGGAAGCCCTTCACCGTCAAGGTCGGAACCATTTTCGAGGATAGCCACATCGCCATGCGTGATTGGCTTGCCGCGATCCATCTTGTCTGTTCGAGCAAGAAAGGGATCAGCGCGAACCAACTCCATCGTACCTTGGGGATTACCCTCAAGAGCGCATGGTTCCTGGGGCACCGCATCCGCGAGGCCATGAATGGCGACATGGCAGCCAATCCCATGGGCGGAGACGGTGAGATTTTGGAAATCGACGAAGCCTATATCGGGGGCTTGGAGAAGAACAAGCACGCCAACAAACGCATCCCTGGCAACATGGGCGGCAAAGGGAAGGCTCCGGTGTTTGCCCTGGTCGAACGCGGGGGCACCATCCGCGCATTTCATGTCCCGAATGTCACCGGGAAGAACCTCGCAACCATCGTCCAGCGCAATGTCGCGCCTGGTACCACTATCTATTCCGATTCGGATCACACCACTCGTTACGCCGCGTTCGCCTACAAGCGGGACAAGGTTGACCATCGCTCCGGCGAGTACGTGCGCGGCGTGGTTCACACCAACACCGTTGAGGGCTTCTTTTCGATCCTGAAACGCGGTGTCACTGGCGTCTATCACAGCGTCAGCGAAGCACATTTGCAGCGGTATCTCGCCGAATTTGGCTTCCGCTATTCCAACCGCAAAGCACTTGGCGTCGATGATGTTGAGAGGGCCGACCGCGCATTGGTCGGAGCGAAAGGCAAGCGCCTCACCTATGCGACGCCTCGTCAAGGAAGGCCGCGAGCGGCGAGCCCTATCTAAGCGGGATCGGGAAGCGCGCAATGTCGCGAAGCGTCCCGATCCACGCCAACTTAAACTGCCGTTTGATTCGTGATATAAGCTTGGGATGCCCAGAAAGAACCAAACCATTTCCGATGAAGAGCGGGTGAAACGTCTCCGCGAAACCGCGCGAGAGATCGGCACCAGCAATTCGCCAGATGATTTTGAGCGGGCTTTCAAGAAGATTGCTCATTCGGGTCAGAGGCAGCCGTCAAAGTCTCCGAAGCGGGCGGAGTGAGTACCACTTCAGGCACCGGAATCTTTCGGAGCATTGAGCCAACCGCGCTTCTCACAATTCCTAGAAGATCAATGGCTTCGTCTAAGCTTAATGTTTCTTCAGGGTGCATCAGCGGGTTACGATGCAAATCCCGAATCTGGTCAAGCACCGCGATAATCTTTGCATCTCCCACCCTTTGTTTCTGCATTGCGACAAGGTAAGCCCCGATGTTGCGACTTTTTGGTCGGCGTTTCCCAGCGGAGACTTCATCGTAATAACGTCGCAACACGGCTTCGACAGCCCGAAGCAAATGAAAACCAGCAGCCGTCGCCAATTCAAAGGCAATGCATTTTCCAGCCTCACGTACATCGCCAACGGCCAGCGGAACTTTAGCAGCCAAATCTGCCGGGAAAAGCACTGTTGCGTCTGTGATAATTCTTAGAGTGTCAAGGCCTCCCTTTTGGATAACAAAGTAGGAGTCCGCGACATGGAGTTCACCCGTAAATTTCGTCTCAAATTCTTTTGCGGCATTTTGGATTGTGTATGCTTGCAGAAAGGTGACGGGCGCTTCCCAATCTTGGTTGCCTAGCACCTCAGTAATCGCTGCTAATAGAGCCGGGCCCGCCTCCCACGATGTCCTTAACGCACGAGTAAACCAATTATCGGTTGAGAAGAGCCCCGAAAGCTCCGTTTGTGCCGGGAAAAGGACTTCCCACACATCCACGACTTTCTTTTGTCCTGCCTCGAACTCGGTGAGCGGGTGGATAATCTGGCCGAGTCTGTAAAAATACCTGAGGGAGAGCCGAATCATGACGCCACCAAATAGGGATTGAGTTTGAGCCATCATAGCTCAATCTTTCGCCCGTGGGAACGTGAAGTATAACCGTCCCTTCGTTCTGCAAAATTAATTTTTGTCCGCCTCCCCTTTCCGGTGCCTTCCCCGCGACGATCCCGAACGAACGCATTATGAACAAAACGGGAATCTTGTCAAGAAGATTTGCCGGCGCACCATAGACAATCGTCATGGCCGTCACGCGTGCGGCTGGCCCACGCCGCAACCCGGAACCCGCGAACGCACTCGGCAGTTCGCCACACCCGTCCGCCCGCTGACCCGGCAGAAGCCAAGTCCCAAACCCAAGGAGATAGAGAGTTAAGTATTATGTCCCCGGAATTGCATGTCCCCGGAATTGCATGTCCCCGGAATTGTCGGAATTCCTGTTCCCGGGATTTGCCGGAATCGCCACTTGGTCAATGGGCTGTTAGCGGCCCAGTAACGGGCCAAGCCTGTTGCCCCGGACGCCCGAAAATGAGACTTTGGCACTGTTCGGTCTTGCACTCTGGGGAATGACGGATTAGGTCTGGCAGCAACGAAGCTGCTCAAGTAAGGGAAGCATCGATGAGGCATGGTAACGGCCTGCTCGCAGGCCTCTTCGCGTTTGCGATTCTTATCGCAGCGATTCCGGCTAACGCAGCGAAGCTGGATTGCGGCGAACACACGGGACAAAAGGCGAGTGGTAAGCCGATCCCGATTGGCGCCGTCACCTCGATGAGTGGAATCGGGAGTTTTGCTGAAGCTGATCAAGCTGCACGGGCTTATTTTGATTGCGTCAATCATAACGGAGGGATTCACGGTCGACCGATCGTTTACCGTGACCAGGATGACCAAAGCCAACTCTCGTTGGCGACGCAAGCGGCCGAGAAGCTAGTCCAAGGCAATGGCGATTACGTCCTTATCGGCAGTTCGAGTTTTATTGAATGCATTGCCAATGCTCATTATTACGTTAAGGAGGATATTCTAGATATTGGCCTCGGAATCCCACCGCAATGCTTCCAGTCAAAGAATATTGGAGAGATTGATGCTGGGCCTCGGCAAAGTGCCATTGGCGTTGCAGATTATCTGCGCCAGACGGGAGGCATAAAGAGTATCGCGTGTGCTACTGCGAATATTCCGGGCGCACATTATCTCTGCGGCGGTGTAGATGCGTGGGGAAAACTATATGGCGTGAAGGTGATCAACATTTATTACGACCCAACGTCACCTGACTACAATTCCGTGGTTTTGCAGATCTTGGAGACAGGCGCGAATGCGGCCTTGGCCATAACTCCAGCCGCCGCCGGAGAACAACTACTGACCGCGGCCGAACAGCAGGACGCCGCAGCAAAAATGAAATGGAGCGGGGTGGGATCATGGTATACGGCCCAATTTCCCAAGGCGATTGACAATAAATATTGGAACAACAGGATATGGATCAATACGGATTCTGCGCCTCTCGACAGCAAAGGAAAGGACAATCAGAATTATATCGCGGTGATGAATGCGTACGCGCCCAAGGCGATCAAGGACACAATTTCGCAGGACGCCTTCGTCGCCGCGCAGATCGCAGTCAGAGAAATGCTAACCATCAAGAATCCCGCGGAGATCAACCGGAGGACTGTTACTGCCGCCATTGAGAATATGACGCCATATTACAATGATATTCTGTGTGGACCATGGTATTGGGGCGGGCCGGGCGCCACAGAACATCAGGCAAATCACGTCACTCGTAACCTTACGATCCAAGATGGCAAGTGGAAGAGCATCGGCGGTTGCTGGACAGACCCCGATCCCGGCTTGGCCAAGATCGTCAAGCTGGAGCAGAAGATGGGCATCAACAAGAAATATGATGCGATATTTGACAAACCTCCTTTCAAGGCCCGATAGGGAATTTCAGGCATCCCGGGGACGTAATACGTATTTCGGCGGCATGCGGTCTGATCGGATAAGGCATTATGCGGGCGCGGTCTCTCGCGCCGGCGCGGGCGCGGCCTCCGCGATCTCGGCCAATTGCTTGAGGATGACACCGGCACCGCGTAGGCGCTCGCGCGGTTCGTCCCAATCGCGGGTAACGACGAGGCGCTGATCGGGGCGCAGGCGCGCGGTGTTCGCCTGGCTTTGAAGAAAATGCACGAGGCCGGCGGGATTGGCGAAGCGCTCATTGCGGAATTGGACCGCGGCGCCCTTCGGCCCAGCATCGAATTTCTGGACCCCGGCGCGGCGGCAAAGCTGCTTGATGGCGATGGTGTCGAGGAGATTCTCAACCTCGCGCGGCAGCGGGCCGAACCGATCGACCAGCTCCGCCGCGAAGGCATCGATCTCGCCGCGATCGACAAGCTGTGCCACCCGGCGATAAAGCCCGAGGCGCAAATTGAGATCGGCGACATAGGTTTCCGGAATCAGTACCGGCGTGCCGAGCGTGATCTGCGGCGTCCATTCCTCGGCCGCGATCTCGCCGGCGCCGCTGCGCGCACTCGCCACCGCCTCTTCGAGGAGGTGCTGGTAAAGTTCGATCCCAACCTCGCGGATATGGCCGGATTGCTCCTGGCCCAAAAGATTGCCGGCGCCACGGATATCGAGATCGTGGCTCGCAAGGACGAAGCCGGCGCCAAGCTGATCGAGCGTCTGCATCACTTCCAAACGCTTCTGCGCCGCTGCGGTGAGCATCTTGCCCGGCGGCAAGGTGAAATAGGCATAGGCGCGCTGTTTCGAGCGGCCGATGCGGCCGCGCAACTGATAAAGCTGCGCCAGGCCGAACATGTCGGCGCGATGGACGATGAGGGTGTTCGCGGTCGGGATATCGAGGCCGGATTCGATGATGTCGGTCGATAACAGCAAATCATATTCATGCCGGTCGAACGCCGCCATGACACGTTCGAGCTCGGCGGCGCCGAGCTTGCCATGTGCGATCGCGATCTTGAGATCGGGCACCAGCGCGCGCAGGTTCCGCACGACCTCGTCGAGATCGGCGATGCGCGGCACGACATAGAAAATCTGGCCGCCACGGTGGCGCTCGCGCTCGATCGCCTCGTGCAACACCACCGGATCATAGGGCAAAACAAAGCTGCGAACGGCAAGGCGGTCGATCGGCGGCGTCGCGATGACGCTCATCTCGCGCACGCCGGCCAAGGCCAGTTGCAAGGTGCGCGGGATCGGGGTCGCGGTCAGCGTCAGAACATGGACGTCGGATTTGAGCTTCTTCAGCTTCTCCTTTTGCGATACGCCGAAATGCTGTTCCTCGTCGATGATGAGGAGGCCGAGATGGCGGAACGAAACGCCCTTGCCGAGGAGCGCGTGGGTCCCGATCACGATCTCGATGCGGCCTTCGGCCAGCTCCTTCTTCGTATCGGCGACGTCGCGCGCGGCGACCATGCGCGAGACCTGGGCGATCTTGACCGGCAGGCCGGCGAAACGCTCAACGAAGCGCTGATAATGCTGGCGCGCGAGGAGGGTCGTCGGCACGATCATCGCGACCTGTGCGCCGGCCATCACAGTGACGAAGGCGGCGCGGAGCGCGACCTCGGTCTTGCCGAAGCCGACATCGCCGCAGATGAGGCGGTCCATCGGCTTTCCCGACGCCATGTCCGCGAGCGCGTCGAGAATCGATTTGTCCTGATCCTCGGTCTCGGGGAACGGGAATCGCGCGGCGAATTCCTCATAGAGGCCCTCGGGCGGGACGAGAATCTCGCCCTCGCGGACCTGGCGCTCGGCCGCGACCTTGATCAACTCGTCGGCGATGTCCTTGATCCGCGCCTTGACCCGCGCCTTGCGCGACTGCCAGGCGACGCCACCGAGCTTATCAAGCTGCGCCTCGGCCGCCTCGCTGCCATAGCGCGACAACATCTCGATATTCTCGACGGGGACATAGAGCTTGTCGTCGCCGGCATAGAGGAGGCGCAGGCAATCATGCGGCGCGCCGCCGACATCGAGCGTCTCAAGCCCGTCATAGCGGCCGACGCCGTGATCGATATGAACGACGAGATCGCCCGGCTCCAAGGCCGAGACCTCGGAGATGAACTGCTCCGCCCGGGCGCGCCGCCGCGGCGGCCGGGCGAGGCGCTCGCCCAGAATGTCCTGCTCCGTAAGGAGCAACCAGTCGCCGGTCGCATAGCCATGCTCGATCGGCAGCACCGCGGCGCCGATGCCGGCGGGGGGCAGCGCGAGGGCATCGGACCAATGCGCGGTCCTGACCGGCGCCGTTACGTCATGCTCGCGCAGCAGCGTCTCGATCCGGTCGGCCGAACCCGGGCTATAGGCGACGATCAGCACCCGGCGACCGGCCTCGCGCTCGGAGCCAAGGCGCTGGCGCACGGCGTCGAAGAGATTGGCCTTCGGGTC
>JBOHLV010000002.1:0-6445 GCA_050729815.1 Allostellaceae bacterium
GTTTGAGCGCGTCTATCTGGTTCTCCATATCGGAAGCGTCGTCTTCGGGTGGACGCGGGCGGAGGGCTGGCGGATTATCGCTGATCCGGACGCTAAGGAGCGTGAACTGCACCGGGCGCGGATGAACGATCTGATTTTCAACCAGATACCGAACCATCACCGCCGCAGCCGCATGACGGGCTAGGCGCGAAGGGCGGCGTAGGGGCAAAGAGGACGGCTTGGATGGCGTTGCTCGACATTCCGCTGGACAGGATCACCGAGGCGGACGTGCGGCGGCTGATCGCGGCGGGGGCCGCGGAATCGCTCTACATCGATTACAAGCAAGCGACATACGGTGGGAAAGAAGCCGATCACGCCGAACTGCTGGCGGATGTATCATCTTTCGCCAATACGGCCGGCGGCGATCTTGTAATCGGTGTCGCCGAGGCTGGCGGCATTCCGAACGCTATCGTGCCGTTCACCGGCAATGCCGACGACGAGCGGCGTCGGCTGGAGGACATCGCGCGAACCGGCTTGGAGCCCCGCATCCGCAATCTGCAGACGCGGGCCGTCCCACTGGCGGAGGGCGGTGCTGTCATCATCGTGCGGGTGCCGAGAAGCTACGCGCCGCCGCACCGGGTGATCTACAAGAACCGTAGCCGCTTTTGGGCCAGGGCCTCCTCTGGAAAGTACGAGCCCAACGTCGAAGAGCTGCGCCACATTTTCACCGAGGCCCCCCGAATTGCCGAGCGTATCGCTGCCTTTCGAAACGATCGTATCGTTAGGATTACAGCCGGCGAGACACCAATCCCTCTCGGGCCCGGTGGCAAGGTCGTGCTCCACGTTGTGCCCGTACCGGCATTCGCCGATAGCCGATTGCTCGACGTGGTGTCGGCTGTCGCGGCGGGCACGCACGTTCCTCTGCCGCTCGATGGCATGGGGGCCGTAAATCGCTCCGGCATCAATATCGATGGCTCTCTGAACTATTCCGACCACCCTGCCGGAGGCCGGCAAAGTTACGCGCAGTTCTTTCGATCTGGCGCCATCGAAGGGGTCGGCGCTCTCAGCAAGCGCGATGCCGATGGGAATCCCTACTTCGTCGCGGCCGAGTTTACGAACAAGGTGGTCTTCGCTCTCCGGCAATATCTCAGCGTGCTGGAGGCGTTCGATGCAGGGCTTCCGGTGTATGCCTTTCTGTCGCTGTGCGATGTCGCTCAATGCTTCTATCGCTACAGTCCCGACGGTGCGGGCTGGTCGGATACGGGTCCTCTGAACCGAGAAATCTTAGCCCTACCTGAACTCTATATCGACAATTTCAGAACCGATGTTCCTGCATTGATGCGCCCGGTGTTCAACATGCTCTGGAATGCGTTCGGTTTTCAGCAGTGCGAAATGTACGACGGACAGGGCGTCTGGAAGGGCAAGTGACAGGTGCGCGGCGCTTTGGGGTCCTGTCCCAGCTAGATGCCGGGCGATGGGAAACAGTCGATGCATGAGCTCCCGCAGGCGTTGTTCGACGTCGATGCGCTGGCGCTGCCGCGTGGCCACGGTTTCGGGAGCCGCCCGCCCATTGGGGCGTGGCGGAGCGAAGACGATCTCGCCTGCGGTGTGCTGACCAGAGACCTCGATGACGGGCGCTTCGGCGTTCTCGTGATGCGACGGCGTCAAGATCATGTCTGGGTGATCATATTGCAGCAGCACGAGCTCCCGACTGCCGCCGAGGCCCGCACGATGATGGAACTGGCGATGAAGGAGGGCGCTCCGCCTGAACCGATCCCGGCGAATATGCAGCGTCGTCCGGCGCTCTATGATCTGCAAGGACGCGAGCCGAGCGCAGTGTTCAAGCTACTGAGGCAACCGACCCACCACGTCGCCGCATGGCTCCTCAACCAAGTGTACTTGGCGCTACCGAACCCAGATAGAAGCTGGGCCGGCGATTGCCAGACGGGAAATTTTCACACCCGACTCTGGGAGGCGCACCTGCTCGCCTCGTTTCGGGAGCAAGGGCTGCTGGTCACGCAACCCTATCCATCGCCGGACTTTCACATCCAGAACCGCCGCGGCGGCGAGGCTTGGATTGAAGCGGTGACGGCGAACCCGCCGGTGCCCTACGACCATGTGAATTCAAAGCCGACCGAGCCACCGGAGGACGTGCGCGAGCGCTTTTTGGGCCCGGCGGCAGTCCGGTTCGCGAAAACATTGGGAAGCAAACTGCAGCGCCGCTACGACTGTCTGGCGCATGTTTCAGGTAAGCCATTTGCGATCGCGCTGGCGGATTTCCATGCGCCGGCATCGATGACTTGGAGTCGGGAAGCGCTGGTCGGCTATCTGTTTGGAATGCACGCCGAGAGGGCTGAGGTGGGCGGTCGCGTCGTCGCGGTATCGAACCCGCCTTCCCACCTGTTGGGTAAGTCGGCTTTCCCAGCCGGTCTGTTTCGCAACGCAGATCACAGCGAGCTATCGGCGGTCGTTTTCACCAATGCCTGTGCGATCAGCAAATTCAACCGTGTTGGCGTATCGGCTGGCGCTTTGGCGAAAGGGCTTCGCTATGTCCGACTCGGCAAATTCTATGATCGAACGCCTGGCGCGCTCGACGGCATCCCGTTCTGCCTAGACATCAGCAGCAGTGAATACAGGCGGCTCTGGCCGCAAGGCTATGAACCGTGGTCGGCGGAACTCGAAGTCTTTCACAATCCCTTTGCTCAACACCCGCTTCCTCGCGCGCTGGTGCCTGAAGCGACGCATTGGTTCGAGGCTGAAGGGGAAATCGTCTGCGAGGCGCGTTACGAGACCTCAGTCCTGTGGTCAAAGACGTTGATCCAAAACGACAGCGATCCAATGCCGACTCTGGGCGATTTAAGGCGGCCAGCGGAACCAGACGTCTGATTGATGATGGCCAATGCGCGTGGGCGGGCTGGCCTCGATTCCGGCAGTAAGAACATGACGGCGTTGGCCGGACCCGCGCCGCTGGCGGCGTGCCCGAGGCAGTAGGCCCACAGGGGTCAACGACTATTCCTCATTTGTTCTTCTCCGAAGGCCAGTCACGTCCGCGAGGCAACTCTTGAAATGGCCGGGCGTTGGCCGTACATAGGGGATAGGAGAATTGCCATGGCAAACGTAGCCTCGAAATCAACCCGCGGCCGCACGCGCGCGCAGCGTCTTGAGACGCGGGTGACGGCGGAGCAGAAGACGCTTATCGAACATGCCGCCGCCCTCCAGGGACGGACGGTCACAGATTTCGTGCTGACCAGTGTCCAGGACGCCGCGCGCAGGGCGATCGAGGAACATCAGCAGATCGAGCTGTCGGTTCGTGACAGCCATGCCTTTGTCGATGCCCTGTTGAACCCGCAGCCCGTCAACGATCGCCTGCGCGACACGGTCCGTCGCTATCGCGAATCCACCGGCGTCTAATCGGTGCCGGCGCTCCCGAGGGATCGCTGCGGGTCGAGGCACTCGGTCCGCAGCACGATCGCAGTGCGTTCGCCAGCGGTGCCGAACCGCTCGATCGGTATCTACGAAGTCAGGCCGGCCAGGACGCACGCAAGAATATGGCAGCGCCGTTCGTGCTCGTGCTGCCGAATGGGGCCATCGGCGGCTACTACACGCTTTCTGCGACGGCCCTAAAGGTTGGGGAGCTTCCTGACCACGTGGCCCGCCGGCTCCCACGCTATCCCCTCGTTCCGGCTACACTGCTGGGGCGACTCGCGGTGGATAGGCGGTGGCAGGGGCAGGGTTACGGCCGGTTCCTGCTGGCGGACGCGCTGCATCGAGCCGTCCGCAGCGAAATTGCATCGTTCGCGGTGATTGTTGACGCCAAAGACGAGGCGGCGCGGCGCTTTTATGAGCGAGAGAGTTTTCTGGGGTTACCGGACCGGCCCATGACGCTCTATCGGCCAATGAGTGATCTGGTGCAGCTATTCGAGGCGGACCGGGGATGAGATTCAGGAAGAAGGAAAGTGCGGATTCAATGTCATCAACGATCGCGTGCGGACAAAATGCAGAATAGTTACGACCACAAGGTGGTACCATTCGCGTTGCCCAGGGTCTGTCGCCTCGAGCCGACACCGAGGTGGCTTTGAACCGTTACCAACGTGAACTTGCAGCGCTGCCTGCGACCTATCGGAAGGCGATCGACTGGGATGTCGAGGCGTTGGTTCGGCTGCTGTCGACGCTGGCAACTCACGGGCTTCGCGTTGTAGGTTCGGGCGGTTCCTATTCACTGGCCGCGTTTTGTGCCCGGCTTCACTCGCATTTCACCCGTCAAGCGGCCTTTGCCGCGACGCCACTGGATGTCGTTCAGACTCCCTACCTCCACGGGATGGGACTGCTGTGCCTGACGGCAAGCGGGCGGAATAAGGACATTCGGGCTGCATTCGAAGCCGCAGCGTTGGCTGAGACGAAACCTACGGCGGCTTTCTGCCTCGCGGAAGGTTCCCCAATCAAGGCGCTGAATGAGCTGTATACGTTCACAGAAGTGATTGAGGCGCCCCTAGACATAGAGGCAGATGGCTTCCTTGCCGTGAACTCACTGCTGGCAGTCGGTGTGCTCCTGGCGCGAGCCTACCGCCTCGCCGCGTTACACTACGATCCGCTACCGGACAGTTTTGAAAGCCTGATGGCTCACATCAACTCGGGGACCGATTTCGACGCGGATGTGCGCAATGTTCTAGAACGCAATACCATAAGCGTGTTGTACTCGCCAACGCTTGCCGCTGCAGCGACGGATCTCGAGTCGCGCTTTGTTGAGGGCGCACTTGGGAATCTGCACGCCGCGGATTGGCGTAATTTCGGCCATGGGCGACATCACTGGTTAGCGAAGCGCGCGGATGAAACGGGAATCATTGCCCTTATTTCGGAGGGTGACGATTCGCTTGCGCGTCGCACCCTCGGAACAATTCCGGCGGAAGTCCCCCGAGCCATCGTGACCTTTTCCGGTAATGCGGATGTCCAGGCAATAGGTGCGTTGGTAATGGCCCTGAAAATTGCCGGGCTTGCTGGGGGGATGTCCCGAGTTCTGTTGAAATTTGCTTGGCAGGCATCGCTGGTTGAGCAGGCTAAGCGGCCTTGGCCGGCTGTTCAAGGTCTGGGTTGACGGCGAACTTGGCGTGATGGGCTGCCAAGGCCGCACGCAAGATCGGCAGTTGCTTGTGGGCCTTGAGCCGGCGGAAGCCCTTGGTGGCCTCCAGCATGGCAGCGCCGGCCCAGCGCAGCGCCATCCTGGCATCCCGCCAGCGTTTGACGTTGCGGCAGACCTGCCGGATGGTGCCGTTCATATTCTCGATGATGTTGGTACAGGCCAGCGACCGCCGCAATTCAACCGGCAGTCCGAGGCGATTGACGGTGAGGATCTCGTCGAGGCCCTCCAGAATGCTGGCCGAGACGCCGGGCGCGTCAAGTTCGAGGCGGCGGGCGAGATTGCGGATTAGCTTTTCCGCCTTGTCGGCGTCGTCCAGTTGCCACGCCTGGCGCAGCGTCTTGCGCACGCTGGCATGCAAGGGCTTGGGCAAACGCTCGGTGATGTTGCGGGCCTTGTGGACTTGGCAGCGCTGGATTGGCGTGTTGCGGCCGAAGGTCTTGCGGATCGCTTTGGACAGCGCCTTGGCGCCATCGACGACGAACAGGCGGCAGACCTTCGGATCGAGACCACGCCCGACCATATTGTCCAGAAGGGCCTGCACCACGGCGGCATTCTCGGTGGCCCCCTCGATCACGCCGAGGGGGTGCTTCCCGCCGTCGCCGTCAATGCCGACGGCGGCCAGCAGCATCAACTCCGCCTCGATGTGGATGCCGTCGATCTGGATGATCAGCAGGTCCAGCTTGGACAGGTCGGCCGCCATCCATTCCGCCATGCGCTCCGCCGACAGCGCCACGAACCGGCGCGACACCGCCGACTTCGACAGCCACGCTCGCCGCGGTGTGGGCACGTCGCCCTCCGGCAGGCGGACCGCCCGATCGAACTTGCGCGTCGAGACGTTGATCAGCATCAGGTTCAGCGCCCACTTGCCCAGCAAGTCCTCGGCCTGAGCGGTCTCCCAGCTCGGCAAAGGGACCTCGCCGCCGGCGCGGGCGCGCACCCGAGGCCGTTCGATCTCGACCTTGCCGCCATGGAAGCCGACCTTGCCCTTGGCCTTCCCCCAGCGGTGCCCCGCCTTGCCTTCGGCACGACCATAGCGCGGGCCGCACAACCGGGTTGCATCCTCCGCCATCATGTTGGCCAAGGTGGTTATGCCCGCCGTCAGGCAGAAGCGCTCGAAGCTCGCGCCAACCTCCTGCCAAGCTTCATCGACGATTGCCGCCGGCACAACGGCGGCCAGTGTGGTAGTTTCCTTCATGGCGTTGCTTTCCTTCGTTGGAGTCAGCACCCCGAGCCTACCGGCTCAAGGCGAGCAACGCCTACCTCACATTTTCAACAGCGGACGGGACATTCCCCTTGCTGGGGAGGTCGTCGGTATCGACCCGGGCCGGC
>JBOHLV010000003.1:0-11099 GCA_050729815.1 Allostellaceae bacterium
CGCGCGTCATGAAAATCCGCGATCAGGGCGAGCCGATCGTGACGCACCGCCTCGATCGATGGATCGAACGTCACCGCCGCATCGGGCAGGTAGTCGAACAGCGTCTCGAGCGTGTCGTAATAAAGCGGCAGCCAATGCTCCATGCCGGCAAAGCGCCGACCCGTGCTGACCGCTTCGTAGAGCGGATCGTCATCGGCGACGGTGCCGAACTGTTCGCGATAGCGGGTGCGGAAGCGCTGAATCGCGGCGGCGTCGAGCAGCACCTCGTTCACCGGCTGGAGCCGCACTTCGGCAAGACTGCCCGTCGTCAATTGCGTCAGCGCATCGAACTGGCGCACCGCTTCGAGACTGTCGCCGAAGAAATCGAGCCGCAGCGGCGAGGCGAAGCCCGCGGGATAGAGATCGACGATGCCGCCGCGGATCGCGAACTCGCCCGGCTCGCGCACCGTCTCGGTCCGGCCATAGCCGTTGTCGGCCAGGAACGCGGTGAGGTCCGCCAGCGCGATCCGCTCCCCCACCGCGAGCCGCAGCACGCGATCGCGAAACGCCGCCCGCGGCGGCACGCGCTGCATCGCGGCGTTGATCGTCGTCAGCACGATGCGGCGGGCCTTCGGCGTCGCCTCGGCGAGCCGCGTCAGCGTGTCGATGCGCCGACTGACGATCTCGGGATTGGGCGACACCCGATCATAGGGGAGGCAATCCCATGCCGGAAACGTCAGCACATCGAGATCAGGATGGAAGAAGGCGAGTGCCGACGCGAGCCGTGCCATCCGTGCGTCGTCGGGACAAATCTGCAACAATTGGCGCAAGCTTCCCCGCGCCACGATATCGCCCAAGATGAGCGCATCATGCCCCTCCGGCGCGCCGCCAACGACAAGGCGGGCACCCGGCGCGCGCGTCGCCAAAATCGCAGACAATCCGGTCATCATGTCGTCAAGCGGAAATCCAGCAGCAATTGCATCACCGCCGAGCGCTGTTCGACGGGCGGCGCCGCGCGGCCCGCGATCCAGTCATAGAGGAGGGCGTCGTCGATTTCGAGCAACGCCTCGAACTGGTCGAGCTGTCCCCGATCGAAGCCCGCGACATACCGGTCGGCGAAGGTGCCGAGCAACAGATCGGCCTCGCGCGTGCCGCGATGCCAGGCGCGATACAATAATTTCTTCCGGCGGACCCGATCCGGATCGTCAATGCTCGAAATCGTCATTTGCGGTAGGATATAGAGGCCCTTGGCGTTCCCCTCAATGGCGAGCAACGATTGCGTCCCGAAATTCTCTATCCGCTCTTTGCCGATGTCACCACGCTGGCCGGGGTCGGACCGCGCCTCGGCAAGTTGATCGGCGACCTCACCGGGCCCAACCTCGTCGATCTGCTGTTTCATCTGCCGACCGGCCTGATCGACCGGCGGTTCCAGCCCACGGTACGCGACGCGCCCGAAGGCCGCATCGCCACCCTCACCGTGACGGTCGAGGCGCACATCCCCTCGCACCGGCCGCGCCAGCCCTATCGCATCCGCTGCCGCGACGCCACCGCGTTCCTCCATCTCGTCTATTTCCATGCCAAGGGCGACTATCTCACGCGATTGCTGCCGGTCGGGGCGACCCGCATCGTCAGCGGCCGGGTTGAGCGCTTCAACAATGAAATCCAGATCACCCACCCCGACCATGTCGTCGCGCCGGAGGCACGGGCGAGCCTGCCCCAGATCGAACCCGTCTATGCGCTGACCGCGGGCCTGCCGCTCCGCACCGTGCAGAAGGGTATCGCCGCGGCGCTTCAGCGCACCCCCGAACTGCCGGAATGGATCGATCCCGCCTTGCGCGATCGGCGGCACTGGCCGGGCTGGCGGGAGGCGATCGCCCTCGCCCATGCGCCACAAGGCGACGGTGACATCGCGCCCGACACGCCGGCGCGCCAGCGCCTCGCCTATGACGAGCTCTTGGCGAACCAGCTTGCGATTCTGCTGTTGCGGGCGCGGACGCGGCGGCTTTCCGGCCGCGCGATCAAGGTCGCGGGGCGCTTGCGCGACCAGGTGCTGGCCGCCCTGCCCTTTTCCCTGACGCCGTCGCAGCGCCAGGCGCTGGCCGAGATCGCCGGCGACATGGCATCGTCGAACCGCATGCTGCGGCTCCTCCAAGGGGATGTCGGCAGCGGCAAGACGGTGGTCGCCCTCATCGCGATGTTGGACGCGGTCGAGGCCGGATTCCAGGCGGCGCTGATGGCGCCGACCGAAATCCTCGCGCGCCAGCATTACGCGACCCTGGTGAAGCTCGCCGAGCCAGCCGGGGTCGAGGTCGCGCTCTTGACGGGGCGCGAGAAAGGCCGCGCGCGGGAGGACATTCTCCTCCGCCTCGCCTCGGGCGATATCGGCATGGTGGTGGGGACGCATGCGCTGTTCCAGGAAGGGGTGGCGTTCAAGGACCTCGCCCTCGCGGTGATCGACGAACAGCACCGCTTCGGCGTCGAGCAGCGCATCGCGCTTTCGAACAAGGGCAAGGGCGTCGACATATTGGTGATGACCGCGACGCCGATCCCGCGCACGCTGCTCCTCACCGCCTATGGCGATCTCGATGTCTCGTTCTTGCGCGAGAAACCGGCAGGTCGGCGGCCGGTGACGACGCGCACCATTCCGCTTGCCCGCTTCGAGGAAGTGATCGAGGCAACGCGGCGCGCGCTCGACACCGGCGCCCGGATCTATTGGATTTGCCCACTTGTGGAAGAGTCGGAACAAATCGACCTTGCCGCCGCCGAGGAACGTTATGCCGCGCTCAAGAAGATTTTCGGCGAGCGCGTCGCCCTCGTCCATGGCCGCATCAAGGGGGTCGAGCGCGATCGCGTGATGGCCGGCTTTGCCGCCGGCGAAATCGGCCTCCTGGTCGCGACCACCGTGGTCGAGGTCGGGGTTGATGTGCCCGAGGCGACGGTCATGGTGATCGAGCATGCGGAGCGCTTTGGCCTCGCCCAGCTTCATCAATTGCGCGGCCGCATCGGCCGCGGCGACAAGGCCTCGACCTGCCTTCTGCTCTATGCGTCGCCGTTGAGCGAGACCGCCAAGGCGCGGCTCGCCATCCTGCGCGAGACCGATGACGGGTTCCGTATCGCCGATGAGGATTTGCGCCTCAGGGGCGGCGGCGAGGTGCTGGGCACGCGGCAAAGCGGATTGCCGGAAATGCGGCTCGTCGATCTCGCCGCGCATGGCGATCTCATCCCGGTCGCACGCGACGATGCGCGCCTCGCCCTCGCCCGCGACCCGCAATTGGAAGGCGCGCGCGGCGCGGCGCTTCGAACCCTCCTCTATCTATTCGCCCGCGACCAGGCGGCGGCGTATTTGCGCTCTGGCTAGGCGCGCGGCGCGACGCCGAGCGCTAGATCGGCGAATTCGCCTTCGAGATACATGAGGTGCTTATGGGTGTCGCTGATCCGGACATCCTGGGCCTGGCCGATCAGGATCGAATGGCTGGCGTAGACGATTGCCTGGTCGAGGGTGCAATCGAAGGCGACGATCGCGTCGGCCAGCACCGGCGCGCCGGTGGCAAGCTCGACCCAGCGCTCGGTGCTGAAGCGGTTGGCGCGGTCCTCCGGCCGACGCGAGGCGAAGAGCCGCGCCAGCGCCATCTTGTCATGCGGTAGCACGTTGATGGCGAACGCCTTCGCTTCGAGGATCGCGCGATGGGCCGAGGCATCGCGATTGACGCAGGTGAGGAGCGCCGGCGGCTCGGCCGAGAGCGAGGTCACCGCCGTCGCCGTCAGGCCGAGATAGGTCCCATCGAACCGACAGGTCACCAGCGTCACTGCCGCCGGCAACCGCCGCATGCCCAGTCTGAAGAGTTCCGCGGTTACCATCTGGCCCTCCTTTCGGGAGATCAGTCCGTTGCCGCAAAGACGTGTTCGAAAAAGTCCATATATTTCGTCCGCCAGCCCGCGCCCGCGCCGAACGGATCGCCGAAGACGAGGTAATTGTCCCGGGCGGAATCATAGGCCGGCCAGGCGAGGCCAGAACCGTTGGGATCGCCGGTCGCGGCAAAGCGTGCCCAGGCACCCATCATCGCCGCCGAGACCGCGCGGTCGCCGTCGCTGGCGCCGAGGTTCTGACCGAAGAATGGCACGTCGAGGTTGCCAAACACATAGGGCACTTCCTCGACATGGCTTGGCGGCATCGGTTTGCCGTTGCGGCGCCGGGTGAAGAGATAGCGGAAGGTCGGCGCACCCGCCTTGGCATTGAGCCGGGCGAGGCCGCGCACGCCGCTATTGAACAGCGAATCGGCGAAGAAATCGCTGACCGCGGCGAACACCTCGGCATCGCTCTTCGCCGGATAAAGCCTGCGCGCCTCCTCGGCGAAGGGACCAAAGCCCATCGCGGTGAAGCCGTCATAATCGGCCAGATTCTTCACCGGCATGTTGCGGACGAAGAACGAGCCTTCATCTTCGTTGCCGCCGACGATCATCGGCACATGCGCAAAGCGCCCGGCCAGCAGCGCCGCGCGCTCATCCTCGGGGAAGGCCCAACCATCGGTGATCATCCGGATCGGCTGCGGAGCCGTGAGGCGACCGGGACCGGCGCCGATCTGCGCCCCCTTGGGCAGCAATTCCTCGGCCGGCATCGCGCGCAGGGCAACAATGTCGTTGCCGACCATCGCGACCGCGGCCTTTTCCGCGGCGTCGAGGGTATAAAGCTTTCGCAGGGTCGCCGGGCTTTCCAGGATCGCTTTCTGGAAGAGGCCCCGGCTCAAGGGCGAGACGAGATGCGAGGCGACCGAGCACGCGCCCGCGCTTTCGCCAAAAATTGTGACGTTGCCCGGATCGCCGCCAAATTCGGCGATGTTCTCCCGCACCCATTTGAGCGCCGCGACCTGATCGAGAAAGCCGTAATTGCCGGACGCATGGTTCGGCGATTCGGCGGTCAGAGCCGGATGCGCCATAAAGCCGAAAATGCCGAGGCGGTAATTGATGGTGACAACGACGACGCCTTTGCGCGCCAGCGCTTCGCCGTCATACATCGGATAGGAGGCGGAGCCGACCATGAAGCCGCCGCCATAGAACCAGACCATCACCGGCCGCTTGTCGCCGCCCGACTTGTCGCTGCCTAGTGTCCAGATGTTGAGGGTGAGGCAATCCTCGCTGTAGGTCGAGCCGCGCCCTTCACCGCGCATGCCCTGCAAGGGATCGTCGCCGAACGCCGTGCATTGGCGCACGCCCGACCACGGTGCCGGCTTCTGCGGCGGCTTCCAGCGCAGATCGCCGATCGGTGGCGCCGCGAAGGGAACGCCGAGATAGGCAACGACATCCGTGCCGATGCCCGAGATTTGCCCCCTCTCCGTGCGAACGACGGCAGTCATATGCGATCCTCCCCCTTATCCGATCATTGCCAGTAGACGAACGCCATGGCGTTGCCGGTGCCGGCCTCGGAGCGATAGCACGGCACGTAATCGACGAGATTCATCGCCATGCCGCGATTCATCATGATGCCGGCGACCGGAATCCAGTTCCTCATCTCCGACGAGCCGGAGCGGAACCGGTCGGCCGGAATCCCGACCAGCGCCTTTTCATCATTGTTCTTCATGCCGTCGATGAGCGCCCGATCGAGCTCCTCATCGACGACGAAATGGGAAAGCCCGCCCGAGGCGAACACCGCGACCCTGGCGTCCGAGTTCCAGCTTTCGATGGCGCTCGCCACCGCCTTTCCCATATCGAGGCAGCGCCGCGTCGAGGGTTGGTTCGGCGGATAGAAGGTGTTGACGAAGACCGGCACGTTCGGCACCACCTTGTCATTCATGATCCGGCGATAGATGAAACCGAAGGCGTGGGGGATGCCGGTGTTGCGGCCGCCTGTCGGCAAGTGCTTCGCCGTCGCGACATCGAACTCCCGTTCCATCAAGGTCGCGATGATGTGCTGGCCGAGTTCCGGCAGGCCGGGATAGATTTGCGGCGTCTCCGGATGATGGCTTTTCTCGGCGATGCGGATGCCGGGCGGCAGGCGATTGCGCTGTTCCTCGGTGAAGGGCGCGTTCTCGATCGTCTCGCCATAATAGACGAGGAAGGTCGGGATGTTCTGGTCGGTGAAAATCTCCATCTGGTCGTTGCCGACGATGACCGCGACATCGGGCTTCACCGCGTCCCACTTCCGGGCCAGGGTCGCGATCGCCTTTTGGCAGGCATCGAAGCGGCGCTCGCGCTCCGGCAGCGAGGATTTGAATTCGAGATTCTCCGCGGCGCGCATCCTGACCAGCTCGTCGAAGCTGTAGGTGCCGCCACGATAGGGGTGGGTCGCCTTGCGATCGTCGGCGGCCCGCAAATGCCACATATCGGGCGGCGTCGTCAGCAGCGGTCCATGCGATGTCGCGATTCCCAGAACGATTTTTGCCATGTCCAACCTCGCGCGATGCGAAAGCGGGTGAAAGCTACTATGACTCTTATATCGGGCTTTTGCCCGACGAAGCAACGGGGAGGCTCCAACGTTACCCCGCGTTGTCGAAACAGCGAAAGGCGATCGTCGATGCAAAGGTTGATCCTTGCGATCAGGGAAAGTTCACTTTCGGTCATCCTGTTCGCACTTTTCATCGTCTGCCTCGTCGCGCAAAGCGTTGCCGGCTGGCGGCTGCAAGACGAAACCTTGGCGACACACGGGCAGGCAGCGCTTGGTTATTTGCATTACCTCGCCACCGGTACCTACCTCGAAGGACTCGCCGCCAACTGGCAGGCTGCCTTCCTGCAGCTTGCCTCCCTCATCGCGTTCAGCGGCTTTCTCTATCAACGCGGCGCGCCGCATTCCCGCGATCCCCGCAAACGCCGCAAGCGCCGGCGGAAGGCATCTCGCGTCAGTTGGCTCTACCGCAATTCCTTCTTCTTGTCGTTTCTGCTGCTGTTCGGGTTGACGCTGGTGCTGCATGTGGTCGGCGGGACCAGCGCCGACAACGCGGAACGCGCGCTCGCGGGCCAGCCCCCAATTACCATCGCGGCATTTCTTTTCTCGGCCAAATTCTGGTCGACCACGCTCCAGACTTGGCAGGCGGAATATCTCGCGATCGTGATCTACGTCATCCTCAGCGTTTTTCTGCGTCAGGAGGATTCACCCGAATCGAAGCCGGTCGAATCGCGCAATGAAACCACCGGAAAGGCGAACCAATGAACCGGTACGCTGTCTGACGGCGCCGCCTACCGTTGAATCGCCGTTTCGGTGACGATCATGTCGAGCCGCTGGTCGAAAGGCTGGGGATGGATGGTGTCGAGGCGCTGAAACTCGAAGCCGACGCCGATGGCGAAGGCGCGGGGCGAAATGGTGACCAGCGTGCGATCGTAATAGCCGCCACCATAGCCGAGCCGATAGCACGCATCGTCGAATCCGACCACCGGCGCCAGCACCACTTGCGGTACCACCGCGGCGCCGTCACGCGGCACCGGAATGTCCCAGACGCCCTTTTCCATCGCGGCGTCCGGCGTCCACAGGCGAAATTCGAGCGGCGCTTTTTTCTGCACCACCACCGGCAACGCCGCCCGCCATCCGAGGGCCAGCAAATCGACGATCAGCCGTCGCGCACCGAATTCGCCGCGGAACGGCCAATAGAAGCTGACGACCGTCGGCGCCCGTTCGGCCAGCACAGCGCGCAGGTGCCGCTCGATCGCGTCACTGGCGGCACGTCGTTCGGCCGGCGACAGCGCCTGACGCCGGGCGATCAATTCGGCCCGGCGCACCTTCCGCCACGCGGCGACGTCATCCATTAAAAGAGCCCCGTGATCCGCCCCTCCGGCGTGACGGTGATGTTGTTGGCCGATGGCACCCGCGGCAAGCCGGGCATAGTCATGATCTCGCCGCAGATTACGACGACGAACTCCGCGCCGGCCGATAGCCGCACTTCGCGGATCGGCAGCGTAAACCCGCTGGCCGCGCCCCTCGCATTGACGTCGGTCGAGAAACTATACTGCGTCTTGGCCATACAGACCGGCAGATTGCCGTAGCCCGCGGCCTCGAACTCCTTGATCCGTGCCGTGACCCCCGCCTCGGCCACCACTTCCTTGGCGTGGTACAATTCCCTGGCGATCGTCTTCACTTTATCAAGCAGCGGCATGTCGTCGGGATAGAGCATCTTGAAGTGCGCTGGCTTGGTCTCGAGCGTCTTCAAGACGACGCGGCCCAGCTCCTCCGATCCCGCGCCCCCCGTGGCCCAATGATCGGCGATCACCGCCTCGACGCCCTCGGCGGCGCAGAGCTGCTTCACCAGTTCATGCTCCGCCTTGGTGTCGGTCGAGAAGCGATTGACGGAGACGACGGCGGGCACGCCGAATTTCTTCACGTTCTCAAGATGCCGCTCGAGATTGGCGAAGCCCTTGCGCACCGCCTCAACATTCTCGTGCTTCAAATCGTCCTTGGCGACGCCGCCATGCATCTTCAAGGCGCGGATGGTCGCGACGATGACGGCGCAATCAGGGGAAATTCCCGCTTTCCGGCACTTGATATTCATGAACTTCTCGGCCCCGAGATCGGCGCCGAACCCGGCCTCGGTCACGGTGTAATCGGCCAGCTTCAATCCCGCCATCGTCGCCGAGACCGAGTTACAGCCATGGGCGATATTGGCGAACGGGCCGCCATGGATGAAGGCGGGGTTGCCCTCGAGCGTCTGTACCAGATTGGGCGCGATCGCGTCTTTTAGGAGCACCGCCATCGCGCCATCCGCATGAAGGTCCTTGGCGCGGATCATCTTGCGATCGCGGGTCTGGCCGATCACGATATTGCCGAGCCGGCGGAGCAGATCATCGAGCCCGGTGGCGAGGCAGAAGATCGCCATCACCTCTGACGCGACGACGATGTCGAAGCCGGCTTCGCGCGGATAGCCATTGGCGACGCCGCCCAGCGAGGTCACGATCTGGCGCAGCGCGCGGTCGTTCATGTCGATGCCGCGCCGCCAGGTGACACGGCGGCTGTCGATGCCGAGTTCGTTGCCCCAATAGATGTGGTTGTCGATCATCGCGGCGAGCAGGTTGTTGGCCGCGCCGATCGCGTGGAAATCGCCGGTGAAATGGAGGTTGATGTCCTCCATCGGCACCACCTGGGCATAGCCCCCGCCGGCGGCGCCGCCCTTCATGCCGAACGACGGCCCGATACTCGGCTCGCGCAGGCAGATCACCGCGCGCTTGCCGAGCCGGTTCAAGGCATCGCCCAGCCCCACCGTGGTGGTGGTCTTGCCCTCGCCGGCCGGGGTCGGCGTCATCGCCGTAACCAGGATCAGCTTGCCGCCCGGCCGCCGCTTCAGGCCGTTGAGATAGTCGAGCGAGACCTTAGCCTTGAAATGGCCGTAGGGTTCGAGCTTTGCCGCCTCGATGCCGAGCTTGTCCCGCGCCACCTCGACAATCAGCCGCATCTTGGCGGCCTGGGCGATTTCGATATCGGTCTTGGGGTTCCGGTGCTGGTCGTGGTCGGTCATGGGCCTCTCCTGGTGAAACTACGCGGCGGCGATCGAAGAACGGGGGCGGAATCTGCCTTGATGTAGGAGAAAAAACTCCAAAATCTGCCCACTTCTCAAGAGGGTTTTTATTGTGGGCAGCGTGCCCGGCCGTTGACCCGCAGGTGGGCGATGCCTAAGGTGCAACCGCCAACGCCACGTCCCCCCCGAGCCTGTAGCTCAGCCGGTAGAGCATCTGACTTTTAATCAGGAGGTCGCGGGTTCGAATCCCGCCGGGCTCACCAAATTATTCAATGACTTACGTGAAGAATTGAGGGGCGAAAGAAGCAACTAGGTATCCCTTAGGTATCACCAGAACCGGTTTCAGGGCTAAATCGGTTGCCGGGCAAGAGGACGATGGCGCTGCTATCGTTGAAAGGATTGACCGAAAGGGAAAAGCGCCGGCAAGCGCCATTGACCAAGGGTTCCGAAACGCCAATCGAGCCAACCACATGCAGGGCGACCGACGGCCGCCCCTTTTAACTTGCCGTCCTTCGAAATCGTGGCTCACCCCCGCCGCCCCTCGAATTTCCTCCCTCAACCTCGTCCTGACACTGCAATTCGGCTGCATCGCGGCCGACATTCGAGCAACAGAGACACGGCACGCCGACGGCAGCTTGGCCGCTTTCTGAATCGCGTTCGCTCGGCTCACTGGCGCTCGCTGTCTTGTCGCGGTCTCTCGCCCCCATCTGGGTGCAATGCCGGAACGCCAGGAAAGAAGCGGAATTCGCGCTGATCACATGGGCATGTCTATCCCCGCCAGATAGGGAACACTGCGTCTTCGCGACCGCAAAGCACTCTATTGACTCTTCGCGGAGCGTCCGGAGGGCGTCACGTCGCAACGGCACGACGCTGGGCCGAGGCGGATCGCCATTCCTCCGGTTGGACACGGCCCTACCCTGCCGCCAGTGTCGGGATCCCGGCGATCTCGGCGCGCTTGGCTTTGCCCGGGCGCTCAAAGTCGTATCGGGCTTGGAGGTTCAGCCATAGCTCGGAGCCGTTGCCGCACAGCTTGCCGAGCCGCAGCGCCATCTCAGGCGTCACGGTCGCACGCTCCGTCAGGATCGCGTCAAGGTCTGTTGTGACACGCCAAGAAGGCGGGCGATCTCGACACGCGGTCGGATGCATCGCCGGCAGACCGCGCTTCGCCTTGCTCTTGGTCGTCAACGGTAATCCTCCAAATCCACCTCGATGGCGTCCGCGCCATCCTACCCGAACGTGATCCGCCAATTCCCTGTCAATTGGATCGACCACCGCGGCTCCCCATGCAGGGCATGAAAGTGATATCCTGGCAGGTCCACTTGCTCGGGTCGGCTGGCTTCATCCAGAACCCTCAACGTGCGGCCCACCCGTGCCGCGTTCTCCACGCTCAACCTGCCCGCCTTTCCGGTCGTGAAATACACGCGGAGCGGCTTGCTGCGGACACTGCGTATCACGTGGGGAAAGATGGGCCGACACGGGAAGGCCGTCAAGCGCCGCTTTACGCGACACGGGCCGCTTTAGCCTGGACTAAAGGGTTAGACAGGGAGGCAACCTTCGAACGCCCGAAATGCGCCGAAGAACTAAACCGCTTTCGCGGTAGCGTTAGGCGGAGAGGTTGGAGTAGCGGCGGAAGAACATCCGGTCTTGAGATTGAGGGGTTCAGAACCTCACTCAAGACAGGAGCTCCCC
>JBOHLV010000004.1:0-20971 GCA_050729815.1 Allostellaceae bacterium
GGTCATAGCCGCCCAAGGGCGAGCCGCGATAGCCGGCGATGAAGCCCGTGGTCTTGAGGCTACAGGCGCGGTCGCGCGCCACCTGCACCAGCGGCAGGCGCACCAGCGCCTGAATGCCGTTGAGGAAAACCGTGCCCTCGGTCTTGGTGTAAACATCGTCGAGGGCAACGTTGGTCAAGAGTCCGTCCGGCATGTTCCCATCCTCGCCATCCTCATTGGGTCAAACGCGACCGAATGGCTTTCCCATTATGTGGGGATTTTAGGCGGAAAGGGAAATTGATGATCGGCTTTTTGTGCGAGCGCCTTTGGCCAATCGCCTCGCCGAACAAACCTTCGCCAGCGACCGTAGTCTTCTACGTTTTATCGGGGCTTACGGGCTTGATGATTTCGATCGCTTGGCTTTGAAATCCTCCAACGTATTCAAGTACAACTCGTCCAAGTTCCAGCTCGATATCCCCGTGGAAGAGATCTGCCAGTCCTCGCAAGGCGGAAAGCTCGTCCCACGGTTGGATTTCGGCGATCTGCTGCCCCGCCCGCGTAATTCGGACGAACGGCACGCGAACTTTAGGGGTATGCGCCGAGAGAGTAATCCTGAGGTAAAAGCTCGTCGTCCTCTCGATCGAGTATCCCGCAGAACCGTTGGAATATGTCGCGCTCAATGAACCATTGACATCCTGAAGTAGCCCGACCTCTTCAAGGAAAGTCCACATTATCAACGAATCGTTCTCTAGGTGTTCCGGCTTGACAACTTTGTCATTACCGATACGCAGCCGGACTACTGTTTGAAACGCGGTCGCAATCTCCGCGTCCATCTCCGAGAGGATACGCAGCGTGGAAAGCGCGAAGGAGCGGGGTTTCCGAATTTCGCCCGCCAAAATTCGTCCCCAAAGCTGCCTTAGGCGTTCGCTTGAGGCCCTCTCGGCGTAGCTGGCTAATATGTTGATCCAGTCCACGTCCAATTCCGACGACGTGTCCTCGGATTCCGCAGAACCCGGAGGAGGTAACTCTCCAATTGCTTTTTGGGTTTCTGCCCAGACAGCCTCGCGATTGATTTGGTTGCGAGTTTCCTCGGCAACAAAGCGATTGACGGTCACCCTCCCCGTCTCGTCCATACCCTCGAGCAACTCGAGCGTACGCTTGCCGGCCGCTCGAATGTTCTCGTTTCGGATTTCGTTTCGGGTCTCAGCTCTTGCCCGGACACCCTCCACATACGCAGCCGGAATTCCGATGAGCCCTCCGAACAGTCTATCGGCGGCAGCCAGTGCGCGGCTTTTGCCCGCGACCGTGAGCCCCGTCGCATCGATGCTCGCCCGGACAGCGACTTGACCGCTGAGTTCATCTGTTTGCAGTTGGGCTGGTAGGTCGCCGTGCTCTGGGCCCTCAGGCATTTACAACTCCCGCAGCCGTTATCCGACAGGATACCATAATATTTCCGGCGATCCGACCGCACATGGAATCCGCGGCCAATCCGCTCCGCAGCCAAGACTTGCTAATGTTAATCCCTCTCCCTTGATGGGGGAGGGTGGTGAGCGGCGGAGCCGCGAACCGGGTGGGGGTGACGGTGATACACGCAACACCCCCCCGAAATGGCTCGCCATGGCTCGACATTTCACCCTCCCCCATCAAGGGGGAGGGTAATATATTTCCGCTTCGATGAAAGGTCGCACATGTCTAAGAAAGCCCTCGACAAGATCATGGCGGGAATCGAGGACGGAATCGCCTATGCCAAGGGCGACAAGAGCCGGGGCGTCGAGCATCTGGTGCGGGTGCCGGCCGAAATCGATGTTCGCGCCATCCGGCGCAAATTCGGCCTGAGCCAGAAGAAATTCGCCGATCGGTTCGGTTTCGACGCCCGCGCCTTGCAGGATTGGGAGCAGGGTCGGCGGCGGCCCGACCGCGCCACGCGCATTCTCTTTCGCGTCATCGAGCGCGCGCCGGAGGTGGTGGAACGCGCGCTCGACGAGGTCTGACCTTGGCACCTTGGCGCAGTCGCGGTTTGTCCTCGCTCGCAACGCATCCATGCCTTGTATCGGGAATGGCGGGTGGTTGATCGAATGTTGACCGTCTGTTGCGGGAATCGAGCCAAAAAAAGCCCAAAAAAGACGCGGAGAAGCGCGCGAAATTGGCTCTGCCGCCGCGCGATCCATACGACCCCGCGCTTGACAAAGTTCCTGGAATGTTCTAGATTGGCCTCGTGGTTCTGGTGATTTTGGACGAGGGGCTCCGAGGTGGGGCGCCAAATATTAAATTTACCGAACGAAGCCAATTTTTGGCGGAAAACCTGGGCCGGCGGGTGACGACAAAGCCAATTCGGCGGCGGATCGCGTCTTCATCGCGGGCGCCATGGCCCGCCTTCTGTCCCCGCCTCCTGTCCATGAGGTTCGGCACCGGCCAATCCGGCGCAACCCTCGATCCCTGCCCCATACCGCGGGACTGGTCGCCCGGTACTCAGACGGGACATGCGGTCTCGGACAACGATTTACAGCGCCGCCACGCGCCACCGCTATTGTGTGACGGCGATGAAGTTCGCACAATCGAATCGACGATATTTTCAAGGGAGAACCCGCCTTGCCGTCTCCGCCGCCCGGCGCGATCGATTGCGACATTCATCCGGCGCTGCCGGGGACGCCCAACCTCTTGCCCTATCTCGACGATTATTGGCGCGACACCATGACCATGGTGATGAAGGGCAATGCCCGGATGGAGCTTGCCGCCTATCCGCCCAACGCGCCTTTGACCAGCCGGCCGGATTGGCGTCTGGACGGGCGGAAGGCAGGCTCCGATCTCGGCGCCATGCGGGCGCAGGCGCTCGACCATTTCGGCCTCTCCTATGCCATCTGCAACTGCGTCTATGGCATTCAGGCGGTCTTCAACCCCGATCTCGGCACCGCCTTGTGTCGGGCCATGAATGATTGGCTGGCGACGGAGTGGCTCGATGCCGAGCCGCGGCTTCGCGCCTCGATCGTGATCTCGCTGATGGACCCCGAAGCGGCGGCGGAGGAGATCGAGCGCCGCGCCGCCGACAAGCGGTTCGTTCAGGTCCTGGTGCTTGCCATGGGCGAGATGCCGCTGGGCCGGCGGATGTACTGGCCGATCTATCGCGCGGCGGCGCGGCACGGCCTGCCGATTGGCGTTCATGCCGGCGGCATGATGCGCCATGCCCCGACGCAGTCGGGCTATCCCTCCTATCTTGCCGAGGATTACGTAATCCAGGCCCAGGCGTTCGCGACCCAGACGATCAGCTTCGTCGCCGAAGGCGTGTTCGCGAAATTTCCCGAGCTGCGCGTCGTCTTGATCGAATCGGGGGTAAGCTGGCTGCCCGGCCTCATGTGGCGCGTCAGCAAGGACTGGCGCGGGGTGCGGACCGAGGTGCCGTGGATCAAGAAGATCCCGGCGGACATCATCCGCGACCATTTCCGCCTCACCATCCAGCCCTTTGATGCGCCGGCGGACGCGGTGGGACAGGTGCTCGACCAGATCGGTTCCGACGACATGCTGCTGTTTGCGACCGACTATCCCCATTGGCAGTTCGATGGCGATGCGGCGGTGCCGCCCGGCTTGCCGGATGGGACGCTGCACAAGATAATGGTCGATAACGCCCTCGCGACCTATCCGCGATTGAAGGAGACGGTGCCATGACGCTGACTGCCGAACCCGCCCCTTACGTGCCGAAGACCCGCGTCAACCATCGCGGCATCGTCGATTGCGACATCCATCCCATCGGCGCGACCCCGGGCGAGGTGGCGCAGTTCCTGCCGAAGCGCTGGGCGGATCATGTCGCGACCTATGGCGCCCGCGTGACGCAGCCGTTTCTCGGCATGGTGCCCTATCCGCGCATGACGGCCGGCAACGGCTCCCGCCTCGATGCGTTTCCGCCGACCGGCGGCCCGCCGGGCTCGGACCTCGGTTTCATGCGCGACCAGTTGCTCGATCCGCTCGGCATCGAACACGGCATCTTGCAGCCGCTCTCGATCGGCAGCCATACGCTGAACCAGGGTTTCGGCGCGGCGATGGTGTCGGCCTCGAACGATTGGCAGCTCGCGAAATGGTGCGGGCCGGAACCGCGGCTCAAGGCGTCGCTGTGCGTGACCCAGGAAGACCCGGAAAACGCCGTCGCCGAGATCGCGCGCCGTGCCGACAATCCCGCCTTCGTCCAGGTGGCGATCCCGCCGCGCGCCAACGAGCCCGTGGGCCGCAGGCGTTATTGGCCGATCTATCGCGCCGCCGCCGAGCGCGGTCTGCCGGTCGCGCTTCATTCCGCGGCCTACGGTCCCGGTGCCAATAGCGGCTCGGGCTGGATATCCTATTACATCGAGGAGCATTACGCCTTCGCCCACAGCCTCCAATCCGTCGTCACCTCGATGGTGATGGAAGGGGTGTTCGAGGAGATTCCGGATCTCAAGGTGATCTGCGTCGAAGGCGGCTTCGCGTGGGTCCCGGCGCTGGGCTGGCGGCTCGACAAGGCATGGGCGCGCAATCGCGACGAGCTGCCTCATGTCAAGCGCCCGCCATCGGACTATATGCGCCGGCATTTCTGGTACACGACCCAGCCGATGGAGGAGCCGGAGCATCCGAAGCACCTCCTCGACGTGATCCGATGGATCGGTGCCGACCGGCTGATGTTTTCGACCGACTATCCGCATTGGGACTACGACGACCCGCGCCAGGCCTTCAAGGTGCGGCTTGACGATGAGCTCGATCAGGCGATCTTCCGCGACAATGCCAAGACGCTGTTCGGGTTGAAGTGAGCGCTCATACCGCATCCCGATGAGCATGACTCGTCGGGATGCGGTATCGCGAGCAAGTGCGAGCGCGCGCCCTATGTCGCGGAGCCAAGCGAGCGGACGCGAGCGCCGGCGATTGAGGTCCCGCCGAGCCGAACCACCGGTTCGGATCAGCGGGATTTGGTATCAGACCTCGACGACGATATAGTTTTCGTCGACATGGACGGGGAAGGTCTCGGCGATATAGGGGCCTTTGGCGATACGGGCACCCGGCTCGACCGTCACCTTGTATTGCCTTGTGTTGACTTTTTCGGGATCGCACCAGGATTGGCCGGTGCGGATGTCGTACTCCCAGCCATGCCAGGGGCAGCGCAGAATCTCACCCTGGCGCAGGATTTCGTACTCGCCGGGCCCGTCCGAAAGGACGAGGCCGCCGACCCGACCGAGGCACAGCGACGCGCCAGCATGGGGACAGCGATTGAGCAAGGCATAGTAATCGCCCTTGACGTTGAAGATTCCGATCTCGCGCCCCCGGATGGTGAACAGTTTGTGCGTGCCGGGTGGAATCTCGTCGATGGTGGCGACGGCGTGGTGCTCGCTCATGGCCCCGATATGTAGCGCATCAGGCAAAGATGAGGAAATAGAGATAGAGCGCGTTGAGGCCGAGCACGATTGCGACTCCGGCACCCGCCGCGACCGCGGTGACGGGGCCGTTGGCGTGGCGGCCCATGATGTCGCGCCGCTGGGTGAAGAGGAGCAGCGCGATCATCGGCACCGGTAGCACGATGCTCAACACCACCTGGCTCAGCACCAGCGATTCCGTCACCCCGGCGCCGAGCGCCACGATGATGAAGGCAGGCACCATGGTGACGATGCGCCGCAGCCACACGGGAATACGAAAGCCGACAAAGCCCTGCATGATGATCTGCCCGGCCATGGTGCCGACCACCGAACTCGACAGGCCCGCGGCGAGCAGCGCGACGAGGAACACGGTCGCCGCGCCGAGGCCGAGGAGCGGCAGCAAGGTGCGATAGGCGGTCGCGATCTCGGCGACGCCTTGATGACCGGTCGCGAAGAACACCCGCGCCGCCATCAACATCATCGCGAGGTTGATGAGGCCGGCGAAGCCGAGCGCGATCATGACCTCGCGATTGGAGAGATGGATGAGCCGGCGCCGCTCGGCCTCGTTGCGCGGCAGGAGACGCGCCTGGGTCAGGCCGGAATGGAGGAAGAGGACATGCGGCATTACGGTCGCGCCGATGATGCCGACCGCGAGCTCAAACGCGTCGGAGCCGCCCAGCCGCGGCAGGATCAGGTGCGACAGCGCCGCGTGCCAATCGGGCGGCGCGATCGCGATTTCGATGAGATAGCTTACCCCGACCACCGCGATCATCGCGCCGATCACCAGCTCGAGCGGACGAAATCCTCGCCGCTCCAGCATCAGGACCGCATAGGTGGCGACCCCTACCGCCACCATGGCGGCGAGCAGCGGCATCCCGATGAGGAGCGCGAGCCCGACCGCGGCGCCGAGAAACTCGGCGAGGTCGGTCGCCATCGCGCCGACCTCGCTCAAGAGCCACATCGCAAGCGTCACCGGCCGCGGAAAATATTCCGCGCACAGCTCGGCGAGGTTGCGGCCGGTGACGATGCCGAGCCGCGCCGACAATGCCTGAAACAGCATCGCGATGAGGTTGGCCAATACCACGACCCACAGCAGGAGATAGCCGTGCCGGGCGCCGGCGACGATGTCGGTCGCGATATTGCCGGGATCGATATAGGCGACCGAGACCACCACCGCGGGGCCGAAAAAGGCAAGATAGGGACCGAGTCCACGCTGGCGCCCCTCGAAGAGGTCGCGCGCCGAGGCAATGGTGTGTGTCGTCAGCCAGCCGGAAATTTCGGCCTTGTCGGCCTTGCTCCGCGCGGTTCCGTGCATGGCACTATAGATAGGGCAACAGCAGGCGCGCCGCGGCGTCGCGCAATTGTTGCCATCTCGGCGCAGCGGCGAGCTCGGCCGGGCTGGTCCGCCGGCTCGCCGCGATCTTGCCGTCGATCACGGCATCGACCTCCTCGGTCAGCCCGCGATCATAGCATTCGAGATCGAACTCGAAATTGAGGCGCAGGCTGCGTGTGTCCCAATTCGAGCTGCCGACAAGGCACCATTCGCCGTCCATGGTCATAAGCTTCGCATGATCGAAGGGCGGGGGGCTGAAATAGACGCGTGCCGGGATGTCGGTGACAAGACGCAGATGGGCCCGCATCGCCCAATTCATGACGCGATGGTCGCCGCGTTGAGGCAACACGAGATCGATTTCGACGCCGCGCAGCGCCGCCTGCGCCAGCGCAAATTGCAGCCGCTGATCGGGGAGGAAATAGGGCGAAACGATGCGCACCCGCGATTTCACCTGGGCAAGGGCCGCGCCGAGCACGGCTTCGAGCTTGTCGATATCCTCATCGGGCCCGGAATCGATGCCCCGGACAAAGACGGGACCCGCCGGCTCGGTTCGAGGCCACCAGATCTCGCCATCGAGCACCTCTTCGGTAGTGAACCCCCAATCCCATGCAAAAGTCTCCATGAGCTGACGCACCGCCGGGCCGTCGATCCGAACATGGACGTCATCGACATGGGGAATGCCGAGCTTGCCCGCCGGTCCCGCCGAATTTTCGACGCCGATATTGAGGCCGCCGGTAAATCCGATGGCGCCGTCGACGATCAGCAGCTTCTTGTGGTTGCGCATATTGAGCATCGGCATGCGCCACGGCACCCAGGTGTGGAGGAACAGCGCCACCGGAACCCCTGCTGCATCGAGATGGCGCTGCGCACGCGGCCGCAGATAGCCGGCGCCGAAACCGTCGAGCAGAACCCGCACGGCGACCCCCCGCGCTTGCGCCGCAATGAGGGCGTCGATGAATTGGCGGCCGACCTGGTCATCGCGAAAGATATAGGAGGCGAGCGCGACACTCTCTCGGGCGGCGCCGATCGCCGCCAACATGGCGGGATAGGCCGCATCGCCGCCGCGCAGCAAGGCAATGCGGTTGTCGGCGACGAGCGGTTCCGCCGTCAAGGCGAAGCTGATATCCGCCAGCGCCGCGATGTGGGGCGAGACGAGCGGCGCCGCCGTCGCCCGTGAGGCATCTCCCGGCTCGCGGTCGAACTTGTCGAATTTGACGGCGCGGCGGGTGACGCGATTGATGCCGAGGAGATAATATAAGATGCCGCCGATGATCGGCGACAGCCAGGCGATGGCGATCCATCCCATGGCGGCGCGGACGTCGCGCTTTGCCAGGAGCGCGTGCCCCGTGACCGTAATCGCGACCAGGAGATAGGCCGCGACGCCGATATAGGGGGCGAAGTCCGGCGACGACGCGATCGTACCGTGCGATATCAAAGGGTGTCCTCCAGCACCCATCATAGGCCCGTCGGCCGAGTCGGCCAGACCATTGAATTGCGGGCCTGAAACGCTACATAAGGGACAATCTTTTTTGTCTTCTCGAGACGGGCGCGTGTCGTTCTCCTTCGGGTGCGGCGGCCCATATGCGCGTCGCAACGAAGGGTCCTTTCGCAGGCGTCTCATGGTTCCTAATTTGACGGGCTTTACCCGGCGGTTTCCCCCGAACGACCACGCGACGACCGCATCGGCGCCGCGCCTCAAGGTCGTCAGTTGGAACCTGCTGCGGCTTATCGGCGCCGGCGTTCATGACGTCGCGGCGCTGATCGAGCAATGCCAACCCGACCTCTTCCTGATGCAGGAAGCGACGCCGGATATCGCCGCGCTGACCGAGATGGTCGGCGGCCATTTCGTGCGCGAGCCGATGCACCGCCGGGTTTATGGCCTCGCCGCCTGGAGCCCGGCGCCGCTGTCGCCGTCCCATGCCTTGCCACTGCCGGTTTCCACCATGCCGGGGCGGGTGCCACCGCGGATCGCGCAGACTCTTCGCGTCGGCGGCGTGCGTTTCGTCAATGTCCATCTGTCGCACGGCCAGTTCCTCAATCGCTGGCAGCTTCTGCACATTGTCCGTTCGCTGCACGGGCCCGCCGCGATTATCGGCGACTACAACGCGGTCGGCCCGATCGTGCTGGCCGGCTTCGAGGATGTCGGGCCACGCCAAGCGACCGTCAGCGCCGGCAACATCATCTCGTTCCGGGTCGATCGTTGCATGACGCGCGGCCTCTATTGCGCCGGTGCCAAGGTGCTCGCGCGCGGCCCGTCGGACCATCACCCGATCGTGCTCGAACTCAGCGTGATCCCGAAGGATCGCGATCTCACCCGCCGATATTCCGTGCCGGCGACGCCCGCCGGCTAACGTCTAGAAGGTTACCGGCACGACCGGGGCTTTGCCCTCGTTGATGAGCTTCGGAATCTCGTTGGAGGCGTTCTCCCAGACGAGGAGCATTGAGCGCTTCGGCGAGAAGCCCTGGTGGCGGATGTCGGCCGGCATGGCGCAGATATCGCCGGCCCGGCAGGTGACGCGGGCGCGCGGGCTGCCGGACTCCTTGTCCTTCACCACCCAGACGATCTCGTCGGAAAGCTGCATGAACCATTCGACGCGGTCATTGCCATGCTCGACGGGCAGGATGAATTCCTCCGAGGTCGGGCAATAGAGCGAGTCCTTCACGACCGAGCACACCGACGGGTTCCAGGTGACGTCGGAGCGCGACAGATAGGCGAAGAGGCTGAAGGAAGCGACCTCGGTTTCGAAGCCGGGTTCAGGATAAACCTCGGGCGTGTCCTGTTCGACATCGGCGAACTGGCGGTTGACGGGATAGCCGCTGGCGTCGCTCCTGACCGGGGTATCGCCCGGAACGCCGACCATGCGCTTCGCGGTGACGCGCAGGCGCTCGATCGCCGCCTTGTTGTCGCCCGCTTTCCGGCCATAGGCCATCCGGGTCTCCTCGGGTGCGGCGAACGGGTCGTAGCCCTCGTTGGTCCAGTCGTCGAGGATCGCCTTGAAGGTCGCCATCAGATCCTCGGCCGCATAGGTCTCGAGGTAGTCGAGGCCGCCCTTCCGATAGGCGTCGTTGAAGGTACCGGCGAACATGTCGACGGTGCCGTAATGGTTGATGGTGCCGAACACGGCGTCGAAATTGACCGTGCCATAGAAGAAATTCCAGGCGACATCGCGCTGGAGCGCGCGCAGGAACTGGTCCGCCGGGATGGTTTGGCTGCCCTTCGGCCAGTCGATATGGACGAAATACTCATCGCGGCGGAAGGCGAACTTGCCTTTCTTGAAGCTGCGATAGCCATAATAATTGTCGGGCTGGGACGCTTCGATCTTGATCGCGGATTGAGCGGCCATGACTACTCCTCACTTCCTCATTTGGTCTGGCAGATTTCAGACCAGCGTTGGATGGTGACATCGCCCTCGATCGTCTGGATGGTCATGACCGCGGGCTTGGCGGCGGCGAACTGATAGGCGGCGCCCTTGGGCAACAGCGTCATATGGCCGCGGCGGGCAACGACGCGGCCCATCTTGCAGCCATCGGGCGCGGCCTCGAGCGGGATCGCGCCTTCCTTGTCCTCAGGGACCAGCGGCTTTAGCGGCTTCACCAGGCGGATTTCGACCTCGCCATCGAGCACCAGGGCGAATTCGTCATGGGCGCAGGCGTACCACGGGGATTGGCCTTCGGCGCGCACGCATTCGATGACATATTTAAAATTCTTGCCGACGGCGACGCGCTCATAAGGTTTTGACTTTTCCGCCACTTCGAAGACGTTGGAGAAGACATAATTTCTTGGGTCGTCATTGATGATCGCGACCCCGCCCTTCTGGTAATTGGCGAGCGAGCCGAACACCGTTTTCACGTCACTCATCCGCACCCTCCATCGGGCATTTGCCGAGAATAGTTCGTCACCCCAATTATCTTTGCGCGCGGGCGCAGGGTCAAGGCGCTCGTGGTGGCGCGGCTGGTTCGGGCACGATCCGTTGGCCTCGCCGCCGTCGCAAAACGTCCGGCACGCGGTAGAGCATCATATCGATATCATCTTTCAATTGCTTCGCAGTTTTTTTCGCGATATGCCGGACGCGCGCTGGAGCAATCGGGGAGTCATTCGGCCATGCCGGAGGGAGATTGGCGTAACGCGCGAGTCGGTGCCGACGAGTGGGTGGCGCGCGCCCACCAACTGGCGCCGCTGATCGCGCAATATCGTGACGAAGGCGAGCAGGCGCGCCGATTGTCGCGGCCCGTGTTCGAGGCGATGCGCGACGCCGGCCTGTTTCATCTCTGGGTGCCGCGTGCCTATGGCGGCGCCGAGGTCGACATCGCCACCATGGTTCGAGTGACCGAGGAAGTCGCGCGCCAGGACGGCGCGGCCGGCTGGAACGTGATGATCGGCGGCAACACTGCGATCCTCTGGGGGTTCATGAACGAGCGCGCCGCGCGCGGCATTTTTTCGGCCGACCCCAGCAGCGTCATCGCCGGCACCATCCTTGCGAGCGCCGGCCGTGCGACGGTAGTTCCCGGCGGGTATCGCATCAACGGGAAATGGCCCTTGGCCAGCGGCTGTCACCATGCCAATTGGATGGTGACGGCATGCTTCATCTATGGCGCGGATGGCAAGCCCAAGCTCGGCCGCGACGGCGCGCCCGAACCCAATGCCTTCTTCGTGCCGATCTCCGATTGCGAGCTGCTCGACACCTGGTATTCGGCGGGATTGCGCGGCAGCGGCAGCAATCATTTCCAATGTACCGACATTTTCGTGCCCGAAGCCTATCATTTTACCTCGGTCGGCGCGCCGCCGGTGCAGCCGGGGCCGCTTTACAGCACACAGATTCCCAATATCTGGGGTCCGAACGTCTCGGCGGTGGCACTCGGTATCGCGCGCGACGCCATCGAAAGCTTCATCCGCCTCGCCGGCGAAAAGAAGCCGAGCCGGATGCAATCCCTCTTGGCGCAACAGGATGTCGTGCAGAACAAAGTCGGTGAGGCCGAGGGGCTGTTGCGCTCCGGCCGCGCCTTTCTGATGGAGACGATCGGCGAGATGTGGGCGCTGCTGTCGGCCGGCCGGCCGGTGCCGTTCGATCTCGCGGCGATGAACCGGCTCGCGTGCGCCACCGCCGTGCAGAACGCGATCAAGGCGACCGATCTGATGTTCGGCGCCGCGGGCGCCAATTCGATCTACGCCACCAGCCGGCTCGAACGCTGCTTTCGCGACGTTCACATGGTATCGCAGCACGCCGTTGTCGGGCCGACCAATATCATCTTTGCCGGACGTTCGATGCTGGGCCTGACGCCCGACGGCGCCTTCCCGCCGGGACGCTGACGGACGTCGAATTTCTATCGGGCGAGCGGCCGGCACGGCGGTTGCGCCGCGCGCGCGGGCGGGCGAGGATGGAAGGCGAAGGAACGATATGGCCGCATCCCCTCCCCGCCTCGTCATCGGCATCACCGGCGCATCGGGCGCGATCTACGGCATTCGCGCGCTCGAATTGCTGCGCCCGCTCGGCATCGAGACGCATCTCGTCCTGTCGGCAGCGGCGGCGATCACGATCGCGCAGGAGACGCGCCTCGCCCTTGCCGAAATCCGCGCCCTTGCCGATGTCGTCCATGATCGCGGCAACATCGCCGCCGCGATCGCCAGCGGCTCCTATCAGACGATAGGCATGCTGGTGGCGCCATGTTCGGTGCGGACCATGGCGGAGATCGCGTCCGGGGTGACGGCATCGCTGCTCTCCCGCGCCGCCGACGTCACCTTGAAGGAGCGCCGGCGGCTCGTCCTCATGGTGCGGGAGACGCCGCTCCATGCCGGGCATCTGCGGACCATGCTGCAACTGACCGAGATGGGGGCGATCGTCGCGCCGCCGGTGCCGGCCTTCTATGCCAACCCCCAAAGCATCGACGAGATGGTGACGCAAAGCGTCGGCCGCGCACTCGACCTCTTCGGCCTCGACACGGGCACCGTCAAGCGCTGGACCGGGATCGCGGCGGAAGTGAAAAAACAGGAAGCAAAAATTTGAACCACCAAGATATTAAAGACACGAAGGCTCGAAATAATTCTTGGTGCCTTGGTGCCTTGGTGGTTTGGCGCTAATTTACCGCGCAACTTGGCGGGAATTTCGTGGAGGACGCGATGACGATGACCCAATCCTGGCTCGACGAGCTGCCCGAGGCGCCGCGCGGCATGCCCCCCGGGGAATGGACGCTGCGCTGCCAGCTTGCCGATTGCTACAACCTCTTCCATTTCAACGGCTGGGTCGAGGCGATCTTCAACCACATCACGATGCGCCTGCCCGGCGCGGCGAAGCATTATCTCCTCAACCCGTTCGGCCTCACCTATGACGAGGTGACGCCCGAGAATCTGGTCAAGGTCGATATCGACGGCAATATCGTCGGTCCTTCCGACTATCCCATCAATGTCGCCGGCTACATCATCCATGGCGCGATCCATGAGGCGCGCGCCGACGCCCATTGCGTCATGCACGTTCATACCACCGCCGGCCTCGCCGTCGCCTCGAAGGAAGCGGGGTTGAGCCATGACAATTTCTATGGCGCACAACTTTGGGGCCATGTCGGCTATCACGATTTCGAGGGCGTCGCGACCGAGCTTGACGAACGGCCGCGCATGGTCGCGGCCTTGGGCGACAAGGACGTGCTGATCCTGCGCAATCACGGCCTCTTGGTGGTCGGGCCGGACATCCCGCGCGCCTATCGCCTGCTATGGACCTTGGAGCGCGCCTGCGAGGCGCAATGCGCGGCGGCGGCGATCGCCGGGCCGGACATTCGGCTCTCGGACGAGGTGCTGCGCCAAACCGCGCGCACCCATGCCAAGTTCGAGGAGACGGACAAAATCGCCGAACTTCAGTTCGACGCCGCGGTGCGCCGCATGCGCCGCGAGGAGGCGCCGCGCCGGCCCTGGACCAATCGCTGAGGCCGGCAGGCAGGGAACTTGGAAGTCGCAAAAATGACGACACGCCGTATCGTTCGCACGGTCTTTTGCGCCGTCGCGGCGCTGGCCTTCATCGCGCCGGCCATCGTCGCGCCAGCCTGGGCGAAGACGGTCCATTCCCTTGGCCAGGTGCCAGGCCAGTTGACGAGTCCGGAGGCCAAATCCTATTGGGCGCAGCAAATGGTGGGGAAGAAGGGACCGGACGGGCTCGGCGTGCGGCTGCCATCGGCGCTGACGGCACCGGCGATCATTGACTTGCTGCGGCCTGCCGGGGATCACGCGAAGCCGACACTGGTCGGCGCCAAGCCCTGGCCCGAAGGCGGCAAGGACCGTTATGCCGCGATCGTCTGTACCGGCGGCGCGGCGTTCGATCCGGACGATCCGGTCTGCGCTGAAGGCGACGCCAACGCGCCGCCGCTCAAGCTCTATCTCGGCGTCATCGCGGCGCGGCCGGGAACGGCGCCACATCTCATCGCCCGCCTTGGCCCGGTCGCCGGCAAGGTCGATTGGGATTTGACCGACATGCCGGCGCCGGACGATCTCGGCGACGGCACGCCGCAGCGCTTCGAACGCTTCGATCTCGCGCGCTATCGTATTGCGCCCGGCGAGGCGGCGTTCGGCCTCCGCGTCGGCTGGATGTATGGCTATTCTGGTGGCGGCTCGAATTATTCCGCGCTCCTGCTGTTCGCGATCGAGCGCGGCGTGCTGCATCAAATGCTGGCGGCGCCGATGTCGGTTTACCGCAACATTGCCGGCGACTGGCATGCCGACGGCACCCGCGACCACGATATCACCGATGAATCGAACCTCCTTATCGTCTCACGCAATCGCACGGCGGGGCATTTCGACTTGATCGCCAAGGCGCGCCACTGGAACCCGGTGAAGCGGGCCTGGATGGAAATCGTCGGGATCGGGATTGACTATCGCATCGCGAAAGCCGGCATCGTGGTGCAGTCCGTGATCGTCGGCGGTCCGGCGGCTGAGGCGAGGATCGCACCGGGCGATGTCATCGTCGCGATCGACGGCCATCCGGTGGCGGGCCTTGCGGCGCGCGCGTTGAAAGCCCGCATGAACGGCGTAGTCGGCGGCCCGGTGAGGCTGACCCTTCGCCGCGACCGGCATCCGCCCTTCGAGATAACCCTGCGACGCGCCCTTATCACGCAGGCGCCAAGCCCGCACCTCGATTACAAATGGTCGGGTCGCGCTGGCGCCTATCGCGCCGCTTCCTGCACCGCACCCTGTCTTTGAGCCGCTAGCGTCGGACCTTGAAGCCGCTATCGTCGCCCGTCAGGGTGAAATGGCCGGCGCGGACGGCATTCAGCCAGTCGGCGGTCTTGGCGACGCCGCCAAAGGTATAGAAGTGCAAGGTGGCGATATCGGGCGCGGCGCGGGTGAGCGCGGCGACCAGCGACTCCGGTCCCGCCTCGGTCAGAAGCCGGGTCACACCGCGGCCGCTCGTCAGGACCCGCAGTGAATTGCCGACGCCGCAGCGCATTGCGAACTTGGCGAGGGTCGTGACGCTGGCCGGACCGGCAAGGCCGACGCGGATCGGCGCCGCAACGCCGCGCGCGCGCAGCCCCGCGACGAAATCGAGGATCGGTTCCGACTCGAAGCAGAATTGCGTCACGATCTGGGCCTCGATGCCTTGATCGGCGAGGAGGGCGAGCTTCCTTGTCATCGCGGCGGCGCGCGCCTCGGCGGAAATCTTGGGATGGCCCTCGGGATAGCCGGCGATGCCGACGCGGGCGATACCGTGCTTCTGGAAGAGGCCGGTCGCGATGAGGTCGGCGGCGGCACCGAACGGCCCCGCGGCGCGGTCGATATCTCCGGCAATGCACAGCACGCGCCGCACCCCGGCCTCGCCGGCCAGCCGCGCGACGACCTCGGCGGCGACGCCTTCATCTTCGAGATACCGCGCGCCAACATGCGGCACCGGTTCGAGCCCGGCCCTGCGCAAGAGCGTCGCGGTCGCGACCGTGGCGCCGTGTTCATCGCCCGGCACGCGGGCAATGAACACCTCGGTCCCGGGCGCCGCGCGCTCGACACAGCGATCGACCGCGGCTTTGTCACGCGGCATCAATTCAAGCGATGCGCCGGCGAGCCGGTCGATGATGGCGGCGGAAAGGTTCATGTCGCTCATGGTCGCGGCGCCCCCTCACCCTGCCCTCTCCCCCTGACACGGGGGGAGAGGGGACAAGCGGGCTAGTACCGGTATTGATCGGCCTTGAAGGGGCCCTGGTCGGAGACGCCGAGATAGGCCGCCTGTTTCGCCGTCAGCTTGGTCAGATGGGCGACGACTTTGGCGAGGTGCAACTGCGCCACCTTCTCGTCGAGATGCTTCGGCAGGGTATAGACCTTCTTCTCGTACTTGCCGGGGTTGGTGAAGAGCTCGATCTGCGCCAACGTCTGGTTGGTGAAGGAGGCGCTCATGACGAAGCTCGGATGCCCGGTGGCGCAGCCGAGATTGACGAGCCGCCCCTCGGCCAGGAGGATGATGCGCTTGCCGTCGGGGAACTCGATCTCGTCGACCTGGGGCTTGATGTTGTCCCATTTGAGATTCTTCAAGGTCGCGACCTGAATCTCATTGTCGAAATGGCCGATGTTGCAGACGATGGCGCGGTCCTTCATCGCCCGCATATGGTCGATAGTGATGACATCGAGATTGCCGGTCGCGGTGACGAAGATATCGGCGACGGGCGCCGCCTCTTCCATGGTCACGACCTGATAGCCTTCCATCGCCGCCTGGAGCGCGCAGATCGGATCGATCTCCGTCACCATGACGCGAGCGCCGGCATTACGCAGACTCGCCGCCGAGCCCTTGCCGACATCGCCATAACCGGCGACCAGCGCGACCTTCCCCGACATCATGACGTCGGTCGCGCGCTTGATGCCGTCGACGAGGCTCTCGCGGCAGCCATAGAGATTGTCGAACTTCGATTTCGTCACGCTGTCATTGACGTTGATCGCTGGAAACAGGAGCCGGCCTTCCTTTTCCATCTGATAGAGGCGATGGACGCCGGTGGTGGTCTCTTCGGAGACGCCCTTGATCGCGGTGCCGACCTTCGCATACCAGCCGGGCTTCTCCTTGAGGCGCTTCTTGATCGCGGCGAAGAGATATTCCTCTTCCTCGCTCGTCGGCTTCGCGATCACTGAGGGATCGTTCTCCGCCTTGATGCCGAGATGGACGAGCAGGGTCGCGTCCCCGCCATCGTCGAGGATCATGTTCGGCGTGCCGCCATCGCCCCATTCGAAGATCTTGTGGGTATAGTCCCAATATTCCTCGATGCTCTCGCCCTTCACCGCGAACACCGGCGTGCCGGCGACGACGATCGCCGCGGCCGCATGATCCTGGGTCGAATAGATGTTGCAGGAAGCCCAGCGGACATCGGCGCCGAGTTCCTTCAAGGTCTCGATCAGCACCGCGGTCTGGATCGTCATATGGAGCGAGCCGGCGATGCGCGCGCCTTTCAAGGGTTTCGATGACCCGTATTCCCGGCGCGTCGCCATGAGGCCGGGCATCTCGGTCTCGGCGATGTTGATCTCCTTGCGGCCCCATTCGGCGAGCGCGAGGTCCTTCACTTTGTATTCGGATGCGACGGGCATGGTGGCTCCTACCGCGCGACAGGTTTCAGTTCGTCGTCACCCCCGCAAAAGCGGGGGTCCAGGGGCAACCGCGCGTCACCCGCCCTGGGTCCCCGCTTCGCGCGGGGACGACGGGGGAAAAGTCAGTGCTTAGAACGCCCCCTTCAACTGATCGACAAGGTTGGTCTTCTCCCACGAGAAGCCGCCATCCGCCTCGGGCTTGCGGCCGAAATGGCCATAGGACGAGGTGCGGCGATAGATCGGCTTGTTGAGGGCCAAATGGGTGCGGATGCCGCGCGGCGAGAGATCCATGAGCTGTTGCAGCACATTCACCAGCTTGTCCTCGTCGACCTTGCTGGTGCCGTCGGTGTTGATATAGACGGAGAGCGGCTTCGACACGCCGATGGCATAGGCGAGCTGGATGGTGCAGCGCTCGGCAAGGCCGGCCGCGACCACGTTCTTCGCAAGATAGCGTGCGGCATAGGCGGCCGAGCGATCGACCTTCGAGGGGTCCTTGCCCGAGAACGCGCCGCCGCCATGGGGCGCCGAGCCGCCGTAGGTATCGACGATGATCTTGCGTCCGGTGACGCCGCAATCGCCGTCGGGTCCGCCGATGACGAAGCGCCCGGTCGGGTTGACGTAGAAATACTCCTCGTCGCACATCCAGCCCTGGGGCAGCACCTTCATCACATAGGGCCGCACGATCTCGCGCACCTTTTCCTGGTCGATCGAGCCGTCATGCTGGGTCGAGACCACGACCGAGGTAGCCTTGATCGGCTTGCCGTCGACATATTGGAGGCTGACCTGGCTCTTCGAATCGGGACCGAGGAGCGGCGCCTTGCCGGCATGCCGATCAGCCGCCATCAGCCGCAGAATCTCGTGGGCATAATAGATCGGCGCCGGCATCAGGTCCGGCGTCTCATTGCAGGCATAGCCGAACATGATGCCCTGGTCGCCGGCGCCTTCATCCTTGTTGCCGGCGGCATCGACGCCCTGCGCGATGTCCGTCGATTGCGAATGGAGCAGGAAGTCGATATCGACCCGGTGCCAGTGAAAGCCCTCCTGCTCATAGCCGATATCCTTGATCACCTGGCGGGTGATATCGATCAGATTGTCCTTGGTGACGCTGGCGGGACCGCGCACCTCGCCCGCCAGGACCACATGGTTGGTGGTGGCGAGCGTCTCGCACGCGACATGCGACATCGGATCGGCGCCGAGGAAGGCATCGACGACGGCATCGGAGACGCAATCGCACAATTTGTCCGGATGGCCTTCCGAAACTGATTCGCTGGTGAAGATGAAATCGCGCTTGCTCACGTCCGTTGCTCCCGAATTGGTTCCTGTTAGGCGCGTGGCCGGTTGCCGCGCGCCTGATCTCAACCTTGGCTAACCCAAATCCCGCTTGCGCGAGATCACGAAGGACTCGTCCCAAAACCACAGGCCGCCATGCTCATGCAGCACATCCTTCGTGGCGTCGAGATAGGCGGTGCTGTTCATCACCTCTTGCAATCGCTGGTCCTCGATCTGCGCCACATAGATCGCGGCGTTCCAGGCCGCGAACAAGGTCGAGGTGCCGATCGAGGTGCCGATCTCGGTCGGCAGGGTGTGCATCTCGTATTTGAAGAGGGCGCGGCTGTCGGCATAGGCATTGAAATTGAGGTCGCGGCCGGCGGGCCCGAGTTCCTCCTTGGTCGCGCGGAGGAGCGCGTGGCGGTCGGTATGAAACGGGCTCTCGCCCGGCCACACCTTGCGAATGATGTCGAGGCCGGGATCGTCGCCATGGGAATGGATGGCGATCAGCCGTCCGCCGGGCCCCAAGGCGCGTGCCAAGGGCGCGATCACCTTCTTCGCCTTGAACTCGGTGCCGGCACGGGCACGATAGGGCTGGGAGGCGATGACGAGGTCGTAATCGGCCCGGGCCGCGCCGCGCCGCGGCCGCGACTGATCGAGGAGGAACTTGTAATCCTCGCGATAGAGCACCAGCACCACCGGCTTTTCATAAAGCGGGTTGCCGGACAGCTTGCTGACGCGGGTGCGCCAGTTCTCGATCAGGAACGGTTCGAGATCGCCGATCTGGCGCTCGAAATCATGCGCGGTCGAGCCGGCGAGCGCGACCTCGTGCCAGACGAGGCTGGCCGCCGCATTGACAGAGTTCGGCGTCAGCCACGGCGCCTCGGCATAGAACATGTTGGTGATGACGAGCACCGTCGCCGGATGCTCATAGAACCGGTCCGGCATCTTGTCGAGGGCGAGGCGGACATCCTCGAGGCTGATCTCCTTGCCGACGATATAGAACGGCATGGCGGCAAAGCGGTTGTGCATGGCACGCATGACGCGGGTCAGCACGGTGCCGTCGCCGATGCCGGCATCAAACACGCGCACCGCCGGCGGCCGCGGATGAAGGCTGTCGAGTTCCAGGGCGACGCGCTGCGCCACCACCTGCTTCTCGCTACAGGTATTGACGAAGGAAAGATATTTCTGGCGGTTGTCATAGAAGCGGAAATTGTGCTCGCCATCCGCCTCGGGGCCGGCGGCGCCGTTGCCCTTGGTATCGGCGATGGTCGGGGGGGCATTGCTCGCCGCCTTGACCTTGGACCGGCGGTGCAGATTCTCGCCGTTCTGGCCGATGAAGCCGCGGACCCGCTCCATGGTGTCGATGGTGACGGAGGCGCCGGTGCGAAGCCGGCTCACCAGCTTGCCGTCATTGACGGCGAGGCGGCCAAAGGTCGATTCGGCCATGCCGACGCGGCGGCAATAATCGGAAATTTCACGCAACAGTGCTTCGGTCGTCAATTCTACTGCGTCCCTCGGTTTGGTCCGGGCCGCCCTTTGTGGGGCCCGGTTAGGCGACTGAGATACGCCCACAGGAAGTCCGAGTCAACAGAAATTCCCATCAATTTTATGGGCAGGGACGTGGGCAATTTCCTACTATTGCGACTTCCGCGATTCGTTGCTCCCGGCGGCGAAAGCAGGGATGACGGGCCGCGAAGCCCACGGCCGGCCAGCCGCTATTCGTCGCAACCTCTATCGTGGCGATGGGGTTCCGCGGCCGACATTATCCCAATGCGGCGCCGCTCGTCGCCGCCGGGCGGTGCGGAATCCTGCAGGCGATTTTACGACGCCTGACCAGCAGCAAACGTGTTTTCATCTATGATCGGAAACTTAGGACTCTGCGAGTTCCCGGTCGAACTGATGGTCAAGGTCGGCGCCGACCACGGCCGCCGGGCGCCGCCGGGGGCGCGCGGCGGCGGGGGAGCTTCAACATCGGGCGATGAACTCTCGTCCGACGCGTGGGTCGATTTGGGACACATCATCGATTCTCCGTTTTAGAGAAAATATCTCTTACGACTTTGGGAAACGACAGAGTAACAAAATTCTCCGACAAGCGCATCCTCGATCGCTCTTCCGTTTCATATACATATAGGACGCTTATGAACCAAAGCGGGATGGTCATCGGCGCTGCTTGGCCAATTTCGCGCCGGCATTGCGCCGGCCGGCCAGCCGCTATTCGTCGCAACCTCTATCGTGGCGATGGGGTTCCGCGGCTGACATTATCCCAATGCAGCGCCGCTCGTCGCCGCCGGGCGGTGCGGAATCCTGCGGCGATCTTACGACGCCGGACCAAGGGCTAAGGTTTCAGGAAACGGAAAAGACTTAAAACTCTGCGAGTTCCCCGTCGAACCGATGGTCAAGGTCGGCGCCGACCACGGCCGCCGGGCGCCGCCGGGGGCGCGCGGCGGCGGGGGAGCTTCAACATCGGGCGATGAACTCTCGTCCGAC
>JBOHLV010000005.1:0-28161 GCA_050729815.1 Allostellaceae bacterium
TGAAGGACTTCTTCGCCGCGATCGGCCGCGGCGACAGGGAGGGTCTGCTGGCGCTGACTGCCGAAGCTATCGAGTGGATCATTCCGGGGGAGGACTGGCCGCTGGCCGGTACGCACCGCGGGCACGCGGGGTTGGCGGATCTGCTTGAGACGGCATCCAAGACGATAGAAACGTCCACGGAACCCCGGGAGTTCGTAGCGCAGGGAGACCGGGTTCTGGTCGTCGGTTTCGCTACGGGGAGAGTCAAAGCCACGAACAGGACGTTCGAGGACCATTTCGTCTTCGCCATTACCGTCCAGGACGGCAAGCTGACGACCATCCGGGAGTACATCGACACGCAGGCGCTGGCGCGGGCCTCGGAGATGGACGCGAGCCCCAGGCCATGATGCGCGTCTTCCACACGCCGTCTTCGAGCGCCTTCAACTCCGTGATGCCAGGGCAGCCACGACAACAGGACCGGTGCCGCGGCGAGCGGCGGCATCGCTGTCACCAGCATCTCCTCAACGCAACACCGCATGCGATGAGTGTTGATCGCACCCTTTAGCACGCCCGGCGAATCAGTGGTGAAAATGAATTTCGCGATGTCGTCCGGCCTGATGGCATCATCATGGCACGCGACCGTGCAAATGCTCGATGCCGGCGCCCGACAGAATCACGACCGGCCGTTTCGCCGACAGGTCGCGCGCGAGGAATGCCGCGCCGATGGCACGTGCCGTCCGCAATGCCGCGTCATAGCTGAGTTCCCGCCGGGCCCCGTTAGTGTCACGCGCCGCGAACAGGGTCCGATCGAGATGCGCGGTCGCGGCGGCAACGAGACGGTCGGTCAAATTGACCGGATAGCGGCCAAGTTCGTGCGGCGAGCGAAGCGTGATGCTGCCATCAGGACGATGGCTTGCCGCGACATTTCGCGGGCCGAGACGAATCTGCCGGATCGGGGACGAGCCATTCATGTCCCACCTCCAAGGCCAAGATAGCGCTCGATCACCCGCCGATCCTGCGCCAACATCCGCGCCTCGCCCTCAAGCACGATCCGGCCGCGCTCCACGACATAGCCGTAGTCGGCGACGGCAAGCGCGGCGCGCGCATTCTGCTCGACCAGCAGAATCGAGACGCCGGTATCCCGCAACTCCGCAATGATGCGGAAGCTGTCGCGCACGATTCGCGGCGCAAGACCGAGGCTGGGTTCGTCCAACATCAGGAGACGCGGCTGCGACATCAACGCCCGACCGAGCGCCAGCATCTGGCGCTCGCCGCCCGACAGCGTGCCGGCGAACTGATGGCGTCGCTCCTCCAGACGAGGGAAGCGCCGATAGGTCTCGCCGAGCTTTTCGGCGATGGCGCGGCGCCCGGTGCGAAACCCGCCGAGGCGCAGATTGTCCTCGACCGACATGGTCGCAAACAGCTCACGCCGCTCGGGCACCAGCGCCATGCCGGCGGCGACACGCTCTTCGACGCGCAGGCCGCCGATGTTCCGGCCGGCGAAATGAAGCCGCCCGGACGAACGCAGCAGTCCCATGACGGCATTGAGCAGCGTAGTCTTGCCCGCGCCATTGGCCCCGATCACCGTGACGATGGTTCCGGCATCCATGCGCAACGACAATTCATGGACCGCGACGACCTTGCCATAGGCGACCGACACGGCATCGATTTCGAGAAGCGGGCCGGTCATTCGACGCCGCCGAGATAGGCCTCGATGACCGCGGGATCGACGCGGATCGACGCGGGCAGCCCCTCGGCGATCTTCCTGCCGAAATCGAGCACCACGACCCGATCGGCCAGCCCCATCACGAATTCAACATCGTGCTCGACCAGTAGCACGCTCATACCCTCGGCACGCAGCTCGCGGAGCAGCGCCGCCAGATTCTCCTTCTCCTGCGAACGCAAACCCGCCGCCGGCTCGTCCAGCATCAGGAGACGCGGATCAAGGCACAGCGCGCGGGCGATTTCCATGATGCGGGCCTGGCCGAACGCCAGATGGCCAGCGGGGCGAAACATCTCCGGGCCGAGCCCGACCCGCTCAACCTGCTGGGCGGCAAAAGCACGCAGCTTCCGTTCCTCCGCGCGATCGAGCCGCAGGATCGCGGATAGCACCCCGGCACGCCCATGGAGATGCGCGCCGAGCGCGACATTGTCGAGGACGGACATTTCCGGCACCAGCTTCACATGCTGAAACGTACGGGCGATACCGTGCCGCGCCGCCTTCTGGGGCGAGGCGCGATCGAGCGAAGCGCCCTCGAACAGGATGTGCCCGCCGCTCGCCGGCCGAAAGCCGGTAATAAGATCGAATGTCGTGCTCTTGCCGGCACCGTTGGGACCGATCAGCGCCACGATCTCGCCGGTGCCGACCGTGAAGCTGACATCATCGACGGCAACGAGCCCGCCGAACAATTTGCGCAGGCCGCGCAGGTCGAGCAGCACGCCCTGAAGCCCATTCACCGGACGCGGCTTGATGATTGGCCCGGCCGCGCGCTCGATCGGCCGCGGCGCGGTCGCCGGCAACCATGCCGCGATAAGCGGCCATACCCCGCCCCGCGCGACCTGGAGAATGACAAGCAGCAGCACGCCGTAGACAACATTGACATAGGTCCCGGCATTGCCCAGCAGATCCTGGAGCCAGTTCTGCAGCAGCGTCACCACGCCCGCCCCCAGGGTGGCACCGATGATCTGGCCGGTGCCGCCAACCACCGCCATCAGCAGATAGTCGATGCTGGCATTGATGCTGAACGCACCGGGGCTGACGGTGCGCTGAAAGTGAGCATAGAGCCAGCCGGAAAGACCGGCGAGCAAGGCGGCATAGACGAACACGGCCAGCTTCATCCGGGCGATCGAGACGCCGAACGCTTCCGCCGCCGCCTTGCCGCGACGCAGCGCGTGGATCGCGCGGCCGGCGCGGCTATCGAGAAGGTTGATCGCCGTCACGACCCCAAGCGCAAGCGCAATCCAAGTCACGACATAGAATGGGCGCGGCGAGGTCAGCGCCCAACCGCCCAGCGACAACGGCGGAATCCCGAGAACGCCATTATGGCCGCCAAGCGCCGGGCTGTTGCCGAAGACATAATAGATGCTGATGCCCCAGGCGAGCGTGCCCAGCGGCAGGTAATGCCCAGACAGCCGCACCGTGATCGCGCCGATGACGAGCGCACCCGCGGCCGTCACCGCAAGGGCGGCCGGCAGCGCGAGCCAGGGCGAGATGCCGCCCGCCGTCGTCAGCACGGCGCTGGTATAGGCGCCAAAGCCGACGAACGCGGCCTGGCCGAACGACGTCATGCCGCCGATCCCGGTCAGCAGCACCAGGCCGAGCGCAACCAGCGCCGAGAGCCCGATATAAATCAACAGCACCACGTCGAATTGCGGCAGCACCGGCAGCACCGGCACCACCAGCGACAACAAAGCCAACGCGCCGATGACGCTATTACGCGTGCGTCGGCTCATTCTTCTTCCTCATCGACCGTCGGCGCGCGAAGCGACCGCAGCAGCAGCACGGGAATGAGGATCATGAACACGATGACTTCGGTGAAGGCGCTGTTCCAGAAGGCCGCGAAGGACTGTACGATCCCGACGGCGAAGGCGCCGGCGACCACCAGCGGATAGCTCGCGATGCCGCCGATGAGCGCCGCAACGAAGCCCTTCAACCCGATGAGGAAGCCGCTGTCGTAATAGACCATCGTCACCGGCGCGATCAGGATACCCGAGACCGCGCCGATGAGCCCCGCCAGCGCGAATGCAATCTCGCCCGCCATCGCGATCGGTACGCCAACAAGTTGCGCCCCGGTGCGATTGACCGCGACCGCACGCAGGGCCTTGCCGTAAAGGGTGCGCTCGAAGAACAGCCACAGCACCAGCATGATCACCAGCGATACCCCGATCATGATGACGTCCTGGCCTGAAATTTCGACATTCCGCAGCGTGAACGAAGCGTCCGAAAAGGATGGCGACTCGAAACCTTCGGGGCCGAAGAACACGAGCCCCATCACCGACAGCGCCAGATGCACGCCCATCGCCGCGATGAGAAGCACGAGGGAAGAGGCTTGCTGCAAGGGCTGGAAGGCAAGCCGGTAGATATAGGGGCCCGCCGGTGCGACGAGGAGACAGGTCAGCAAACTCGCAAGCGCCGGTCCCGGCTTATGGCTTGCCACCATCGCCACCAGCGCGAAGACGACGCCGGGAAGGATGAGGTCGGAAGCGATATGGCGCAGGAGCCATGCCCGCGTGATCCGTCGCCGCAACCGCGCACTGTCAATGACGAAGGCAGCGACGCCCAGCGCGACCAGAAGGCCGGCTGTGCCGGGGCGGTCGCCGCGCTGAAGCTGGTCGAGGGTCAGCGCGGCGAAGGCGACAAACTCGCCTTGTGGAATGAGGATTACGCGCGTGACCAGGAACACCAGGACCAGGGCAATCCCGAGCAGCGCATAGATCGCGCCGTTGACCAGCCCGTCCTGAATCAGCGCAAGCAGAATCGTGCTATCCACTGCGGATACCTTGAGGGATGCGCTATTCCGCCCCGCCGATCGCCGCGGGACCGGGGCGATGGCAGCAACGCCCCGATCCGGCGCGCACCGCTATTTCAACTTGAGAAGATGGAAGCCGCCATCCTTGACCTCGACCAGGAACGAACCGCGTGGGTCGAATCCGGCATGATTCTGCGGCGTATTGGTCAAGAGGCCGTTGCTGAGATAGAGGTCCTTTACGTGCTCCATGCCATCACGCAGGCCGGCGCGGAACGCGGCTGTCCCGGGTTTGCCATCCTTCAGCGCCGTCGGCACCGCCGCCGCCAGCAGCGTCACCGCATCGAGCATATTGGCGGCCATAATCGGCGGCACCTTGCCATACATCGCCTTGTAGCGCGCGATGAAATCAAGCGCCGGCTTCTTGAACGGGCTTGAATCGGGCAGATCCTTCGCGATGATGAAGGGTTCGCCGGCGAACACGGTGCCGTCGACATCCTTGCCGCCGCGATTGATGAAGACCGGGGTCGAGACCCCGTGTGTCTGAAGGATCGGCCCCTTATAGCCGCGTGCGCGCAGATCGTGCGCCGGCACGATGGCAGGTGTGCCGCCGGAAGCGACAAACACGGCATCGGGATGCGCCACCGTCAGCTTCAGTGCTTGCGCCGTTACGCTGGTATCGGTGCGATTATAGAATTCAGTATCGACGATCTTGATATGGTGCGCCGGCAGCATCTTCTTGAGGAGATCGAGCCAACCCTCGCCATACGCGTCGTTGAACCCGATGAAGCCCAGCGTCTTCACCTTCAGGTGGACCATATAGCGGATGATCGTTCTGGCGCCGATGTTGTCATTCGGCACCACCTTGAATATCCAGCGGTGGACCGCGTTCATCGGCTCGACCAGAATCGCTGGGGCGGCGGGCGCGATCAGCGGCGTCTTGCTGTCAGCGGCGACAGTGACCATGGCCAATGTCGCGGGCGTGGTGCTGTCGCCGATCAGAACATCGACATGATCCTCGGACACGAGCTTGCGCGCATTGGCTGCGGCCCTCGTCGCATCGGTATTGCTATCCAGCGTGATGTATTCGACGTGCTGACCGTCGATCTCTTTCGGCAGCAGCTTCACCGCCTTCATCATCGGCACGCCGAAGGCCGCCCCGACACCGGTGGCGGGAGCGCTGATCCCGACCTTGATCTCGGCAAAGCTAGGCCCCGCGGCCGCGACGCTGAGTGCCGCGGCGATCGCGACCACACACAGCGGCAAGTTCCCATTGATCCCCAAGTGACGTCTCATGGTCCCTCTCCCAGTCTGCTTTTCTCACATCACAACGAAGTAGCCGATTTGGTTGCCGTCCTCGAACCGCGCACCATAGCCGACGAACACATGCCGCGTCAGCCAGTCATGCGGCCCCGGCGGCGTCTCGAACACAGGCGCGCAGCGGAAATAGTATTCGGAATCCGCGCGCGCGACCACGCGGCGTGCGGACCGCATCATAGATGAAGGCATCTGCCATGCCCGACCTCCCTACCCGACGGGCGGCGCGATCCGTCGTCGGTCCATCCCAGTTTTCTTTATTCCGATTACCGGAATTGCATTCGAATAGAAGAAAAATCATCAAATGGCGCGGGGCGGCGCAACGGCTAAGCCGCCGCCCCGGCCCGCGCATCTTCGATCACCATGTCGGCGCCCTTTTCACCAATCATGATGGTCGGCGCGTTGGTATTGCCGGTGGTCAGGGTCGGCATGACCGAGGCGTCGATGACGTGGAGTCCCGCGCAGCCATGGACGCGCAGGCGGGGATCGACCACTGCCATCGGGTCGGTGCCCATCTTGCAGGTGCCGACCGGATGATAGACGGTGCCGCCCTGGGCGCGCGTGAACGCGGCGAGGGCGACGTTGCCGTCGCAAGCCGGGCCGGGCAGCGTCTCCCCCACGCTATGGGACGCGAGCGCCGGCGCCGCAAAAATCCGCCGCGCCACCCGCATACCCGCGACAATGGCGTCGAGATCGGCCGCGACATTGAGATAATTGGCGTGAATGATCGGTTTTTGGCGCGGATCAGGGCTCTCGGCCATGACCGTGCCGCGACTTTCCGGACGCGTCGCGCACACCGAAATCGACATGCCGGGCAGAGTCTCCAACGCGCCGAACCGGTCCTGATCGAAACTGATCGGGGTGAAAAGGAGTTGAAGATCGGGGCTCGCCAGGTCGGGACGCGAGCGGCAGAACACCATCGCCGTGGTGACGCCGAAGGTCAACGCGCCGTCGCCGCTGAACAGCCAGCGCACCACCTCGCCGGCGAGCCGGATGCCGTGGCGCAATTCATTGGCCGTTCGGGTTCCCGTGACGCGATGCGACACGCGTGCGGCATAGTGGTCGGCGAGATTGGCCCCGACGCCGGGTAGATCGAGGACCGGCTCGATTCCGATTGCGCGAAGATGCGCGGCGGGGCCGATGCCGGAAAGTTGCAGAAGTTGCGGCGAGTTGATGGCCCCGCCAGAGAGAATCACCCCCCGCGCCGCGCGCGCGAGCCGTACCGCGCCGTCGCGCAAAAACGCGACGCCGGTGCAGCGTCGGCCCTCGAACAGCAGCCGCGTCGCCAAAGCGCCGGTCACGATGTCGAGATGCGGATGGGGTCCGCCAAGAAAGGCGCGCGCGGTCGAGGCACGCCAGCGGCCGCGCCGCGTCATCTGGGAATAGCCGACGCCTTCCTGGCAGTCGCCGTTGATATCCGTCGTGCGCGCGAAGCCGGCCTGCGCCGCCGCCTCAACGAAGCGGTGGGTGATCGGCAGTATGGTGCGGTAATCCTCGACCGCGAGCGGCCCGTCGCGGCCGCGATAGGCATCGTCGCCGCCGCGATAGGATTCGGAGCGTTTGAAATAGGGCAACACCTCCCGATAGCTCCAGCCATGGCAGCCGAGCTGGACCCAATGGTCGAAATCGGCGGGATTGCCCCGGACATAGGCCATGCCGTTGATGGCGCTGGTGCCGCCCAACACCCGGCCGCGCGGCCACGGGATCGCGCGGTTTGCGACGGCGGCGTCCGGTTCCGTCACATAGTTCCAATTGAGTCGCGGATGGTCGAGCAGCTTCACCATCCCGGCCGGAACATGGATCATCGGATGGCGGTCGCGCGGCCCGGCCTCGATCAGAAGAACGCTCGCGCCGCTGTCGGCAAGACGGCGCGCCACGACACAGCCGGCCGATCCGGCGCCGATCACGACAAAATCCGCCGTCATGGGGGATGGATCGGCGGTCCTCATTCCGCCGCCGCCGACCGACGATTACCCAAGACGGTACTGAGAGCCCGCGCCTGCTCGACCACGAGAGGCGGCAGCCGCTCCGCCATGTGCCGCGTATAGCGCAGCTTCGGCAGGGTCACGCACAGGCTGCCAAAAATGCGGCCATCCGTGCGGAATACCGGCGCGGCGACGCCGACTGCCCCTTTGATGCGCTGGCCTTCGCTGCAGGTATAGCCTCGGTCGCGAATCTGGCGGAGCTCGCGCCGCAACACCGACGGCGGCGGTGGCGGCGCGCCGGTGCCCGGGGCGAGGCCTTCTTCCGCAAGACAAGCCGCGATTTCGGTCTCCGGCAGATAGGCCAGAATCGATCGCCCCATTGCGCCCCACAGCAGGCTGGTCGATTGGAATTGCTGCAAGCCATATTGCAACGGGTTGGTCGATTGGATGTGATCGATCGTGGTCGCGCGCCGGGTTTCCGGGATGTAAATGCCGAAGGTGCAGATCTCGTCGAATTCCTGTGCCACTCGACGCAAGAACGGCCGCGCCAGATCGACCAGGCTCGACTGGCTGGCGATCAGCGAGGCGACGCGGAACAGCTCCGGTCCGGTCTGATAATTCTGGCCGTCGACATCGCGCTCGACAAAGCCCTGCTGCATCAGCAATTGCAACAGGCGATGGGCGGTACTGGGCGGCAACGCCGTGCGCCGGGCAATCTCCTTCAGCGAGCCGCCGTCCGGCAACTCCGCCAGCGTTTGCAGCAACCGGGTCGCGCGCACGACCGTCCCGGCCCCTTCCGCGCCCGCCATGATCTCAGCGCTCCGTTGCAACGGCGATGCCGGTTGCCGGCGCCAGCGGCTTCCAGCCGCGGATCATGTCGGCCGCCTTTTCCGCGATCATAATAACCGGCGCATTGGTGTTGCCGCCGATGAGGGTCGGCATGATCGAGGCATCGACGACGCGCAGCCCGTCGACACCCCGCACCTGCAATTCGGGATCGATCACCGCCCCGTCATCCGCCCCCATGCGGCAGGTACCGACCGGATGGAAGGCCGTGGCCGAGGCCGCGCGGATATAGTCGGCGAGTGAATCGTCGCTCACGACCGCCGCGCCCGGCGCCCGTTCTTCGCCGCGATAGGGCGCGAAGGCCGGTGCTTCGAGTAAGCGCCGGGCAAGACGCACCCCGCGCAGCAACGGCGCCAGATCGGCGGGATCGTCGAGGAAGCTCGGATCGATGACAGGCGGCGCATCGGGTGCGGCGCCGCTCAACGTCACCCGGCCGCGGCTTTCCGGGCGCAACAGCACTGTGATGAGACCATAGCCGTGGCCAATACCCATCGTGCCCTTGGCGGTGCGCGCGGCCGGCATCAGGATAAGCTGGATATCCGGCCGGTCGAGCGCCGGATCGGTGCGCACGAAGCCGCCCGCATGGAGGATGTTGTTGGCGAAGAGCCCGCGCCGGAACAGGGCGTAGCGAAGCACGTTCCACGCCAGCCACGGCGCAGTCTTCACCGACAGGCCATAGGGAACGGTGGTCGGGCTGGAATATTGGATCGGGGTGGTGATGTGATCCTGCAGATTGGCGCCGACCCCGGGGCTATCGTGGCGCACCGCGATGCCGCGACGGCGCAACTCCTCGCCGGGGCCGATGCCGGAGCGCATCAGCAACAGCGGTGAAGCGATCGCGCCGGCCGCAAGAATGACCTCGCGCCGCGCCGGAATGAGCCGCGCCGCGCCGCCGACCGTCGCCAGGAGGCCGCTCGCTCGCTGCCCCGAGAACGTCACGCGATGAGCGAGCGCGCCGGTCATGACGCGCAAATTCGGGCGCCGCAGCACCGGCGTCAGATAGGCGGTCGCGGCGGATTCCCGACGCCCGTCCCGTTGCGTCACCTGGCGGATGCCGAACCCCTCCTGCTCCACGCCGCAGAAATCGTCCGTGCGGCGCATCTGCATGGATTCCGCAGCAGCGAACAACGCCTCGCACAAGGGGTTGTACCGATCGAGATGGGTCACGTTCATCGGTCCGCCCGCGCCGTGATAGGGCGAATCGGGCCAGGTCTCGTTGTTCTCCGACCGGCGGAAATAGGGCAATACCTCGCGATAGGACCAGCCCGTGTTTCCGGCGCGCGCCCAATCGTCGTAATCGAAGGGATGGCCGCGATTATAGACCATGCCGTTGATCGAGCTCGACCCGCCGAGACCGCGCCCGCGCGGGATATAAATCTGCCGCCCGGCAAGGCCCAACTGCGGCGTGGTCCAGTAGCGCCAGTTGAAGGTCCGATGGTTCATCAGCGCCATCACACCAAGCGGTACATGAATGAAGAGACTGCGGTCCGGCGGTCCCGCTTCGACGAGGCAGACGCGAACCGACGCATCCTCGCTGAGCCGCGCCGCGAGCACGCTCCCGGCCGACCCGGCGCCGACGATGACGTAATCGAACGGCTCGGTCTCGGGGACTGAAGCCGCGTCGCGCGGCATCACACCACGGCGAAATAACGAAAGATCGAGTGGTCGCCGCGACGGTCGGCAGAGCCGACGAAAACGGTCCGGGTGAGCCAGTCATGCGGCCCGATCGGCGCCTCGAAGGTGGGCGCAAGGCGCATGTAATATTCCGACGGGTCGACCGGCTCCAACGCCTCCATTCGGCGCAGGACATCAGGCGGCGCGTGGCGGAAGCCGCGGTTCTTCATCACGATCAACGTGTCGTCCGTGGCTTGAAGCAGATATTGCGCGTTGAACTCGACAACGCCGTTGGGCCACCAGCCGGCCCAGTCGGCGCCGCTGTTGGGCACCACCCGGCCCTGAAGCCGCGGCCCGGTGATCTCGCCGCCGGCCGCGGGGGTGTAGCCGCGGCGCACGCCGCTCGGCAACTCCCCGATCTGATTGCGCGAGGCAAAATTCACTTTGATTTGGAAGACGAATTCCAGCGCCGGTTCCATCCCTACCCCTTCCGTGTTGAATTCTGCTGCCCGGAATTTGATTCCAACGATTGATCCTCGTTCTGCCAGATATGGCGTTCCGGTACAAACCAAATTTCATCCTGTTGGCTTAATCGGATGGAGCCTGTCCAGTCGACGCGGCACGACTGCCGCCATGACCGCTTTGGGGCATGACCCGTCGCTCCCACTCCCCACCTGACACTAGATCGGCGAGATGCGCCGATGACGGGAACCGCAGCCGCTTACCGTGACCAGCGGACGACCGCTTTCGGGATCGGCTCTCCGGTCGCTTAATGGCTTTCTTGGGTCGACTTGAGCCGATCGATCGTCGTCCGGCGAATGACCGGATCCACCGCTCGACCCGATCGCGGAAGCGGATATCGACGCGGTGGTCATGCTCGGCGCCGCCCGCCGACGTTGCGACCGATCCGGGACCGGCCGCGCCTCGGGCGGGCGCCGGTGATGTCCTGATGCTCTGTCTCACCTGGCGCGCCGTGACGGTGCTTGCCGGCGCTCGCTCTTGCGTTGGATCGACGATCCCGACCTCCGGCGCCTTGGCGCCCGCCTGCCGTAAAAGACTCGGCAGCGGCCAAATGACCTATTATACTGACATTAAGCTATTAGGGGCGGGCAACCTTGTCGACCCACATCGTTCGAAGGCTTGAATCGGGTCTGGCGGTTGATAGTCGGCTGCCGACACCGCTCTATCATCAGATCTACGTTATCTTGCGCGAGCGGATTGCCGACGGCTCCGTAGGGGCCGGATCGAATTTGCCCGGCGAGCAGGAATTGGCCCGGCGCTATGGCGTGTCGCGAGTGACGGCGAAGCGCGCGCTGGACGAGTTGGCGGCCGAAGGTCTCGTGGTGCGGGAACGCGGCCGCGGCACCCGAGTTCGCGCCGCACCGCCAACCCCGCCTCTGCGCGCCTCGATCGAGGGTTTACTCGAAAACCTGACCGTCATGGGCATTAAGACCAAGGTCGTGCTGTTGGAATTCGGGTATGCGCCGGCCTCACCCGAGGTCGCGGCGGCGCTCGCCTGTTCGATCGGCGCAACCGTGCAGCGTGCGGTGCGGATTCGCCGCATCGATGGCGAGCCGTTTTCCCACCTCACCACCTACGTACCCGAGGCGATCGGGCGCAGCTATACGCGGCGCGATCTCGCCGCGAAGCCGTTCCTGTCGTTGGTGGCGCGCTCCGGGATCAAGGTTTCTCGCGCCGATCAGGTGATCTCCGCCCGGCTCGCCGATGCGCCGGTGGCACAACATCTCGGCGTCGAGATCGGGTCGGCGCTCCTCAAGATCACGCGGATCGTCCGCGGTCAGCGCGGTCGGCCGGTCGAATTCATCACTGGGCTCTATCGCCCGGACCGTTACCAATACGCAATGTCGCTGTCGGGAAGCGAGGACGGTCGACACACCATCTGGCACGCTGAGCCGCCGCAAGTCACCTCGCGCCGAAGATTAAACAAACGCCGAAGGGAGCCATAACATGTCGAAGAAGGATCGTCGCCTACCGATGAACCGTCGCCAATTCCTTGCCGGGACCGCGGCCGGCGGCCTTGCGGCCGCCAGCGGCACCATCGTCATGCCGCATATCGCGCGCGCCGCCGCGCCGGTGAAGGTCGGCATCATCCACCCCGTGACAGGGGCGGTTTCCTATTCCGGAACCCAAGGCCGGATGGGCGCGATGATGGCGGTCGGCGACATCAACAAAGCCGGCGGCATCAAGTCCCTGGGCGGGGCCAAGATCGATGCCATCCTGGCCGATGCGCAGTCGCGACCCGATATCGGCGCCGCGGACGTCGAAAGATTCAACGAGGACGGGGTCAGCGCCATTGTCGGCGGCTATGCCAGCTTCATCTGCCTTGCCACCACCCAGGCGGCGGCGAAGCATGGTATTCCCTATGTCGTCGATGTCGGCACCGATGACCGCATCATCGAAGCCGGGCTGCCCAACACGTTCCGCTTCAGCCCCGGTTACGGCGTTTTCGTCAGTACCGCTGTCAAGGCGCTGAACGAGATTAACATCGCCGCGGGGGAACCGGCCAAGACCGCGATCATCGTCCATGAGGACAAGGCCTTTGGCACCGGGACCGCCAATCTTTTGACGAAACAGCTCCCCGGCATCGGCATAAAGGTGATCGATGTCCTGAAGCATCCAACGCCCAATCTGGACTTCAACAACATCGTCCTGCGCATCAAGGCGGAGAAACCGGACATCGTGATTCCGGCCGACTATTATAATGAATACGTGCTTCTGGCGCGCACCATGATGCAACAGCAGGTGCGACCCAAGGCGATCTATTCGGTGCTGGGCGGTGCCGCCTCGCAATACAAGTTCGTCCATGATTTTCCCAAGGCCGCGGCCTACATCATGGATTGCAATCACTGGTTCAACCCGCACAAAATGGCGGCCCAGGAGCTGCACAAGAGAGTTGACGCCAAGGGGCTCTATTTCACCTATGAACTGTTCCTGAATTACGAGGCGGTGATGCTGCTCGCCGACGCGCTCGAGCGTGCCGCCAGCACCAATCGCGCCAAGATCATCGAGTCGCTGTCATCCAGCACCTGGAGCAAGCATTTCATGCCTTACGGCCCGACCAAGTTCGTGGGTGGTCAGAATACCGGCGCCCGCGCCGTCAATCTTCAGGTGCAGGATAATGATATCAAGGTGATCCTGCCGCCCCAATTCGCCGATGCAAAGCCGATCTTCCCGATGCCGGCCTGATCCGGGATGACGGGCGCGGCGGCGTTGATGCCGCGCCCGTACCCGTTTTTTGATCGCATCACGCGATGATCGAACTCTCCATCATCGTTCCGGCGATTCTCGACGGTATCGCGATGGGCGCGATTTACGCGCTCGTCGCGTTGGGCTTGACGCTGATCTATGGCGTCCTTCACATCATCAACTTTGCCCATGGCGCCTTCTTGATGCTCGCGCTCTATGGCGTCTATTTCCTGTTTTCGGTCGGCGGCATCGATCCCTATGTCGCCTTGCCAATCATGGTCCCCGCGATGTTCGCGCTTGGCTATGTGGTGCAGCGATTCATCATCGGCCCGGCCGGCCACGGCAAGGACGAAAACATCATGCTGGTGACGCTGGGGCTCGCCATCATCATCGAGAATCTGGCCCTTTACCTGTGGACTTCAGATACCCGCACCATAGAAACATCCTACGGTTTTGCCACCGTCAATTTCGGCGTCGCGCTGATTTCCGTTCCGAAGGTGGTGGCTTTCGTCGGCGCGCTGCTGATTACGCTCGCGCTCTGGGCATTGATGCGCTGGACCGATCTCGGCAAGGCGATCCGCGCGCTGGCGCGGGAAGCGCGCGGCGCTCAGCTTGTCGGCATCAATGTCGCTCATCTTCATGCCATGAGCTTCGGTATCGGCATTGCCTGCCTCGGCGCGGCCGCCTGTCTCCTGATGCCGAGCTTCTATGCCGACCCGCATATCGGCGCGGCATTCGTGCTCATCGCTTTTACCATCGTCGTGCTCGGCGGCATGGGCAGCTTCATCGGCGCGCTGGTGGGTGGTTTCATCATCGGCATCACTGAATCATTGGGCGGCCTCTTTCTCGGCGAAAGCCTCGGCAAGATCGGCATCTTCCTCATCTTCATCGCCGTCCTGTTGTTCCGTCCCGCCGGGCTGTTCGGCCGTCGGGCGTGACGATCTTGCGATGAGAAGCGCGATCGCCATCCTCATAATCCTCGCGGCGCTCGCGACCGTGCCGTGGCTCGTGCATTCCGACTTCTGGCTCAACTTCGCCATTCTCTCGCTCTATTATGGCTTCCTCGGCCAATCCTGGAACATCCTGGGCGGTTTTGGCGGCCAATTCTCCTTCGGCCAGGCCACATTCTTCGGCACCGGGGCCTACGCCGCGGCGGTGCTGCAGCTTCGATTCGGGATCAATCCCTGGATCTGTCTGGTGCTGGCCAGTCTCGCCGGCGGCGCGGTCGGCGCCTTTGTCGGCGGACTGAGCTTCCGCTACGGCCTACGTGGCTCCTATTTCGCCCTCGTCACGCTTGCCTTTGCCGAGGTGTTCGAGATCCTGGCGGACTCGCTCGGCTTCACCGGAGCCGGGGTCGGATTGCAGATCCCACTGCATGTCGGCGCTGTGAATTTTCAGTTTCCGACCAAGACTGGGTTCTATTTCGCCATCCTGGCGATGACGGCGCTGGGCCTCGGCGTGGTGTGGTGGATCGAGCATTCGCGTTTCGGCGCGCGCCTCGTCGCCGTACGCGAAAGCGAGGATGCGGCGCGTGCCTTGGGTGTCGACGTGTTTCGCACCAAGCTCTGGGCGATGATTCTGTCGGCGGCGCTGATGGCGCTCGGCGGCACCTTCTATCTTCAATATTTTCTCTATATCGACCCCAGCATCGCTTATGGGCCAGCGGTGTCGATCGCCGCGTTGCTTGCGCCGATCGTCGGCGGGCTCGGCACCGCCCTCGGCCCCCTACTGGGTGCCGTCGCCCTGCAATCCGTCAACGAAGTGGCGCAGTCGACGATGGGGGCGGTGGCGGGCCTCAATCTGGTATTCTATGGCGTGATTCTGGTTTTGATGATCGGCTTAATGCCGAATGGCCTCTTTGGGCTGGCGCGCCTTTCCCTGCGCAATATCAAACGAAGGGCGGCGTGATGCTGACGCTTCGGGGCGTGTCCAAGAGCTTTGGCGGGCTGCAAGCTCTCACCGACGTCGCCTTCACCGTCGCGGCCGGCGAGATCGTCGCCCTGATCGGCCCCAATGGCGCCGGCAAGACCACCCTGTTCAGCCTGATTTCGGGTTTCGTCGCGCCCGACGGCGGAACCGTTACCTTCAATGGCCACGACATCACCGGGATGGCGCCGCATCTGATCGCCGAACGGGGCCTTGTGCGTACGTTTCAGATCGCGCAGCCTTTCGCCCACCTTTCGGTGCGCGAGAACATTGCGGTCGGCGCCCATCTGCGCCTCAAGGGCCGGGCCGCCGCGCTCGACCTTGCCGACGATATCGCCGAGCGTGTCGGCCTCGCCAAATGGCGCCGTCAGCTTGCCCAGGACCTCACGATGGCAGGACGCAAGCGCCTCGAACTCGCGCGCGCCCTCGCGACCCGGCCCAGGTTGATGCTGCTTGACGAAGTGCTGGCCGGCCTCAACCCCACCGAGATCGACGAAATCCTGCCGCTTGTTTTCGGTATACGCGACGGCGGCGTTACCCTGCTCATGACGGAGCATGTCATGCAGGCGGTGATGCGGCTTTCGGATCGCGTCCTGGTACTGAACGACGGGCGCTTGATCGCGGAGGGGCCACCGGACCAGATTGCCGCCGACCCCTTAGTGATCGAGGCCTATCTCGGCGCAGGCGCCGCCAAGCTGGCGGCGAGGGAACCGGCGCATGGCTGAGCCCTTGTTGGAGATCGCGCAGGTGCGTTCGGGATATGGCGCGGCAGAATTGCTGCGCGGCATTAGCCTCGTCGTGCATGAGTCCGAAATCGTCGCGCTGCTCGGCAGTAACGGCGCCGGCAAGACCACCCTCAACAACGTGATTTGCGGCCTCGTGCGCGCATGGTCGGGCACGATCCGGTTTGCCGGCACCGATATCTTCAATGAGGCGCCCGAGCGCATCGTCGCGCGCGGCCTCATTCAGGTTCCCGAGGGCCGACGCATCTTTCCCACATTGACGGTGCGTGAGAATCTGGAACTCGGCAGCTATCGTCGCGCCCGCCCGCGTCGTGCCGCAAACCTGGAACGTGTTTGCGACACGTTCCCCCGTCTGCGCGAGCGGCTTCGCCAAGTTGCGGGCACCCTCTCCGGCGGCGAGCAGCAGATGCTGGCGATCGGTCGTGCCCTGATGGCGGAGCCGCGGCTTCTGATCCTCGACGAGCCGTCGCTCGGCCTGTCGCCGCGCCTCGTCGAGGAGATGTTCGCCCTGATCGCCCAGCTTCATGCGGAGGGCTGCACCATCTTGCTGGTGGAGCAGAATGTCGTTCAGTCCTTCGCCATCGCCGACCGTATCCATGTCTTGGAAAATGGTAGCATCACCTTGTCGGGCTCGGCCGCTAGCTTGCGCGACAATGCGGACCTCAAACGCTCTTATCTGGGGCTTTGATCATGGGACAGAACTTGGCCGAAAAGATCATCGCGCATGCGGCGGGCCGCGATGCGGTGCATAGCGGCGAGGTCGTGATCGCCAAAGTGGATCTCGCGATGATCCATGATTCGGGCGGACCGCGCCGGGCGAAGCCGATCCTCGACCGTCTCGGCGTCAAAGTATGGGATCCGAGCCGGATCGTCGTCGTCACCGACCATTTCGTCCCGGCCTATGATGCCGAGACCGCCGCGATCCAGAAGCTCACCCGCGACTGGGTGGCCGATCAGGGGATCGACCATTTCTATGACATGCAGGGCATCTGTCATGTCGTGCTGCCGGAGCGGGGGCATCTGCGGCCGGGTCTGTTTGTGGTCGGCGGCGACAGCCATTCGCCGACCGGCGGGGCCTTCGGCCTTTTCATGTTCGGCGTCGGCGCGACCGAGATGGCGGGTGTGCTCGCGACCGGCGAGATCTGGCTGAAGGTGCCGGAGACGATCGTGGTCGAGGCGGATGGCCGGCTCGGCCTTGGCGTCGCGGCCAAGGACATCATGCTGCATCTTTGCGCCCGGTTCGGCACCGATGGCGCGCGCTATCAGGTCGTGCAGTATCAGGGCGACGCGATTGCGGTGCTGCCGATGACGGAGCGTATGACCCTGTGCAACATGGCGGCCGAGCTCGGCGCACAGGCCGGCATGATCGCGCCCGATGAGGTCACGGCGGACTATATTCGCGCCGCCGGCGGCGATCCCGGCGACCTTGCACGCTGGCAACCCGACGCCGATGCATCCTATGCCGAACATCACCGCTTCGATGCCACGGCACTCGGCCCGCAGGTCGCGGCGCCGCACAGCCCGGCCAATTCGGGACCGGTTGAGGATTGCGACCCCACACGGATCGACCAGGCGTATATCGGTGCCTGTACCGGGGCGAAGCTGATCGACCTTCATATGGCGGCATCGGTACTGAAGGGACGCAAGGTGGCGGCGGGAACGCGGCTCCTGGTGGCGCCTGCCTCGACCCGCATCGCGGCCGAGGCCGCCGCGGACGGTACCTTGGCGACGCTGACGGAAGCGGGCGCCATGCTGTTGGCGTCCGGCTGCGGCGCCTGCGCGGGCTATGGCGCGGGATTGCTGTCCGAGGGCGATGTCTGTATCGCCTCGACCGCGCGCAACTTCAAGGGCCGGATGGGCGCGTCGAGCGCGCTCGTCTATCTCGGCTCGCCCTATACCGTCGCGGCCAGCGCCGTGACTGGCCATATTGCCGACCCGCGGCCGATGCTGGAGGAGAACCGTCCATGAGTGACCGCGGCCACCGCACTTGGCGCTTCGGCGACAACATCGATACCGACGTGCTTGCCCCCGGCATCTATATGAAGAAACCGATCCCCGAGCTGGCGCGGCATTGCCTTGAAGCCATCGAGCCGCGCTTCGCCGCCGCGGTGAGGCAGGGCGATATCATCATCGCCGGACGCGGCTTCGGCGTTGGTTCGTCGCGTGAGCAGGCGGTCGAGGCATTGGTCGAGCTGGGCGTCGCCGCCGTGGTGGCGAAATCCTTCGGCGGCATCTTCTATCGCAACGCACTCAATCACGGTCTTCTCGCGCTCGTCTGCGCGGAAACCGACCGCATCCGTCAGGACGATTTGTTGACCGTCGATGGCGTTAAGGGGGACATCATGGATCATACCACCGGCGAGTGGCTCGCCTGCGAACCGTTGCCGTCGCATCTTCTCGACATGATCGCAGATGGCGGGCTGGTCCCGCACCTCGAAAAGCGCTTCGCCAGACAGGGATCGCATTCGTGAGCGAGAAGAATATCGTTTCCCTGCGTCGTCAACTCGCGGCCGGCGCCATCATCAAGGCACCTGGTTGCTATGATGGGCTGTCCGCCTTGCTGATCGAGCAGGCCGGATTCCCCTGTGCCTATCTTTCGGGTGCCGCGATCGCCTATACCCGGTTCGGCCGTTCCGATGTCGGCCTGGTCGGCATGTCGGAAGTGGCCGATACGCTGGCCCTTATCACCGACCGCGTCGCGATTCCGGTCATCGTCGATGCCGATACCGGCTTCGGCAATGCGCTCAATGTCCAGCGCACGGTGCGCACCTTCGAACGTGCCGGCGTCGCGGCGATCCAGCTTGAAGACCAATCGACGCCAAAGCGTTGCGGCCATCTCAACGGCAAAAGCCTTATTCCAGCGGCGGAAATGGTCGGCAAGATCAAGGCCGCACTCGATGCCCGTCGCAGCGCCGATACCCTCATCATCGCCCGCACCGATGCCATCGCCGTCGAAGGGTTCGACGCCGCCTTGGACCGCGCTGGGCTGTTTGTCGAGGCCGGCGCCGATATCCTCTTCGTCGAAGCACCACAGTCCGATACGCAACTCCGGGCGGTGGCGGAACGGTTCAAGGCCCGGATTCCGCTTCTCGCCAACATGGTCGAAGGCGGCAAGACCCCAATTCATCCGGCCGCCGAGCTCGAACGCATGGGCTTTGCCATCGTGATCTTCGCCGCCGGGCTTGCGCGCGCCTTCGCCCATATGGCGCAAGACTATCTCCAAAGCTTGCAGGCAACCGGCAGCACGCTGGCGTTTCGCAACCGCATGCTCGATTTCGACGGACTCAACACCGTCATCGGCACACCGGAGCTTTTGGCGCAGGGGAAACGCTACGATGCGGCGAATTTTGCCGCAACCGACAGGACGAAGCGATGATCGATCCGGTGACGCTCGCGGTGCTAAAGGGGCGGCTCGAACAGCTCGCCGACGAGATGGACGCGACCTTGTTCCGCAGCGCCTTCAACCCCATCATCGCCGAGGCGCATGACGCCTCGCACGGGCTTTATCACCGCGACACCGGCTCGACCCTGGTTCAGGGCAAATCGGGCCTGCCGATCTTTGTCGGGGTCATGGCCTTCGCCGTGAAGGCGGTGATCGACAAGGCCCGCCGTGGCGGCGACCTCGCGCCGGGCGACGTCTATATCTTCAACGATCCTTATGACGGCGGCACGCATCTTTCCGACTTCAAGCTGGTGCGGCCCTATTTCCGCGATGGGAAGCTGTTCTGTTTTCTCGCCTCGGTCGGACATTGGCACGATGTCGGAGGCAACGTACCCGGCAACTACAACCCGGCCGCGACCGAAAGCTTTCAGGAAGGCATGCTGATCCCGCCGGTGAAGCTGTTCGTGAAAGGTGAATTGCGGCTCGATATCATCGACATCCTGAAGGCCAATTCGCGCCAGCCCGTCAGCCTTTATGGCGATCTCAACGGCCAGATCAACGCGCTCGATCTCGGCATCAAACGGCTCGACTCGCTGATCGATGATTATGGCGCGGAAACGATTGACGAAGCCTTCGGCGAACTGTCGGCCCGCGCCGCGCAATTGATGCGCGCCAACATCGCCGAACTGCCGGACGGCATCTTTTCCTGCGACGATTTCCTCGACAATGACGGGATCGTCGATCGGCCGCTGAAGATCGCTCTCGATCTATGCAAGAGCGGCGACCGCCTGACACTCGATTTCTCGCGCTCAGCGCCGGCTTGCGCGGGACCCGTCAATATCGCGCGTTCGACCGCGATCGCAGCCTGTTACGTTGCCTTGAAGCATATCTTTCAGGATGTGCCGGCTAATGCCGGTGTGCTTGAGCCGATCGAGATCGTGATTCCCGATGGTTCGATCCTGGCCGCGACCGCGCCGAAGCCGGTCGGCGGCTATACTGAGACCATCCTGCGCATCATCGACGTCATCTTCGGCGCGCTGGCGAAGGCGGCGCCCGCGCGGTCGAACGGCCCCGCCTATGGCACGATCAATGCCTTGTCGCTCGCCGGCCATCGCCGCGACGGCCGACGCTGGGTCATGTTCTCCTTCTTCGGCGGCGGCCATGGCGGCCATCCGGAAGGCGACGGGCTCAGCCATGGGAACGCGCCGATCTCGACCGCGACGATTCCGCCGGTCGAAATCCTCGAAGCGGCCTATCCGGTCATGTTCTCGAAATGGGCGTTGCGGCCGGACAGCGGCGGACCGGGCGCGCATCGCGGCGGGCTCGGCGCGATCTATGAGATCGAACTTTTGGAAGCGGAAGCCGATGTCTTCCTCTTTGGCGAACGCGGCCGCTTTCCGCCGCAGGGCGTCGCGGGCGGCGGCAGCGCCGCGCTCAACCGCTTCGTATACGAGCAGGATGACGGCCAGCATGAACCGCCGATGGCGTCGAAGATCGTCGGCATCAAGTTGAAGCACGGCCAACATGTGCGCATCGAATCCCCTGGTGGTGGCGGTTACGGGCCGGCGCTGACGCGCGATCCTGCCGCCGTCGCGGCAGATGTCCGGCTCGGCTATGTCACGACCGGAGGCGCGCGCCGCGACTACCGCATCGCCATCGACCTTGATGGCGGTATCGATGCCTCGGGAACCGAGGTTCTGCGTCGTCAGGCGGCCGAATAATGTCGGCGGCGCGGGTCATTGCCGGTGTCGATGTCGGCGGCACCTTCACCGATGTCTTCTTTCTCGACGAGGCGAATCGTCGCTGCGTGACCGCAAAGGTGCCATCGACGCACGGCGACCAGTCGCTGGGCTTTCTCGACGGGATTCGCCGCGGCGTTCCGGACCTGGCCGATCTCGCGACCATCATCCATGGCACCACCGTCGGCACCAATGCCTTGCTCGAACGCAAGGGCGCCAAGACCGGCCTCATCACGACCCGGGGGTTTCGCGACGTTCTCGAGATGCGACGACGCGACCGGCCGCGCACTTGGGGCCTCTGGGGACAGTTCGTGCCCATCGTCAGCCGCGATCTGCGTCTCGAAGTCGACGAGCGGACCCTTGCCGACGGCACCATCCGCACGGCGGTCGATCCCGGGGCCGTGGAGGCCGCGGCCCGAAAACTCGTGCAAGCCGGTGCCGAGGCCTGCTGCATTTTTTTCATCAATTCCTATGCCAATGGCGAGAATGAGCGGATCGCGTTCGAGGCCGTACGATCGGTCTGGCCCAACGATCATATCGTGGCGTCGAGCCAGATCCTGCCGGAGATTCGGGAATATGAGCGCGCCTCGACCGCCGCGCTCAACGCCTATCTCCAACCCGTGGTGGGCCGTTACCTCGAACGGCTCGATCATGCGCTCAAGCGCGATGGCTTCGCCGGACAGATTTTGATCGTTCAGTCGAACGGCGGCGTCATGACCCTCGAGACGACGCGGCGCCTGCCGATTCGCACCGCCTTGTCGGGACCGGCCGCGGGCGTCATCGCGGCGGCGCACATCGCGGCGAGCGCCGGCTTCGGCAACGTCATTACCTGCGATATGGGCGGCACCAGCTTCGACGTCTCGCTGGTGGTCGACGGCGACAGCGCGCTTGCGCCGCAAACCGCGATCGATTTCGGCCTTGTGGTGCGCACGCCGATGATCGAGATCACGACGATCGGCGCCGGCGGTGGCTCGATCGCCTGGGTTGACCGCGGCGGGCTGTTGCAGGTGGGGCCGGAATCGGCCGGCGCCGAGCCCGGTCCGGTTTGCTACGGCCTCGGCAACGACCGACCGACCGTCACCGATGCCAATCTTGTTCTGGGCCGCATCAATGCCGAACGGCCGATCGGCGGCAAGCTTGCACGGCTTGACGTGGCCGCGGCGAAACACGCCATTGAGACGGCCATCGGCGATAGGCTGGGGCTCGACGCCGTCGCGGCGGCGGATGCCATCATCAAGGTCGCCAACGCCCGCATGGCGGGCGCCATCCGCCTCGTCTCGATCGAACGCGGCCACAATCCGAAGGATTTCGTGATCTTGCCGTTTGGCGGCGGCGGCGCGCTCCATGCCGGCGCGCTCGTGAAGGAGGTCGGACTGGCGAAGGCGCTGGTGCCCCGTTATCCCGGCGTCACCAGCGCCCTCGGCTGCGTCATCGCGGATATGCGGCACGACTTCGTACAGACCGTGAATCGCTTGCTCGACGACATCGATCTTGCCACGCTCGACGCCGCGATCGCGGCCCATGCGCGGGCCGGATTGACGATGCTCGACCGCGCCGGTGTCGATTTTGCCGGCCGCGATGTCGTTTGCGAACTCGACACGTCCTATGTCGGCCAGACCCATACCATCGCCGTGCCGCTGCCCCTGCCTGCGATCGAGCAGGGAAGCGGCGTGACACGGGAAATGATCCACGACGCGTTCGAAGCGCGCTATCGCGACATCTATGGCCGGCTGCTCGACGGGATTGCCATCCGCCTCTTCAATCTGCGCGTCGCAGTGATCGGCCGCCGACCAAAATTCGATCTTGCACTGCTCGCGCCCGATCCGGGCGTGACCGTCGCCGATGCGCAACGCGGCAGCCGCGCGGTCTATGTCGATGGAAAGTGGCACAACGCCACGATCTATGATCGCCTCACGCTGCCGATCGGCGCGCGAATTGCCGGTCCCGCGGTTCTGGAACAACCCGACGCCACCATTTTCATCGAACCCGATTTCGGGGGCGAGGTCGATCGCTTCGGCAATGTCGTCATGACGCGGCGGGGATCATGACGGCGTTCGATTTCACTCCGTCGACCACGGCCCTGGTGCTGGTCGACCTCCAGAATGACTTCCTCCATCCCGATGGCGCCTATGGCCGCGCCGGTGCAAGCGCCGGCGCGATCGCCGCCCTGCCCGATCGCGTGCGACCGGTGGCGGAGGGGATGCGTCGGGCAGGCGGGTGGATTGTCTCGACCCATTTTACCCTGGTCCCAGGAAAGGGCGATGAGCCCTTCATTTCCGACCATCTGCGACACTTGAGGCCGTTCCTGAAAAAGGGCGATTTCCGCCCCGGCGGTTTCGGCCATGCCCTCGTCGATGCGCTACAGCCGGCCGATCTCTCGGTTGAGAAGGTCGCCTTTTCCGCCTTCTATCAGAGCCGGCTCGAATTCGTGCTGCGCCATGCCGGCATCGGGACCCTCGTCTTCGCCGGCATTGTCACCAACGGCGGTGTCGAATCGACGGTCCGCGATGCCCACGTGCGGGATTTCCGCTGCGCCGTGCTGGGCGACGGTTGCGCCGCCTTTTCCCCATCCATCCATGATGCCTGCCTTACCTCGCTCGGCACGGTCGCAACCTTGCTCACCTGCGCCGAAATGCTGGCCGCGCTGGGTAGCAAGAAATGAGCATACTTCCCGCCACGGGCCACCAATTCGAGATCACCGTTCCGGTCGCCGTTGTCGGGGCTGGCGCGTGCGGCCTCATTGCCGGTCTTGCCGCCAAGGATTGCGGGATCGACGCCGTCGTGTTCGAACGCGATACCGTCCCAAGCGGCTCGACGGCCCTGTCCTCCGGCTTCATCCCCGCCGCCGGAACGCGTTTCCAACGCGATCGAAACATTGTCGATTCGCCCGAACTTCTTGCGGCCGACATCCAGCGCAAATCGCATGGCCAATCCGATCCCGTCATTACCGAGGCAGTTGCCAGGGGCGCAGGCCCGGCTATCGAATGGCTCGCCGACCGTCACGGGATCCCGTTCGTGCTGGTCGAGGGCTTTCTCTATCCCGGACATTCCGTCCTGCGCATGCATGCCCATCCGCGCCGCACCGGCGAGGCGCTGATGGGTGCGCTCCTCGACGCGGCCGGCAACGCCCGCCTCGACATTGTCACCGGCGCGCATGTGGTGGCACTCTTCGCCGATGGCGATGGACGGGTTCGTGGACTCGCCATCGAGCGGCCGGACGGCAGCCGTGAATCAGTCGGCTGCGACGCGCTGGTGCTGGCCTCGAACGGCTTTGGCGGCAATCGCGAGATGGTGCGCCGATACATCCCCGAAATGGCCGACGCGCTCTATTTCGGCCATGCGGGGAACGAGGGCGACGCGCTCCGTTGGGGCGAGGCGCTGGGCGGCATCGGTCAAGACATGAGCGCATATCAAGGGCACGGCTCGGTCGCCGAGCCGCACAATATCCTCATCACCTGGGCGCTGATGATGGAAGGCGGTATAGAGGTGAATGCCCAGGGCATGCGCTTCGCCAATGAGCATCAGGGCTATTCCGAACAGGCGGTCGCGGTGCTGGCCCAGCCGGGCGGCGTTGTCTGGTGTCTCTATGATGAACGCCTCGACCGGCTGGGTCGGGATTTCGCGGATTATCGCGATGCCGTTGCCGAGGGTGCGATCCGGCGTGCCGAGGACCTGCCGCGGCTCGCCGCCGTGACCGGCCTGCCCCTGCAGGCACTGGCCGAAACTCTGGCCGCCGTCGCGCGCTGCCAGCAACGGGCGGAACCCGATCCGTTCGGGCGTGACTTCACAACGAAGCCGATGCTGATGCCGCCCTATCACGCCGTTCGCGTCATTGGCGCGCTGTTTCATACCCAGGGCGGACTGGCGATCGACGGCAGCGCCCAGGTGCTGCGCCGGGACGGCTCGGCGCTGCCCAATCTCTTCGCCGGCGGCGGTGCCGCGCGCGGCATCTCCGGTGCCGATAGCTGGGGCTACCTCTCCGGCAACGGACTTCTCAGCGCGGTCGCGCTCGGACGCATCGCCGGCGAGAGCGCGGCCCGGTTGGTCCGCGCGGCACCTAATGTCAACCAGCACTGATCAGGATCCATGGGCCCAATCGCGCAGGCCGATGAACATGATGCGCCAGGGTCGGTTACGCTTATGGCCAATCATTTATCGTAGCCATCAACACCAATGCGTCGATCACCGAGCATCGGCCATGCCAATGGCTGCATTTCGCCCCCCCCCCGAACCACGTACCCGTTGATCGTTCAGACCGTCCGATAGGGAATGGTACGTGCACGCCTTTTCATTGCCCGATGACGCAATCAAGTGCTCTTGCGCGCAGCGCGGCGCGGACCACGTTTTCGCGCACATCGCTCCGCGGCATGCCGCCCTAATCGTCATCGATATGCAGAACTACTTAGTAGCCCCCGGTTATATGGGCGAAGTGCCGATGGCGCGTTGGATCGTGCCGGCAATCAATCAACTGGCTGCCGCAGTACGCCGATCTGGAGCGTGTGTATTCTGGGTGCTGACGAGTTCCAAGGGCGCAGCCGAGGTCTGGCCGGCCCTCCATTCGTTTCTGCTGACCCCCGAACGGAGCAAACGGCGTCTCGCCGAGTTGGCCGAAGGCAGCACCGGCTTCGCCCTTTGGCCCGGACTCGATTGTTCGATCCGAGGACCGCCGAATCGTGGAGACACAGTACAGCGCCTTTCTGGGGGATCCTCGACGCTGTGGAACGAGTTGCAACGGTCCAGCATCGACACGGTCCTCATCGCCGGAACGGCCACCAATGTTTGCTGCGAAAGCTCGGCGCGCGACGCCATGATGCTGAACTTCAAAGTGACGATGGTCAGCGACGCATGCGCGGCGCGGAGCGACGAGGTCCACCGTGCGGCGCTTCTCAACTTCTACGGCTATTTCGGCGATGTGATGACGAGCGGCGAAATCATTGCCGCGCTGGTCAGATGACGGTCGCCGCGAAATTGCCGGAGGCGGCGGCATTCTCGGTGTCGGCGGTGGAGAAATGGTTCGACACGCCGGAGGGACGGTTCCAGGCACAAGCCCCAACCGAGCTCAGCGTCGCACCGGGCGAGTTTGTTGTCGTGCTTGGCCCATCGGGCTGCGGCAAGACGACCTTGTTGCGAATGGGGCAGGACTGGCGCCGCCCAGCCGTAGCGAGGTCCGCGTCATGGCGCGCGATCTGTGACGAAACGGCCGACGTCAACCAGAGGCGGTGAGCGGGTTCGGCGTCGTCTTTCAGGAGGTCAATCTTTTTCCTTGGCTGACGATCGAGCGCAACACCGCCCTGCCGCTCGAACTTCGTAGTATGCCGAAGGCGTTACGACGCGAGCGAGTGAATCATTTGCTTGAGTTGGTGGGCATCGCGGGCTTCGAGAAGCGCTGGCCGCGGGAATTATCGGGCGGCATGCGGCAGCGCGCCGCGAGAGCGCGCGCTATCTTACGAGCCCAGCATCTTGCTCATGGAGGAGCCATTCGGCGCGCTCGATGCCCTGACGCGCGACACAATGAATCTCGAGCTGCAACGCATCTGGCTCGAAACACGCAAGACCGTTCTCTTTGTGACGCACTCGATCGCGGAGGCCGTGTTTCTCGGCAACCGCGTCATTCTGATGTCGTCGCGACCGGGCCGAACCCAGATACCAACCGTCAGCTCGATCGCGCGCTATATCACACCGTTCTGGATTTGACTGGCCAGCCGCGCGCTGATGTCTTCACCCATCAGGGCCGCGTTGTCATCATCCGACTTATGCGCGAGGCCGCACGTCTCGCCGCAAATCCGGGAGCCGTAGCGTGGCTTGATGCGATGTCTCAAGTCACGGGCGAGATCCTTTGTCGCGCCGATTATATTGACGCCACGCAAGCCGGGCTCTTTTTCGCGTCCGTCCAGGAAATGAAGGCCGATATGCGGCGGCAGAATGTGGACACAGCGAATCTAACTATCGACGATTTAGGCCTTTTCGCCAGCCCATCACGAGCGCTTCGGCTTTCAACGATCCACTATGCGAAGGGTCGCGAATACGCTGCGGTCGCCATGATCGGCCTACGGCAGGGATCCTTTCCTCATTTTCGCGCGGAGGACGTGGAGGCGGAAAAGCGGCTGTTCTACGTCGGCGTGACCCGTGCGGAACGTATCCTGATGTATGTCGCTGAGAGAGATAACTGGAACAATCCGCCAAGCCCCTTCCTCGGGAGGGATGGCGTAAATGTCGTCTAGGCTTGCTCGGAATGGCAATCCTTCTGGCCCTTCGGGAGCGAGATAGCCGACCCCTTGGTTTCAGTTATTGCAGTTAATGCCCGGCTCCGCTATATTGAACCGTGAAAGGAGGCCGACCATGACCGCTCAAGTTCTCCAGTTCGTCGAACTGTCCGACGCCGACCGCAAAGAAACCGCCCGCCTCGGGAAGCTCGCTAAGGGTGACCACATCGAGGTCCACATCAAGCGCCACAGCGGGAGCGATCAGACCGTGTCCTTGCCCCCGGAAGCCGCGGCGCTGATCGAAGCGCTTCTCGGCCATTTGTCTCAGGGCGAACGGGTCGCGGTTCTGACCGAGGACCAGGAATTGAGCCCGAACGACGCTTCGAACATTCTCGGCGTCTCGCGCCCCCTGGTGGTCCACCGCATGGACGTCGGCGACCTGCCCTTTCGCTACGTCGGCAAACATCGCCGCGCGACGCTGAGAGATATTCTCGCCCTGAAAACCAAGATCGACGCCCAGCGCGCGGCCATGGAGGCGCTTGCCGACGATGCCGAAGACCTCAAACAGCGCTATGGCGTTTGAGCCTTGCGTCGCCGTCTTTGACGCCGGCATCCTTTATCCCTTCCATCTCAGGAACATCGTCATCCAAGCCGCCGTGGACCGCCTGGTCGAAGCGCGCTGGACCGATGAGATTCACGACGAATGGATTCGGAACCTGGCAGCTGACGCCCCGACCATCCCATCCGAGCGCTTGCAGGCGACCCGCCGGCTGATGAACGACGCGCTGCCGGGGGCGACCGTCAGCGGGTATGA
>JBOHLV010000006.1:0-20348 GCA_050729815.1 Allostellaceae bacterium
CCCGAGCCGCGGCCGTGCCGTCGTCGCCGAGGTGCTCGCCGGCTATCGCCCGCAAATCTGGGTCTCGGATCTGTTCAGCGCCCAGCAGGGCCATGCCGACCAATGGCAGGTCTGTCTCGCCCATCAACTGCGCGACTGCACCTTCGCCATCGAGGCCGGCGACGACATCCTCGCCCCGCGCATCAAGCTCATCCTGTTGCGTATCTGTGCCATCCGCCGCCGCGCCGATCACCTGGCCGACAGCACCTTGCAGCAATACCGCGCCGACCTCGACCGCCGCCTCAGCGCCGCGCTCGCCCGTCAGCCCACCAACCGTCACGGCATCCGGCTGCGCCGCCGCTTCGTCAAATATCGCGACAATCTCCTGGTCTGCCTCACCGACCGCACCGTGCCCTCGACCAACAATGCCTCCGAGCGCGACATCCGCCCCAGCACCATCTTCCGCAAGGTCACCAACGGCTTCCGCTCGAACTGGGGCCGCGACCTCTACGCCGGCGTCCGCTCCGTTCTCAACACCGCCCGCCGCCAGCACAATTCCCCTTTCCTCGCCATCGCCGACACACTCGCCCGCCGGCCGCTGTTCGACACCGGTTGAGCAATTACCACCTTGGTATAAATGCCGAAGAATTCTCCCAAATTCGACCCTTATTCTCCGCTGAAAAATCGCAAGTCCTCCTGGTGGAAGGACAGATCGATGTCGAGTACTTCGAATTTCTGCGGAATCATTCTTGCGAATGCGACAAGCTTCTTTCGTCCATTGAGGTAGTCCCATATGGCGGAAAGGACACACTTAAAAATACATTGCTTGTTCAATTTGTGCTTCGGAAGTTCGATCGCGTATTCGTCACCTACGATCTTGATGCGCAAAAGGACGTAAGTGCCGCATTGACTCGTGCTGGCTTGGACGAGAAGCAGCACGCAGCACTTGGCATTTCGCAATCCGGGAAGGATTGTGTAGAGGGGCTGCTACCAAAAAGGGTTCTCAGTGCGGTCTTGGCGCGTGAGACCGACCTTGTTATGCAGCTTTCAGGTGCTAGCGGCCGCAAAAAGGCCAAGGATGAACTGAAAAAAAATACCTCGCGGAATTTAGCACCTTAGCAACGTAATACGACGCGTTAACGCTTGGCTGGGGCCTCGATCCACATCCAGCGCCACGCAACAACACGAGAAGATCGTTCCTGCTCCTGACACGGTACAATGACTGGCAAAATGGTCTCAGTCTAAGCAACGGGAGGGTGTGTGCGAGCGTCCGCTTTGGGGGCGCCGGCCGCACCGCTCGGGTGATCGCGACGGGTCCGAAATCCGAAATTCAACCGGAGACTCTAGACTCTATTGAGCCCGGCGGCGGCTTGACGGGGCGGCGCCGCGACCCTATTTACGCATCTGGCGTACGATCCGGGCACCCCCACGGCGCGAGTGGGCATGCCCCTATTTGGCGAATTAGCTGTAGATTCGCTGCATTTGCGGCAAATCGCCGCCGGCTCAGCCGGGTTGCGGCGTCAGGCGCTCGCGCCGGCGATCCTGGGCGGTGGCGAGGCGCAGCATCTTCTTCAAGTCCGATTCTTCGAGCTTGAACGCCGCCTCGACCCACATATCGGCAATCCGGGCCATCTCCTCGAAGCCGAGGGGATGGACGAGGCGCCGCGCACCGCGCAGCGCGAGATGGGTCTGGTGGCGACGGCCGCCGCGGCCGATCACGTCATAGAAGGCATCGACCCCGGCGCCGTCGGGCGCCAGGATGTCGATCATGCCCATCTCATGGAGCTTTTCGGCGGTGAAGATCTCGCCCGAGAGGATGATGCGCTCGGCGAGGCCGGGGGCGATCCGCCGCGCCATGAAAGTATAGGCGCCCATGCCGGGAAACAGGTTGAACAGCACCTCGGGCAGACCGAATTTCGCGCTGCGCTCGGCGACGACGAGGTTGCTCGACATCACCGCCTCGAAGCCGCCGCCCAAGGCGTCGCCCTGCACCAGCGCCACCGTGATGACCGGAAGCTGATAGAGGGTCGCGTTGATATAGCCGACCTCGCAACAAAGATGGGCATAGCGCGTCAACTCGGCGCGGTCGCGGCGGCGGATCAGGGTCGCGAACAGTTCGAGATCGCCGCCCAGATTCCATACCCCCGGCGCCCGCGAGCCCAGCACCATATAGCGCAGCGGCGGCTCATCGCCGGCGCCCTGCGCCGCCAGCGAAATGTCGCGCACCAGCCTTTGTACCGCTTGCGCCTCGTTCAGCACCGTCGGCGAGAAGCACGGCCGGCCGGTATATTCGAACTGGCACCACAGCACCCGCTCCTCGCTGTCGTAATCGAGGCGGAATTGTTGCAGCCGCTGTGCCGCGAGGACCGCGGCGACGCCGTTCGGGGCCGAGGCCGGTGACAGGTTGGGGACGCGGCCCGGATCGGGATTGCGCTTCCCCAATGCGGCGGCGGACTGGGCCTGGCGCTGCGCCGCGAGATCGATCAATTGAGCCGGTGAGGCCATGGCGCCCTCCTTCACGCGAACCCGGCCTCAAGCCACGGTCCGCCGGTTGCCCGACCGTCGAAATTTTCGAACGGGCTGATCCTCTAAAATCCAACTTTTACATAAATTTAGAAGAGATTCAAGAGGTGAATTCTGAGGAACGACGACGTCCTCTCTAAGCGCCCCTCTTGACGCCGCGCCGGGTTGGCGCATGCTGCCTCGAAACCAGGAGGAGACCATGCCAGACACCGTTGAAGCGAGAATGAACCCCGCCCTCTTGAAGGAGTTGCCGCTGCGGCTCCATCACCATGCCTATGCGGTGAGGGACCAGGAGGCGAACCGCCATTTCATCGAAGACATCCTCGGCATTCCGATGATCGCGACCTGGTGCGAGCGCAATTTCAACAAGGCGGTCGGGCGCGAGGTCGATTACTGCCACACTTTCTTCGGCATCGGCAACGGCGGCGCCTTGGCCTTCTTCCAATATGCCGACGAGGAAGTATGGGAGAAGAGCAAGGCGATCTTTCCCGAGATCCCCGGTTCCTGGCACATCTCGTTCAAAGTGACGCAGCCGGCTTTCGACGAGATCGCGGCGCGCCTCAAGGCCGCCGACATTTCCTTCCGCACCACCGATCACGGCTATTGCCTGTCGCTTTATGTCAGCTCGCCCGACAAGCTGCCGCTCGAATTCACCGTCGATCCGCCGAACGCCGACGATATCGATCGGATGCGCCGCGCCGACGCCCATTCGGAACTGAAGCGCTGGCTCGCCGGCGACCGCCATGTCAACAACACGGACCGGCCGCATTAACCGCATCAGGAGTTGAGGCAGGCCATTGGCGATGGCCGAAACGATCCTCGTTCTCGGCGCGACCGGCGGTGTCGGCGGCGCCGTGGCACGCGCGTTCCTGAAACGCGACTGGCAGGTCGTCGGCCTCACGCGCCGGCCCGAAGCCGCGGCGGCGAAGCATCCGGACCTTGTCGGCCTCTACTGGCGCCGGGGCGATGCGATGAACGCGGGCGACGTCGCCCACGCCGCCGCCGGGGCGAGGCTCATCTTCCACGGCGCCCACCCCGCCGGCTATGCTCATTGGCAGGATTGGGGCATCCCGATGCTGGCCAACAGCATCGCCGCCGCGAAGGCCAATGGCGCGCGCCTCATCCTGCCCGGCACGATCTATAATTTCGGCCCCGATGCCGGCCGCTTCGTCGATGAGACGGCGCCGCAACACCCAACGACCGAAAAGGGAAAAATCCGCGTCCGCATGGAGCGGATGCTTGAAGACGCGGCGCGCGACAGCGTGCGGTCGCTGGTGGTGCGCGCCAATGATTTCTTCGGCAGCGATTCGCCGAGTTCCTGGTTCGACACCATGGTGAAACCGGGTAAGCCGCTCCGCGCCATTACCTATCCCGGTCGGCGCGAGGTCGGCCACGGTTTCGCCTATCTGCCCGATCTTGGCGAGGCGGTGGCGCGGCTCGCCGAGATCGAGGACCGGCTGGCGCCATTCGAAAGCGTGCATTTTGGCGGCCATTGGTTCGACCATGGCGGGGATTTCATCGATGCCGTGCGCCGCGCCGCCGGCAAGCCCGATCTTCCGGTAAAACGCTTCCCCTGGCCGGTGATGGCGCTCGCGTCGCCGTTCTGGCCCTTGGCGCGCGGGGTTTGGGAGATGCGTTATCTGTGGCGCGAACCCTTGCAGCTCGACAATGGCAAGCTGGTCGGGCTGATCGGCCCGGAACCTCACACCCCGATCGAGGACGCGTTGCGCCAGACGCTCGAAGCCATCGGCGCGCTCGTCGGGTCGGCCGGCGGGGCTAGGCCGCCCGGCGCCGCCTGACGGTTGGATCGTCCTCGTCGAAGAGTTCGGCCAGTTTTTCGAGCATTGTGCCGCCGAGCTGCTCGGCATCGACGATGGTGACGGCGCGGCGGTAATAACGGGTCACGTCGTGGCCGATGCCGATCGCGATCAACTCGACCTCGGGATTGCCCTCGATGTCATGGATCACGTCACGCAAATGCTTTTCGAGATAATTGCCGGGATTGACGGAGAGGGTCGAATCATCGACCGGCGCGCCGTCTGAGATCACCATCAGAATGCGGCGCTGCTCATGCCGGGCGGCAAGGCGCTGATACGCCCAGAGCAGCGCTTCGCCATCGATATTCTCTTTGAGGATGCCTTCGCGCAGCATCAGGCCCAAGGATTTCCGCGCGCGGCGCCACGGCGCGTCCGCCGCCTTATAGATGATGTGGCGCAGATCGTTGAGCCGGCCGGGATTCTGCGGCTTGCCAGCGGCGATCCACCGTTCCCGGGATTGCCCGCCCTTCCAGGCCCGGGTGGTGAAGCCCAGAATCTCCACCTTGACGGCACAGCGCTCCAACGTCCGCGCCAGGATATCGGCGCTCATCGCCGCGACGGTGATCGGCCGGCCGCGCATCGATCCCGAATTATCGATCAGCAGCGTCACCGCCGTGTCGCGGAAGCTCGTCTCCTTCTCGCGCTTGTAGGTCAGGGGATAGGCCGGGTTGGTGACGACGCGGGAAAGCCGCGCGGTATCGAGCAGGCCCTCCTCGAGATCGAATTCCCAGGCGCGGGTCTGCTTCGCCATGAGCCGGCGCTGAAGCCGGTTGGCGAGGCGCGAGATCACGGTCTGGAGGCTGGCGAGCTGCTGGTCGAGAAGGCCGCGCAGCCGCGTCAGCTCGTCGGGATCGCACAACGCGGCGGCATCGATGATCTCGTCGCATTCGGCGGTGAAGGGACGGTATTGGAGGGCATCGTCCTTCGGATTGGCGCGCGGTTGATAGCCGGGGCGGCCCGGCCGGCCGGGATCTTCCTCGCCGGAACCGGGCATCAACTCGCCCTCGGCCTCGCCCGCCGCCGCGGCATCCTCCTCGGCGCCATCCTCGGGAACGCCGGATTCGAGCGCACCTTCGGCACCCGACGCGCCGCCCTCGCCGCCCTCGGCGTCGCTGTCGCCCTGCTCCGATTCCTGGCCCTCTGCCGAGCTGTCGTCGTCATCGGCTTCCTGGTCGAGATCGCCCAACTCGATATCGAGGTCGCGGATCAGTTGCCGCGCCGCCTTGGCATAGACGGCCTGGTCCTGAAGATGCTTCGCGAGTTCGAGGAAATCGCGGCCGATGCGGCCTTCGAGAAAAGGCCGCCATTCGCCCAGCATGCGCCGGGTCGAGGGCGGCGGCGCGGCGCCGGTCAAGGCCTCGCGGGCGAGAAGCCGCACCGCATCGGCGAGCATCGCCTCGTCGCGCTCCGTCACATGGGCATAACCCTGCCGGCGATAACGATCCTCGAGGTGCGCGGCGAGATTCGACGCGACGCCGGCCATGCGCTGCGCGCCCAAGGCCTCGACCCGCGCCTGCTCGATGCCTTCGAACACGGCGCGCGCCCGATCGCCCGCGGGACGCAGGCGCCCGTGCAACGCGTCGTCGTGATAGCGCAGGCGCAAGGCCGCGGCATCGGCGGCACCGCGCAGCGGCGCCGCTTCCTCCTGGCTCAGATCACGGCCGAGTTGCGGCAGCCGGACCCGCGTGCCGCCGACCGCCGGCGCCTCGGCACCATAGACGACATCGATATCCTCGCGCTCGGCGATCGCCCGCACCGCGGCGGCGGTCGAGCGCTTGAAGATTTCGGCGGGGGATTCGGTATCGGCCATTTTCTCGAATCGCGTTGCTCAGCAATTCAGCGGCGTCCTCGCGCAAGCAGGGACCCAGGGCAAGCGACGAGTCGTTCGGCCCTGGGCCTCTGCTTTCGCAGGGGCGACGAAAGAATAGAATGAGCGGTCACAAATCATCCCTAAACCAGTGTCGCCGGGACGCCCGACTCCTTGAGTTCGGTGCCGAGGCAGCGCTGATAGTATTCGGCCACCGTCGCGCGCTCCATCTCGTCGCATTTGTTGAGGAAAGTGAGGCGGAAACCGAAGGCAAGATCGTCGAAGATCTTGGCGTTCTCGGCCCAGGTGATGACGGTGCGCGGCGACATGACGGTGGAGATGTCGCCATTGATGAAGCCCGAGCGCGTCAGCTCGGCCAGCGCCACCATGGCGTGGATCTTGCGCCTTCCCTCCTCCGTGTCATAGCTCGGCGCCTTCGCGAGCACGATTTGGACCTCGGCGTCGTGCGGCAGGTAGTTCAAAGTCGCGACGATGTTCCAGCGGTCCATCTGACCCTGGTTGATCTGCTGGGTGCCATGGTAGAGGCCGGAGGTATCGCCCAAACCGATGGTGTTGGCGGTGGCGAAAAGGCGAAAGGCGGGATGCGGGCGGATCACCTTGTTCTGGTCCAGGAGGGTCAGCTTGCCATCGACCTCGAGCACGCGCTGGATCACGAACATCACGTCGGGCCGGCCGGCATCATATTCGTCGAAACAGATCACGGTCGGATGCTGCAACGCCCAGGGCAACAGGCCTTCGCGAAATTCCGTCACCTGGACGCCGTCCTTCAACACGATCGCGTCCTTGCCGACGAGATCGATGCGGCTGATATGGCTGTCGAGATTGACCCGGATGCAGGGCCAGTTGAGCCGCGCCGAGACCTGCTCGATATGGGTCGATTTGCCGGTGCCGAGATAGCCGGTGATAAGGACGCGGCGGTTGTAGGCGAAGCCGGCCAGGATCGCGAGCGTGGTGTCGTGATCGAAGCGATAGGCGTCGTCGATGTCGGGGACATGCTCGGTCGGGCGCGAAAAGGCGGGGACCTGCATATCGTTGTCGAGACCGAAGGTCTGGCGGACCGAAACGGTGATGTCGGGCCCGTCGAGCGGTTGGATGTCGCTGTTGGTGTTTGGCGAACTCATGATGCCTCAGGAGAAGTAACTGGCTTTCAGGGTGGAATAGGCTTGGTTGATGATCTTGAGGCGCTCCTCGGCGGCCTTGTCGCCGCCATGGGCGTCCGGATGGTGCAGCTTGACGAGCGCCTTGTAACGCGCCTTCAAGGCGGTGAGGGCCAGGGGCAGCGACAGGTCGAACACCTCGAGCGCCGCTTCCTGTGCCGTCGGCGGGCGCGAGCGCGGCTTCGGCGGCGGCTCGGCGTCGAAATCACAGAGGCCGAAATCCCTGACATCGTTGCCGAAATGCCAGGCGGTGCGGCTGCCGAAGCGCCAGCTCGGCCGGTGGCCGACCATGTCCTTGCGGAGCTCGGCCTCGATCTCGGCCTCGTTCATCCCGGCATAATAGTTCCAGGTGGCGTTGTAGGTGCGCACATGCTCAAGGCAGAACCAATAGTAATCGCTAAGCGCGCGATTCCGCGGCGCGCGAAATTCGCCGGTGCAAGCGCAGCCGGGGTGGTCGCAGGCGCGTGGCGGCGGCCCTTTTCTGTCGGACGCGTACCGCCCAGGTTGAATCAAAAAACGGGACATTTAGAGCCAGTATGGGAGTTGGCCCGCCGCAAGACAAGCACGGCGACCATACCGGCAGCCATCGCCCGCTGTCGATTGACAAGGGCCGCCGCCGCCCCCAGCCTTGCCCAATGGCTGAAGCCATGAAAGACCGGCTCGCCGCGAAGCTCACTAGCGCGCTCAGCCCCACGCGGCTCGAAATCATCGACGATTCCCAGCGCCATGCTGGCCATGCCGGCGCCCGGCCCGGCGGCGAGACGCATTTCCGCGTGACCATCGTCGCGCCGGGCTTTGCGGGGACTAGCCGCTTGGCACGCCAGCGTCTGGTCCTCTCCGCGGTCGATGCGGAATTGAAGACCGGCGTCCATGCTTTGAGCATTACCGCCCTTGCCCCGGAGGAGGATCATCGGGGCTGAGGAAAATACAACTTATAAAAGATATTTACTTTATAAAATGAATATATAAGTTGCATTCACCGCGAATTTACCATAGTCTTTCCGCTATGACGATCGATACGCTCCTTCCCCATGACGGCCTCGCCCGGCCCAGCCACGAAGGTCGCCGCCGGTCCACCCTCATCAGCCGCAATGTCACCGTCGCCGGCCATCGCACCAGTGTGCGGCTCGAACCGGCGATGTGGGATGCGCTCGCCTATGTCTGCAAGGCGGAGCAGAAATCGGTCCATCGCCTCGTCAGCGAGATCGCGCAACGCCAGGACGAATCCTCGCTGACGGCCGCGATCCGGGTCTATCTCATGCGCTATTTCCGTGCCGCCGCGGCCGCCTCGATGGTTCAACCGCGGCCTGGGACGCTCTGAACTCAGTCTTCGCGGCCGGACGGGCGGTGGAATTCGGGCCACTGCCGGGCTACCACCTCGCGCTCGGCGGAAAAAGCATAGCAACTGTCGAGCAGGGCCGGCCGCTTCGGTGGCTTCGACGGGTCCGCCGCCCCCGCTGGCTGGCTGCGGTTGAACTGTTCGCGCCCGACGATCGGGAAAATGGTCTGAAAAGCGGTGGTGCCGACCGGGACCAGGAGCTCGACCAAATGGGTGCAGCCTTCGGTGCCGCCGAGCCGATCCCGCACCGCGCGGCGGAAGCCGGCGCCTATCCGAAGGCCGATGAGGCGCTGGAAATTCGGCGTTACTTCGGGACAGATGCGATAGGGGCTGGCGTCGGTCGTCGCCTCGACGCCGTGGATGGTGAGCTGGTCATCGACGGTCAAGCGGATCGACATGTTGTGGATCGGCATTCCCGGCTCGACGCGACCGCGCTCATCATTGCCAAAGCCATAGGTCTTGGTGTCGACGATATGGCCCTCGATATCCCAAAGCCCGTCGGTGCGGCGATAGCCGTGGCAGTCGATCTGGCGCGTATGGATGGGCTCGCGCGAAGCCGGAGGCGATAGGGGCATGTTTTTTGGGGTCCGTTGGGAACGAGAAATCAGTTGGCGGGAACGATCGCGGTTGGCTCACCAGCCGCGGTAGCGAAAAAATCGAGCAGCGTCTCCGGCGCGACATCACGGGTCACGAACACCTCGCCAATGCGGCGCGGCAGGATGAGGGTGATGCGGCCGTCCTTCACCTTCTTATCCTTGCCCATATGAAGGAGGAGCCGGGCGGGATCGCGCCGGTGCGCCGGCAGTTGGCCGAGCGCGACGGTGAGGTCGGCGGCGGCGAGGAGACGCTTTGCCCGGGCGGCATCGGCCGCCGGCGCGTGGTCGAGCCGGACGGCGAGATCGAACGCAAGCGACATGCCGATCGCTACCGCCTCACCATGGAGCAGCGCGGCGCCGAACCCGGCCTCGGCCTCGAGGGCATGGCCGAAGCTATGGCCGAAATTGAGGATCTGACGCTCGCCCGCCTCGCGCTCGTCGGCGGCGACCACCGCGGCCTTGATGGCGAGGCTGCGCCCCACGGCATGGGCGCGGGCCGCGACATCCCCCGCGATCAGTGCCGCGCCATTCGTCTCGAGCCAGGCGAAGAAGCCGGGATCGCGGATGACGCCGTATTTCACCATTTCGGCATAACCGGCGCGAAGCTCACGCGCGGGCAAGGTCGCGAGCGTGTCGATATCGGCCAGCACCAGCACCGGCTGGTGAAAGGCGCCGACGAGATTCTTGCCCTGAGGCATATCGATTGCGGTCTTGCCGCCGACGGCGCTATCGACCTGTGCCAGGAGCGTCGTCGGAATTTGGATATAGTCGAGGCCGCGCAGCAGCGTCGCCGCGGCGAAACCGGTGAGGTCGCCGATAACGCCGCCGCCCAGGGCAATGAGTGGCGTCGCCCGCTCGATGCCGAGCGCAAGGATGTCCTCGCACAGCTTGGCATAATGGGCGAAATCCTTGGTCGCCTCGCCCGGCGGCAGCACGATCGTCTGGTGCGCGATCCCGCCCGCATCGAGCGCCGCGGCAAGGCGCGGCAGATAGCGCGGCGCGACATTCTCATCGGTCACGACGACCGCGCGGCGGCTGCGGATCACCGGCGCCAGATGGCGGCCGGCGGCGGCGAGCAGGCCGCCACCGATCAGAATGTCATAACCGCCTTGCGGCAGCGCGACCCGAAGATGCGCGATCTCGGTCATGGCGCGAGCACCGGCGCGGCCGTCTCGGGATGCGCCGCACAATACTCGCGCAACAGCGTCATAATGCGCTGCACCATCTCCTCGGGCGGGCCGTCGCCACTGTCGATGGAAAGCGCGGCCTCGGCATAGATGGGATGGCGCTCCGCAATAAGGCGCGCCAGGACCTGGCGCGGGTCGCCGCCCTTCAACAACGGCCGATTGTTGCGCCGCGCCACCCGCGCCAGGAGGATGTCGATATCGGCCTTGATCCAAATGGTAATGGCGTGGTCCTCCATGAGACGCCGCGTCTCGGGGTCCATGAAGGCGCCCCCGCCCGCCGCCAGCACATGGGGCGGACCTTCGAGAAGCCGTGCCACCACGCGGCGCTCGCCGTCGCGGAAGAAGACCTCGCCATGGCGGGTGAAGATTTCCTCGATGCTCTGACCGGCGGCCTCCTCGATCTCGATATCGGCGTCGATGAAGGGCAGCGTCAACTCCTGGGCGAGGCGCCGGCCGATGCTCGACTTGCCGGCGCCCATCAGCCCGACCAGCGCCACGGTGCGACGCAGGATCGGCGACTCGCCGCCGCGGTGCATTGAAAGGCTCATATCGTCCCGATAGACTGCCGAGGTGTCGCCATGAACTAAGCCTAGCATAAGCGTGGGACGGGTGGTCAATCCGGCGGCCCACCGGATCGCGCTCGGAACCGAAAGCAAGACGCGTCGAATGGGCAGGTTCTTCCTCATCGCCTTGGGATTGCTCGCGGTCGCGGTTGCCGCCGGCGCCGGCTATTTCGCCATAAGCGACATTCCCCCGCCCAAAGGGACGATCGTGCACACCATTCCGCCTTCCCGCCTGCCCCATTGAGACGCGCATGAGCATCTTCCGGATCTTGATGATGATAACCGCCGTGCTTGGCCTCGCAGCTCAGCCCGTGACCGGGATTTGTGCCGAGCCGGCGGCGCCGACGCCATTGACGCCGCTGTTATCGAACAAGCCGCAGCCAAAGCCCAAGCCGAAGCCGCCGCTTTCGGCACTCCCAGCCGGCATCGAAGCGACACCGTTATCGCCGCTCGATCCGACCTGGGGCAATGCCCTGCCGGCGGGCGCGACGCCGCTGCCGCCGCAGATGTGGCAGGGGACGAGCCGCGCGGTCGTGCGCGCGGTGCTGCCGCTGCTGTCGCCGACCCGATCCCCCGCGATCGACGCCCTGACCCGGCGTCTGCTCCTCAGCGGTGCCACGGCGCCGGCCGGCACGGACCCTGCGGCCGGGCCGAGCCTGCTGCTGCTGCGGGCAAAGCGCCTTTACGATCTCGGCATGGTGCCGGGCGCGCTGGCCGTACTCCGCTTGGTACCACCCGATAGGCGTAGCGAGGCCATGGCGCGGCTCCGCGTCGAGCTTGCCGTCACGGAAGGCGACGTGGCCGGCGCCTGCCAACGCGTCGACGCGGCGATCATGGGCTATCGCGAGGTGTGGTGGGACCGGGTGCAGATCGCGTGTCAGCTTTTGAACGGCGATCGGGCCAAGGCGAAGGTCGCGCTCGAGGTCCTTCGGGATCGCAACGTGCCGGCCGCGCCCACCTTCGATCGTCTCGTCGCGGCGGCCGAAGGCCATCCCGTCACGCTGCCGAAATCGGCACGGCTGTCGCCGCTCGGCGCAACGCTCTGGGCGATGAGCAAGCGGCCCCTGCCGGAGGCCGTGATCGCCGGCGCCGCACCCGCGACGCTCATCGCCTTTGCCGACAACGATACCGAGCCGGCCGGAAATCGGCTCGGCGCGGCGGAGCGGGCGGCAGCGCTCGGCGCCTGGTCGCCGAAGCGGCTCGCCGCGCTATACGGCAAGGTCAAGATCGACAAGCCGGCACGCGCCAAGCTCTTGGCCGAGACGAGGCTGGGCGACACGCCGCGCGGCCGCGCAATCTTGTTCGATGCCGCGCGTCAGGCCCACGATCCCGGGGTGAAGGCCGAGATCCTGCGCCGCCTTCTCGACGCGGCCCGGCGGCATGACCTTACCTTCGTCGCGGCCCGGCTCACGGCGCCGCTGATCCTGGCGATGAAGCCCCAAAAGGCAATGAAGCCGGTAGCACTCGCATTCATTCGTGCGCTCGTCACGACGGATCGGCCGCAAGCGATCGCGCCCTGGCTGCCGCTCGCCGATCCGGCCGAAATCGGTCCGCTCGCGACGCTGGTTCGCATCATCGAAGGGACCACGCCACCGCCGACCGCAGCGGCGATCCAGGGCGCGCTCAAGTTGCTGGCGGCGCGCAAAGGGCGGGCGGCCCGCGACCAGACCGAGATGTTTTTGATGCTGGCGGCCGCATTCGGGACGCACGCGACGCCGCCGGAACTGGTGGCCGCACTGGTTCCGGCCCGTCACGGTACAGTGCCGAGCCTCGCGCTATGGCTCGACCAGCGTAATGCCGCCGTGGCGCATTGCCTCGGCGAGACATTGCTAACCAGCCTCGCCATGGCGACGACCACCGACCATCACCTGACGCTGGAGCCGGTCGTGCTGGCGCGGGTCGTCGCCGGCATCCGGGCGGCGGGCCTCGATCACGCCGCACAGCGGATCGCGCTCGAAGCCGCGATCGCGGTCGGCATGTGATGAGGGCGCGGGCGCGCGGCGACAAGCCCCGGATCGAGGTGCCGCGGCACCTCGATGCCTTCCTCGAAATGCTGGCGGCGGAACGCGGCGCCGCGCGGCTGACGCTGGCGGCCTATCGCGCCGATCTTATCGACGCCGCCGCGTTCCTGGCGCGGCACGGGACCGCGCTTCACGAGGCGAGCGCCGAGGATTTGCGGCGCTATCTTGCCCATCTTGCCCGCACGGGCTTGCAGCCGCGCAGCGCGGCGCGCCGGCTCTCTGCCTTGCGGCAATTCTTTCGTTTTCTGGTGCTGGAACGCGCGCGGGCCGACGATCCGACGGCACCGCTTGACGCGCCGCGCCAGGGTCGGCCCTTGCCGAAAATCCTCGGCCAGAACGAAGCGACGGCGCTCCTCGTGGCGGCGCGGGGGCATGAGGGCGTCGAAGGCGCGCGGCTCGTCTGCATTCTGGAGCTGCTCTACGGCTCGGGCCTGCGCGTCTCGGAGCTGGTCGGCCTGCCGCTCGCGGCAACGCACGGCGATCAGCGCTTCCTGCTGGTCTGCGGCAAAGGCGACAAGGAACGGCTGGTGCCGCTGTCGCCGCCGGCGCGGATCGCCCTCGATGCCTGGCTCGTCGAGCGTGCCCGCGCCATGAAACCCAAGGCCCAGTCGCGGTTCCTGTTCCCGTCCCGGGGCCGCACCGGCCATTTGACGCGCGAGCGGTGCGGCCAGCTCCTGAAAAAACTCGCCATCGAGGCGGGGATCGATCCGGCGCGGCTCTCGCCGCACGTCCTGCGCCATGCCTTCGCGAGCCATCTCCTTGAGCACGGCGCCGATCTGCGCAGCGTCCAGGAAATGCTTGGCCATGCCGATATCGCGACGACGCAAATCTACACCCATGTCATGGAGGACCGGCTTCAGCGACTGGTTGCGACCCACCATCCCTTGGCGCGGAAGAAGTAGGCTCGCTTTACCGAGCGTGCTCTTTCGCATAGAGATTCACCCATGAGCTTCACCGAAACGCCCGTGGCGACGCCGCGTCTCAACCGGAGCGAACTCGCGGTGCCGGCCTCGGAGCCGCGATTCATCGCGAAGGCGGCGACGAGCGACGCCGATATCGTGCTCCTCGATCTCGAGGATGGGGTCGCGCCCGATTGCAAGGAGGAAGCACGGCGCAACGCCGTCGCCGCGCTTCAAGACGTTGACTGGCACGGCAAGACGCTGTCCGTCCGCGTCAATGGTCTCGACACGTCCTGGATGTATCGCGACGTGATCGAGATTATCGAGGCAGCGGGCGACAAGCTCGATCTCCTCATGATCCCGAAGGTCGGCACCGCCGCCGATGTCTATGCGCTGGATCTGCTGGTGACGCAGATCGAACGGGCGAAGAACCGGAAAAGGCGCATCGGCTTCGAATTACAGATCGAATCGGCCCTCGGCATGATGAATATCGACGCCATTGCCGCCGCCTCGCGACGCAACGAATCGCTCCATTTCGGGCCGGGAGATTATGCCGCCTCGATCGGCGCGCGGACCAGCGAGATCGGCGGCGCCATTCCGGACTACGCCGTCCGCACCGACGGGGGCGAGATGCATTGGGGCGACCCGTGGCATTACGCGCTCGCCCGCATCGTGATTGCGGCACGCGCCAACGGTCTGCGGCCGATCGACGGGCCGTTCGCCGATTTCTCCGATGGCGACGGGTTCCGCGTCGCGGCGCGGCGCGCGGCGGCGCTCGGCATTGAAGGCAAATGGGCGATCCATCCGTCGCAGATCGCGCTTGGCAACGAGGTGTTCACGCCGGCGCCGGCGGAGATCGCGCGCGCGCGCCGCATTCTCGCGGCCCTTCAAGAGGCGCAAGCTCGCGGCAAGGGCGCGGTGACGCTCGACGGCCGGATGATCGATGCGGCCTCGATTCGCCAGGCCGAGGCGCTGGTCGCGAAGGCCGATGCCTTGGCGGGGCGCTGAACCGGCCACCCTAATGCGTCATTTCCTCGATTTCGAAAAGCCGATCGCCGAGCTCGAAGACAAGATCGAGGAGTTGCGCCATCTCTCCAATTCGACCGAGCTCAACATCGCCGACGAGGTGGCACGGCTTGAAACCAAGCTCGACCGCCAGATCAACCAGGTCTATGCCCGCCTCTCGCCATGGCAGAAGGTGCAGATCGCGCGCCACCCCGAGCGACCGCATGGCGGCGATATCATCGCCGGCCTCATCACCGAATTCACGCCGCTCGCCGGCGACCGCGCCTTTGCCGAGGATCACGCCATCATCGGCGGGCTCGGGCGATTTCGCGACCATAGCGTCGTCATCATCGCCAATGAGAAAGGCGCCGATACCGAGGCGCGCATGCGGCACAATTTCGGCATGGCGCGTCCCGAAGGCTATCGCAAGGCACGGCGGCTTATGGCGCTTGCCGATCATTTCCGGCTTCCGGTCCTGACCTTCGTCGATACCGCCGGCGCCTATCCCGGCATCGATGCCGAGGCGCGTGGCCAGGCCGAGGCGATCGCACGCGCGGTCGAAGCCGCGATCACGCTGGAGGTGCCGCTCGTCGCCACGATCGTCGGCGAAGGCGGCTCCGGCGGCGCCATCGCGCTTGCCGCGGGGAACCACGTGCTGATGCTGGAGCATGCGGTCTATTCGGTGATCTCGCCCGAAGGTTGCGCCAGCATCCTGTGGCGCAGTGCCGACAATGCCGCCAATGCGGCCGACGCATTGAAGCTGACGGCACAGGATTTGTTGCGCCTCGGTGTCATCGACCGGATCGTGGCGGAGCCGGTGGGGGGCGCCCATCGCGCGCCCGCCGGCGCGATCGAGCGGCTCGGCGAAGCGGTTGAGGACGCGCTGCGGCCGCTCCTGGCGATGGACGGCCCCGCGCTGCGCGCCCAGCGGCGCGAGCGGTTCGTGGAGCTGGGCAAGCGCGGCCTCTAACCCAGGTGCGGGTCAGAACCGATGATCGGGATCGCGCCAATGGGCCAGCGCCGGCACCGACCCTGCCGCCATGTCGGGCGCGCGCAGGATATAGCCCGCGCCCCGCACGGTATGGAGCAGCGGCACGGCAAAGCCGCGATCGATCTTCTGCCGCAGGCGGCTGATATGCACGTCGATGACATTGGTCTGAGGATCGAAATGATGATCCCATACCCGCTCCAGGAGCATGCCGCGGGTCACGATCTGGCCGGCATGGCGCATCAGATATTCAAGGAGGCGGAACTCGCGCGGCAGAAGCTCGACCTCGGTGCCCGCCCGGATCACGCGCCGCGCCAGGAGGTCCATCTCGAGATCGGCGATCTTGAGCCGGGTCTCGGCGCTGGCGCGCCGCGTCACCGCGTCGAGCCGCGCCAACAGCTCCGACAGCGCGAACGGCTTCGGCAGGTAGTCGTCGCAGCCGGCCTTCAGCCCGACGACACGATCCTCGACATCACCCAGGGCGCTTAGCACCACGATCGGCGTCTGGTTTTTGGCCGCGCGCAAGGCGGCGACGATGGCGAGCCCGTCGAGTCCGGGCAGCATACGGTCGATCACGAGGGCATCGAAAGGTTCGTTCACCGCGCGCTCGAGCCCTTCGCGACCGGCCTCGGCGATATCCACCACGTGACCGCTCTCGGTCAGGCCCTTCTTGAGATAGGCCCCGACCTCGTGATCGTCTTCGACGACAAGAATCCGCATCGCCCATTCCGCCACCTGCCGCCGGCGCCGGTCGTGAGACTGATCGGCGCCGGCGGCGGCACGGCGATCATCCGTTACCCGCGTTCTTACCCATCGCCACCGCGACATAGGCATTGCTGCCATTGCGGTTGATGAGAAGAAGGACGTTCTTGTTCTTGGCGGCGCGCGCCGCCTTCAGATGCGCCGCCGCTTCCGCGGGCGAATGCACCGGTTTTTGATCGATGCTTTCGATGACGTCGCCGGGCTGCAGCCCTTCGCGGGCGAAGGGGCTGTTGGCCTTGACCCCGGTCACGACCACGCCATGAATGCTATCGGCGATGTGCAGCCGTTGGCGCCATTCGGCATCGAGCGGCGCGAGCTTGAGGCCGAGGGCCGAAACGTGGCCGGGCTTCTTTTCCGGCGCCGGCTTCGGCGCCGAACTCACCATCTTGAGGTTGGCCGGCATTTCGGCAATGACCGGATGGAGCGTGATATCCTTGCCATTCCGCAAGATCTTGACATTTGCCTTCTGGCCGATCGAGGTCTCGGCGACGATAATCGGCAGATCGCGGACATGGGCGATGTGATGGCCGTCGAAAGACAGGATAACGTCGCCCTGACGGAAGCCGGATTTCGAGGCCGGCCCGTCGTTGGTGACATCGGCGATCAGCGCGCCCTCGGCCTCCCGCATGCCGAGGCTTTTTGCGATCTCCGGCGTCACTTCCTGGATCTCGACGCCGAGCCAGCCGCGGTTGACCTTGCCATGCGCCATCAATTGGGCGATCACCGGCCGCGCAAGGCTCGACGGAATGGCAAAGCCGATGCCGACCGAGCCGCCGTTCGGCGAATAGATCGCGGTGTTGATGCCGATGACCCGCCCCCTGAGATTGAAGGTCGGGCCACCTGAATTGCCCCGATTGATCGACGCATCAAGCTGGAGGAAATCGTCATAGGGGCCGGAATGGATATCGCGGCCACGGGCGGAGATGATACCAGAACTGACAGTGCCGCCGAGACCGAACGGGTTGCCGACCGCGAGCACCCAGTCGCCGACTTGAGCCGCGTTGCTGTCGCCCCACTTGACATAGGGCAAGGGCTTCTTGGTCTTGATCTTGAGGAGCGCGAGGTCGGTCTTGGGGTCGCGACCAATGACCTTGGCGACATGCCGCGAGCCGTCCTGGAAGATCACTGTGACCTTGCTCGCATCGACCACGACATGGTTGTTGGTGACGACATAGCCGCGCGGGTCGATGATGAAGCCGGAACCGAGCGCCACCCGCTCGAGATCCTGCTGCCGCTCGCCGAGGCCGGGCATCTGCTGATGGAAGAAGCGCCGCAGCAATTGGTCAAATGGCGAGTTTTGGCCCGATGGGGCGTGGCCTGGATCGGCGCTATGGCCGCTCTTGCCGGTGGCCGCTGGTGGTTTCTCCTGAGCCGAGATGTTGACCACCGCCGGCATGACCTTCTTGACGAGCGGCGCAAGGCTCGGCAGGGAGACGATTGGTGACGGCGCCGGCGTTGCCGTGTCGGATTTCGCCAGCGTGGCACCCGCACCGAACGTCAGGGAGGCCGCGACCAGGCCGGCTGCCAGCATGCCGCAAAAGGCGTAATTCCTGAAGCGCGCGACCATGTCGGAACCCTCGGCCGGCATACGTAGTCTAGGCAACATCGTTAATACCTCGTGGGTTCGAGCAAAGTCGGGAGGAACGCGAAGCGGCTGTCGTGGCAGAAAATCCCGATAAGAATGGCGGCCACGACGTTACGTCGCCTTTACACAAACATTAAATCGTCTAAATCCAAACAACGTCTGATGGGCCACCGCCACACTTAAACCCGGCCATGGCAGTGCTTGTATTTCTTCCCAGAGCCGCAGGGACACGGTGCGTTGCGCGGGGTTCGGGCAAAGGGCGCCGCGGCCGCGACGATCGCCGCGTCGGCGGCCTCGGCCGCGCCATTGCCGCCGGCAAGCGCGGGTTCGCGCCGGCTTTCGCGCAGGCGCCGCGACCGCGGAAGCGGCTCCAGCTCCGGCTCCGGCTCCGGCTCCGGTTCCTCGAAACGGACATCGAGATGGCACAGCATCGCGGTAACCTGCTCGCGCAACGCCGCCAGCATTTCGCCGAACAGCCCGAAGGCCTCGCGCTTGTATTCGTTGAGCGGGTCGACCTGGGCATAGGCCCGCAGATTGATGCCCTGTCGCAATTGGTCGAGCTGCAGGAGATGGTCTTTCCAGCTCTGGTCGAGGAATTGGAGCAGCAGGCTCTTTTCCGCCATGCGCATGAATTCTTCGCCATAGAGCGCTTCCTTGGCGGCCACGACATCCTCGGCGGCCTTGAAGAGGCGATCCCGGATTTCATCGTTGAGGATGCCTTCCTCGGCAGCCCAGTCGGCGACCGGCAGGTCGAGGCCGAGGATGCGCAGGGACTCCTCATGGAGCAGATCGGTATCCCACTGGTCGGCAAGCGTGTTCGCCGGAATCACCCGGGCCACCATGGTCTCGACCACTTCCTCGCGCATATCGGCGATCGTGGTGGAGACGTCGGGCGCACCCATTACCTCCTTGCGCTGTTCATAGACGACCTTGCGCTGGTCGTTCATGACATCGTCGTATTTGAGGAGCTGCTTGCGGATTTCGTAGTTCCGCGCCTCGACCTTCTGCTGCGCCTTCTCCAGAGCCTTGTTGATCCAGGCATGGACGATCGCCTCTCCCTCCTGGAGTCCGAGGCGCTGCAGCATGCCGTCCATCCGGTCGGAGCCGAAAATACGCATGAGGTCGTCTTCGAGCGAGACGTAGAATTTCGACGCGCCGGGGTCACCCTGGCGGCCCGATCGGCCGCGAAGCTGGTTGTCGATGCGACGGCTTTCATGCCGCTCGCTGCCGACCACATAAAGCCCGCCAGCCGCCAGCGCCTCGTTATGGAGCGCCGCGACATCGGCCCTGATTGCGTCGTCGCGACGCGCCCGCTCGTCGGGGTCCTCGATATTGGCCAACTCCGCGCGCAGACGCATGTCAAGATTGCCGCCGAGTTGAATATCGGTGCCGCGGCCGGCCATGTTGGTGGCGATGGTCACGGCGCCCGGGCGTCCAGCCTGCGAGATGATGATCGCTTCCTGCTCGTGATAGCGGGCGTTCAGCACCTGGTGCGCGATCTTGGCCTTCTTGAAGAGGGCCGACAGCTTCTCTGATTTTTCGATGCTGGCGGTGCCGACCAGCACCGGTTGCTTGCGCTTCTGGCATTCCTTCACCAGCATGACGACGGCATCGAATTTCTCGCGCTCGGTGCGATAGACCTCGTCGTCGGCATCCTTGCGCACGACCGGCAGGTTGGTCGGAATCTCGATGACTTCGAGCTTGTAGATTTCCGCCAGCTCCTGCGCCTCGGTCATCGCGGTGCCGGTCATGCCGGCGAGTTTCGGGAACAGGCGGAAATAATTCTGGAAGGTAATCGAGGCGAGGGTCTGGTTCTCGTTCTGGATGGTGACGTTTTCCTTCGCCTCCAACGCCTGGTGCAGGCCTTCCGAATAGCGCCGGCCTTCCATCATGCGCCCCGTGAACTCGTCGATGATGACGACCTGGTCGCCCTTGACGATGTAGTCCTTGTCACGCTGGAACAGCTTGTGCGCCTTCAGCGCCGAGTTGACGTGGTGGACGTAGGAGACGTTCTCGATGTCGTAGAGCGAGCCCTTGAGCACGCCCTGCTCCGCCAGCATCGTCTCGATGCGCTCGTTGCCGGCTTCAGTGAGCGAGAC
>JBOHLV010000007.1:0-16212 GCA_050729815.1 Allostellaceae bacterium
TCCGGCGTCGTCAAGGCGATCCGCGATTTCGCCGTCGCGTCGAAGACGCCGCTCTTGATCCCCAATGCCGGCGACAACGAGATCACCGGCAAGGATTGCAATTTCTATGTGATGCGCACCTCCTTCTCCAACGACCAGATCGTGCGCGATATGGGGCCGTGGGAGGTGAAGCACGGCATTAAGCGCGTCGCGCTCATCGCCTTCGACTACGCCGCCGGGCATCAGCAAATGGCCGGCTTCAAACGCACCTTCACCAAGGCCGGCGGCAAGATCGTCAGCGAGCAATACCCGCCCTTCGGCCCGATCAGCGATTTCAGCCCCTATCTCACCAAGATCAAGGAGGCGCATCCCGACGCCGTCTTCACCTTCTTCGCCGGCCCGCCGGCGACTGCTTTCGTCAAGCAGTTCAAGGAGTTCGGCCTCGCCAAGACCATCAAGCTGACCGGGCCGGGCTGGATCGTCTCGCCCTTGAACCTGCCAAGCGAGGGTCTTGCCGCGGTCGGCGTCATCGGCATTCTTAATTATGTGCCGGCGATTGGCAATCCGGTGAACCACAAGTTCCAGAAGGAGTTCGAGGCGAAATATCACCGCGTCGGCTCCGAATTCGCGGCGCAGGGCTATGACACCGGCCTCCTCATCTATGCCGCGCTGAAGACGACCCACGGCAAAATCGCGAACAAGGCGGCGCTCGTCCGGGCGTTTCACCACGTCAAGGTCGACGGCACGCGTGGCGAGTTGCGCATCGACCCCAAGACCAACAATATCATCCAGAACCTCTATATCTTCAAAGTCGTGGATAGGGATGGGAAACCGGCCTACCACGTCATCAAGGTGATCCCCCACGTCCAGGACCCGCCGAACGGCTGCAAGCTGGGCTGAGTTGAGGGCGTCGCCCGCGTCGCGATACGGCGCGGGCGGCGGGTTCGCCGATGGATTTCGCCGGTTTCGTTCTCCAGCTCCTCAACAGCCTGCAATTCGCCATGCTGCTGTTCCTGCTGGCGGTCGGGCTGTCGGTGGTATTCGGACTGATGAATTTCATCAACCTCGCCCACGGCACGCTCTATATGGTCGGCGCGTTCGTCGGCTTCAGCGTCGCCGGCATGGTGGGCTCCTACTGGGCGGCGCTCGCCGCCGGCACCGCGGCGGCCGCGCTCGCGGGCGCGGTCTTCTATGCGACGTTGCTGCGCCGGATGCAGAGCGAAAGTCCGATGAAGCAGGTGCTCGTCACTTTCGGCCTGATCTTCGTCGGCATCGATTCGGTGCGTCTCATCTGGGGTGACGACACCCATTCGATCCTGAGCCCCAGCCTCTTGGGCGGCGGCATCGAGATATTCGGCGAGAATTATCCGATCTATCGCCTGTTCATCATCGCCCTCGGCCTGGTGGTCGCGCTCCTGCTCTATCTGGGGCTGGAGCGCACGCGGCTCGGTGCCATCGTGCGGGCCGGCGTCGATGACCGGGAGATGGCGCTTTCCCTCGGCCTCAATGTCGAACTCGCCTTCTTCGTCGTGTTCTGCCTCGGCTGCGGGCTTGCCGGGCTCGCCGGGGTGGTCGCGGCGCCGGTGTTGCAGATCTATCCCGGCATGGATATCGCGGTGCTGATCCCGGCCCTCATCGTGGTCGTGGTCGGCGGGCCGGGACGGCTCGGCGGCGCGTTCCTCGGCGCGCTTCTGATCGGCATCGCCTCGACCTTCGGCGACGTGCTGATCCCGAGCTTCGCCAGCTTCATCATCTATGGCGTGATGGCGGCGGTGCTGGTGTTGCGGCCGCACGGGCTGCTCGCACCGCGTCATCGATGAGGCTCCGGGGGGCACGGCGGCATCTTCTCGCCGCGTTGCTGTTCGCGGGCGGCATCGCGGCCTGGCGATTCGCCGGCTTTGCCGGCGAGGACCGGCTCGGCGAGATCGCGGTCTGGGCGGTGTTCGCCATGAGCCTCGATCTCCTCGTCGGCTATGCCGGCATGGTCTCGCTCGGCCATGCCCTGTTCTATGGCATCGCCGCCTACGCGCTGGCCGCGCTGACGCAGTTCTTCGGCTGGCCGCCGCTCCTCGGCATCGCGGCCGGGATCGCGCTCGCCGCGGTGGCGGCGGCGATCCTCGGCTTCATCGTGGTCCGGATCGGCGGCGTCTTTTTCATCATGATCACGCTGGCGCTCGGCCAGATGGGCTGGGCCTATGTCTTGCGCGCGCGCACCTTCGGCGGCTTCGGCGGCATGTCGGGCGTGCCACAGATCGATCTCTCGTCGCTCGGCCTTCAGCTCATGAATCCGGCCGATTTCGCCCTCGTCGCGGTGATCCTTGCCGCCATCGTCTATATCGTGCTGGCCTTCCTCGTCGCCTCGCCCTTCGGCCATATGCTGGTGGCCCTCCATCAGAACGAGAACCGCGCCCGCGCGCTCGGCCTTCCGGTCTTCCGCTACAAGCTCGCCATCTTCACCATCGCCGGTGCGGTGGCTGGGCTCGCCGGCGCCATGGCGGCGGAGCGCACGCAGCTCGTCACGCCCGACGCCCTCGTCTGGACCACCTCGGGCGATGTCCTGGTAATGGTGATCCTGGGCGGGCTCGGCACGCTTTCGGGGCCGGTTGCTGGTGCCGCGCTCTGGGTCGTGCTGCGTGACGTGATTTCGGCCTATACGCCCTATTGGATGCTGGTGATGGGCGGCTTCTTCATCGCCATCGTGCTGTTCGCCGATAACGGGCTTTACGGCCTCCTCGGCCGGCGCCGGGCGCGGACGATCATCGATGATGCTTGAGGCGCGGGGCCTGCGTAAATCCTTTGGCGCGCTCGAAGTGACGCGCGATGTCTCGGTCGCGCTGCCCGCGGGCGCGCGCCATGCCGTGGTCGGCCCCAACGGCTCCGGCAAGACGACGCTCTTCAACCTCTTGACGGGCGAGCTTCCGGTCGATGCCGGCGCGATCCGGCTCGACGACCGCGACGTGACGCATCTGCCGCCCGACGCCCGCGCCCGCGCCGGCCTAACCCGCAGCTTTCAGAAGAACAATCTCTTCCCCGATCTCAGCGTCTTCGACAATCTCGCGCTTGCGGTCACGATCGGCGCGCGGCATGGGCATGTGTTCTGGCGGCGTTTCCACGGCCTGCCGCGGCTCTATGATCGCGTCGCGGACCTCGCGGCGCGCATCCATGTCGCGGGTCAGCTCGATCACATCGTCCGCACTCTGCCCTATGGCACTCAGCGTCAGGTCGAGATCGGCCTTGCCCTTGCCGTCGGGCCCAAGGTGCTGCTGCTCGACGAGCCGACCGCCGGCATGAGCGCTGAGGAGACGCGGGCGATGACGGCGCTCATCGCCGGCCTGCCGCGCGACATCGCGCTCCTCATCATTGAGCACGACATGGACGTCGTGTTCGAGATCGCCGAGCGCATCACCGTGCTCGATTACGGCAGCGTGCTGATCGAGGGCACGCCCGAGGAGGTGCGCTCGTCGGAGCTGGTACGCCGGCGCTATCTCGGCGAGGCGCCCGCGTGACCCAGCCGCTCCTGTCGCTCACCGACATTCATGCCCATTACGGCGCGAGCCACATCCTTCAGGGCATCAGCCTCGACGTGCCGGCGGGCGCGGTCGTCAGCCTCATCGGCCGCAACGGCGCCGGCAAGACCACGACCTTGAAATCCATCATGGGCATCGTGCCGGTGCGGCGCGGCGACATCCGGTTCGACGGCGCGGCGATCGCCGGCCGCTCGCCCCATCGCATCGCCCGCGCCGGGATCGGCTATGTGCCGGAGACGCGCGGCATCTTCCCGTCGCTCACGGTGATGGAGAATCTGACCCTCGCGGCGCGCGGCGCCGGTGCCGATGGCTGGACGTTGGAGCGCGTCTTCCAGCTCTTCCCCCGCCTCTTTGAGCGGCGCCAGAGCGGCGGCGGCAAGCTTTCGGGCGGCGAGCAGCAGATGCTGTCGATCGCCCGCGCGCTCCTGACCAATCCGCGCCTCCTCTTGCTCGACGAGCCGACCGAGGGGCTCGCACCGATCGTCATCAAGGAGATCGAGACCGTGCTCGCGCGCCTCAAGGGCACCGGTCTCGCGATCCTCCTGGTGGAGCAGCGCCTCGATTTCGCCCTCGCCTTCGCCGATGAGATCGTGCTGCTCGGCAAGGGCCAGGTGCGCTGGCGCGGCTTGCCTGCCGAATTCGCCGGTGCCGAGGCGATGAAGCGCGAATGGCTCGGTCTTTGAGTGGCCTTTGAGCCTTGGCAATTGCCAAGCCGCCCGCGCGCGAGATATTTTAGGTCCGAACCAATTTTTCGAGAGGGGCCCCTATGAACCCGGCAAGCGATCTTGCGCAACTGGTCGAACCCGACCGCGTGCATCGCCGCGCCTATACCGATCCCGCCATTTTCGAGGAGGAGATGGCGCGCATCTTCCACCGGGTATGGACCTATGTCGGCCATGACAGCCAGGTGCCGAATCCGGGCGATTACTGGTCGGTGTTGATCGGCCGCCAGCCGATGCTGATGGTGCGCGACCGGGACGGCGGCGTGCGCGTCCTCCACAATCGCTGTCCCCATCGCGGCGCCATGCTGTGCGGCGACCGCCATGGCAGCGCGCCCGACGGCTTTACCTGCTCCTATCATTCCTGGCAGTTCCATCCCGACGGCACCTTGAAGGCGATCCCCTTGGAGCGCGGCTATGAGGGTACGCGGTTCGCGGCCGGCGGCGCCGACGCCGCCATGCGCAACATGAAGCCGGCGGCGCGGGTGGCGAGCTATCGCGGCTTCGTCTTCGCCTCCCTCGCCGCGGATGGGCCGTCGCTCACCGACTGGCTCGGCGATGCCAAGATCGCCTTCGATGATATTTGCGACCGTGCGCCCGCGGGCGAGGTCGAGATCGTGCCCCATTGCTTTCGCGTCATCCAGCAATCGAACTGGAAGATCTTCCTCGAAAACCAGCTCGACGCGCTCCATCCCGCCGTTGCCCACGAATCGACCGGCAAGGCGGCGCATGAGGTCGAGCTCGAATTCGAGGAGCGGCAGCAGCACGCGCCGCTTTCCTATCATTTCCTGTCGGCCTTCGCGACCACGCCGGTACCGAAATGGGACGAGTTCGAGACCCTCAATTATCCGCACGGCCATTCGATTTTGACCGGCTATATGGGCCTGCGCCCGCGCGATCCGGACACGCTCGCCTATGAGGCGGTGATGAAAAATGCCTATGGCGAGAAACGCATGGAGGAGATCCTCGGCGTCAACATCCACCATGTCCTGCTTTATCCCGGCCTCTCGGTGCAGTCGCCATTACAGCAGCTTCGCGCCGTCCGGCCGCTCGCCGTCGACAAGACACTGACCGAGATCTGGCATTTTCGCCTGAAGGGCGCGCCCGAGGCGATCTATCGCCGCGCGCTCGGCTATTACAATCTCGTCAATTCACCCGCGACCATGATCAATGCCGACGATCTGTGGAATTTCTGGAAATGCCATCAGGGCCTCGCCTCCGATGGCGGCGACTGGGTGAGCTTCCATCGCAACGCCGGCCAGGATCGCGTCGATGGCGATCTCGTCACCTCGATCATCGGCACCAGCGAGGCGCCGATGCGCAACGAGTTCCGCGCCTGGGTTCAATATATGGGCGGGGCACGGCGATGACCGCGCTCGCCGAACCCGGGATCGCCGCCGGGCAATTGCGGCGGATCGAGCTTCTGCTCTATCGCGAGGCGGAATGCCTCGATGCGCGCGACTGGCAGGGCTTCATCGATCTTTTCGCACCTGACGGCATGTATTGGATGCCGGCCTCGCCCGATCAGACGACAGGCGACGGCGTGCCCTCGATCTTCTATGAGGACCGGGACCTTATGAATGTGCGGATGAAGCGCCTTACCCATCCCCGCGCCTGGTCGCAACGGACCGAATGGGGGACGAGCCATCTCGTCGGCAATATCGTCGTGACGGCGGCCGAGGGCGCCGACATCACCGTCCGTTCGCGCTTTCAGATGATGGAATTCCGCAACGACCTCACGCGCCATTTCGCCGGCACCTATATCCATCATTTGACCGAGACGCCGGACGGTTATCGCATCAGGCTTCAGCGCGTCTATATGGTGAACGGCGAGGGCCCTTACGATTATGTGCTTCAGGCCTGGGTCTGACCCGCCATCATCTCGCGAAGGGCCACGAGCAGCGCGCCATCGGGTTTCGCCAGCGTGTCGAGGATGCTGAAATGGTCCTGGTCAGCGAGCGGCAGGAGCCGGCCGTCAAGGCCGGCGGTCGCCCAGGCGGCATGATAATCGCGCGATTGGCGGCATAGCTCCGGCAATTCCTTGTCGCCATAGGCGATGACGAGTGGCGGCGCCGCAGCCGGCAGATGATGGATCGGCGATTGGCGCCGGGCTTCGGCCTCATCCATGGCGATCGGGTCGTTGAGGGTGCCGAGCCGGATCGGCTCGATATCGAAAATGCCGCTGATGGTGAGCACGCCGCGAATGCCGCGGGTGCCGATGGTCCGGGCCGCGAGATGCCCGCCCGCGGAATGGCCCGCGACATAAAGCCGCCCCGGCGCCGCGCCGAGCGCTTCAAGGTGGTCGCCGAGCCAGCGGAGCGCCGCTTCCACTTCGGCGACGATGCCCGTCATGCCCAACTCGGGCGCCAGGGTATATTCGATATTGGCGAAATTGATGCCGTGGGCGAGCGGCCCTTCGCCGAGGAAGCGATAGGTCTCTTTCGCCTGACGCTGCCAATAGCCGCCATGAAGGAAGGCGAGCGTCGGTCGGCCCGTGCCGGCGCGGAAGAAATCGAGCCGCTGGCGGGGCCCCTCGCCATAAGGGAGATCGAGCGCGGCATCGCTGCCGGTCACCAAGGCGGCGCTGCGCGCTTGCCAATCGGCGACATAACGCGGCAGCGCCCCAGGCGCCATTGCCGCCTGGATGTCATAGGCGCGGTCGAGTGCCGCCTTCTCCATGCCGCGATAGAGCATCGCTGCTTCCTCCCGTTCTTTCTTCATGCGGAATTCTATCGGGGAAATGGTGGTTGCGCCAAGACCGGCCGGCGATTGATTCCAATCGTCGCGACGCCGCGTCAGCTTGATTTTGTTCTTAAGGAAAAGAAATTTAGTAAAGAATTTTGCCGGCTTGATCTGATTTCTTGATCGTAAATAAGAAACAAAGGAATTGGGCGAAGAAATCAGCCACCGGCCGAGTTCATCCGGGCGCGGCGGGCGGCGCGACCGGGATGGCGGCCAGCCATTGGGCAAGGTCCTCGACGATGTGATGAACATAGGGTTGGTCGGCGCCGATTTTTGCCCATTCGAGCGGGTTCCGGACCCAGGCGGTGGTCATGCCGAGAGCCGCCGCCGGGGCGAGGTTGCGGGCCATGTCTTCGACGAAGAGCGCGGTCCGGGGATCGACCCGGTGCCCGGTCAGAAGCGCGGCATAGGCGCTTGCCGCGGGCTTCGGGACATAGCGGCTGGCGACGATGTCATGCACCGCCTCGACCGCGCCGGTAAGGCCGATCCGCGCCATCACCCGCTCGGCATGGCGCACCGTGGCGTTCGTGAAGACGAGCTTGCGCCCCGGCAGGCGGTTGATCGCGGCGACGAGGGCGGGATCGGCCGGCACGCCGGAGAGATCGATGTCATGGACGTAATGAAGAAACCGTTCCGGCTCGACGCCATGATCGATCATGAGGCCGCGCAAGGTGGTGCCATGCCGCTGGAAGAATTCGCGGCGGAGGCGATGTGCCTCGTCGTAATTGGTATCGAGCGCGGCCATGATGAAGGCGGCCATGCGCTCCTCCACCTGGCCGAAGAGGTTGCAGGCCAAGGGGTAGAGCGTATTGTCGAGATCGAAGATCCAGGTCTCGATCTCGGAAAGCGGCCGACCGCCGCGCGGCATCCCATCGATCATCGTCTTTTTTTGGCGGATCGCCGGCGGGCAAGCAAACGGAATTTGCCGACACCATATCTCTTGCCGCCATGCCGACCTCCATCATCGTCCAGCCGCCCGAACCCTCGGCCTACGAACTGGCGCAGATCGCCCGGATTCGCGCCTGGCGGGAGCGCCCGCCCGGCTTCGTCGAGCGCGCGGCCGAACTGGCGCTGTCGCCGCTATCCCGCACTGTCACCGGGATCATCCCGGAAGGCGCGATCGAGCGCGTCTTGCGCGCCTCCGACTGGCTTGCCGAAAGGATGGTCGGCCCGATGGCGGCCGAGGCCGCGACGGCGCCCTTGGAGGTGCTTGATGCCGAGGCGGAGGCGGTCCGCACATGGGCGATCGCCTATGCCGGCGGCGAGGGCGCGATCGCCGGCGCGGTGGGCCTGTTGTCGCTGCCGGTCGATCTGCCGACTCTGGTGGCGCTGTCGCTGCGCACCATCCGGCGAACCGGCGCCGCTTATGGCTATGACGCCACGAGCGAGACGGAACGGCAATTCGTCTATGCCGTGCTGTCGCTGGCGAGCGCCAATTCGATGCGCCAGAAGCGGGTCGCGCTCAACGCCCTCACCGGCATCGAGACGCGGGTGCTGGCCCAAAACTGGGCCGCATTGGGCGAACGGGCGGCCCGTCGCGGCGCCGGCGCCGAGGCGGCGCTGCTGCTGGTCCGCGATCTCGCAAAAGAGCTCGGCATCAACCTTTCGAAGCGCAAGATGCTGGCGGCGGTGCCGCTCATCGGGGCCGCCATCGGCGCTACTCTCAATGGCTGGTACATGCGCGACATTGCCGATGCCGCGCGCCGCGCCTATCAGGAACGCTGGTTGCGCGATCGCGGTATGTTCCCAGATTGATGTTGCAACGCACGATCGCACCGCGAAAGCGGAAACGGTAAAACTATGCCGTCTTTTCAATGCTATGCGACATCACGCCCCACGGCGATAGGCGCATGCCAGCCCCGCATGGCAATTGACTTCGCTCTTGCACAAAAGTCGCTATCTATCAAGCGACGTGAGGAGAATGACCATGGAACTTCGCCCCTTTTTCGGCGCGGCAACGATGGCGACGGCCGCCGGGGTGCCACCGATGGGCTCGGTTTTCGCCGCCGTCCCGATGCCCGCAAGCCTACCCGAAGGCAATTTACCAGAAGAGATCCTTCCAGCCGTTTCGCACCCGGCGCCGCGGCGGGCGAGGTGGGGCCGCAAGCCCTTATTCGCGCAGCTTTGCGGCACATTCGTCTGACCGGCTATTTGGCGCTCCCCCTCGGCGCGGCGCGGCGGTAAACTTGCGGCAAAGGAGGGAGACACGAGGCATGCCGGTCATCGACGTTCACACCCATATGCTGGGCCGCGCCTGGTTCGAGTTGTTGCGTCAGCATGGCGGGCCGCATTATGCGATCAAGCCATCGATGGATGTCGCCGAGGCGGTCTATTGCGACGGCGCCCCGTTCCTGACGCCACAGCCGGCGCATTTCGACTATGCAATGCGAGTGAAGGACATGACCGCGGCCAAGGTCGATATCGCCATCGTCTCGCTCACCGCGCCGTCCTGCTATTGGGGTGGCCGCGAGATCAGCCTCGAAGCCGCGACCCTCGTCAATGACGAGATGGCGGCGGCGCAACGGCAATATCCCGACCGGATCCGCTGGTTCGCCACTCTGCCCTGGGAATATCCCGATCTCGCCGTCGCTGAGCTGGCGCGCGCCTGCGACAATGGCGCCGTCGGAGTCATGGTGATTGCCAATATCAGCGGCCGGTCGCTGACCGAACCCCATTTCGCCCCGATCTGGGCCGCGATCGATGCCCGCGCGCTCCCCGTTCTCTTGCATCCGACCTCGCCGCCCGGGACGGCGGACCTCGACATCGCCGATTACGGCCTCGTCGCATCGGTCGGTTTTATGATCGACACCACGCTCGCGATTTCGCGGATGATCCTCGACGGCTTCTTCGACCGGTTTCCGAACCTGAAACTGATCGCCTCTCATGCCGGCGCGACCCTGCCCTATATCGCCGGGCGGCTCGATTTCTGCTGGCAGAAGATGAAGGCGGCACGCCAGCACGCGCCGCGGCCGCCGAGCGAGTATCTGCGGCACATCTATTACGACGCGGTGTGCTATCGGCCCGAGGCTTTGGCGCTTGCGATCGAGGTCGGCGGCGCCGACCATGTCCTCTACGGCTCCGACTATCCCCACAATATCGGCGACATGGTGGGCTGTCTCGCCCGGGTCGATGCCTTGCCGGCGAGGGAGCGCGAGGCGATCCGCGACGGCAACGCCCGGCGCATTTTCAGGCTCTGATCATGACGGACGATCTCTCCCTCTTGGACGATCTCATTGCCCGGGCCAAGGCCGCCGGTGCCGACGCGGCCGATGCCCTGCTCGCCGAAGGCGCCGCCTTGAGCCACGCCCAACGGCTCGGCCGCACCGAAAAGCTCGAACGCTCGGAGCATTTCGATCTCGGCCTGCGGGTCATCATCGGCAAGCGCCAGGCCATCGTCTCCGCCAATGAGCGCGATCCTAAGGGCTTCGGCGAACTGGTGGCGCGCGCCGTCGCGATGGCGAAGGCGGTACCGGAAGATCCCTATGTCGGCCTCGCTTCGCCGGACCAGCTCGCCCGTGACTGGCCCGCGCTCGACCTCATCGACCCGGAAGAGCCGACCCCGGCGACCCTCATCGAGCGTGTCCGGATCGCAGAAGATGCGGCCCGCGCCGTCTCCGGCGTTACCAATTCCGAAGGGGCCGAGGCCGGCTGGAGCCGGGCCCGGGTCGCGCTGGCCGCGTCGAACGGCTTTTCCGGCACCTATGAAGGCACCGGGCACAGCGTCAGCGTCGCCGTCCTCGCCGGCACCGGCACCGCGATGGAGCGCGATTACGATTTTTCGAGCGCTTCCCATGCCGCGGACTTAGCCGATCCCGCCGAGATCGGCCGCAATGCCGGCGAGCGGGCGGTAAAGCGCCTCCACGCCCGGAAGGTGGCGACCGGCAAATTTCCGGTGCTGTTCGATCGCCGCGTCGCGGGCGGCCTCCTGCGCCATCTGGTCGGCGCCATCTCCGGCCCCGCGGTGGCCCGCGGCACCAGCTTTCTGAAGGACAGACTCGGCCAGCAAATCCTGCCGCGGGGCATTAATGTCATCGACGACCCGCATGTGAAGCGCGGCTTGCGCTCCAAACCCTTCGATGGCGAAGGCGTCGTCAACCAGCGCCGCGCGATCATCGAGGATGGCGTCCTCCAAACTTGGCTGCTCGATCTCGGCTCCGCGCGGCAGTTGGGCATGGAAAGTACCGGGCATGCGAGCCGCGGCATCTCCTCGCCGCCCGGCCCGGCGCCCAACAATCTCCGGCTCGAACGCGGCCCTCAGACCCAGGCCGAGCTCATCGGTGATGTCGCGGCCGGGCTCTATGTGACCGAGCTCATGGGCATGGGCGTCAATGGCATCACCGGCGATTACAGCCGTGGCGCCTCCGGCTTCTGGATCGAGAGCGGTGCCATCGCCTATCCGGTCCACGAGATCACCATCGCCGGCAATCTGAAGGACATGTTTCTGGCGCTGACGCCGGCGAGCGACCTGATCTTCAAGACCGGGATCGACGCGCCCAGCCTGCGCATCGACGGCATGATGGTGGCGGGGCGATAGGACTCAGAGCCGGTTGGCCACGGTGACGCCGCCATCGATCACGATGGTGGCCCCGGTAATGAAGCGGCCGGCATCCGACGCCAGCATCACCGCCGCGCCGGCGATGTCGACGGGATCGCCGATCCGGCCCAAGGGCGACTGGCGCAAGGTCGATTCCAATATCTCGGGATTGTCCCACAGCACTTTCGCGAAATCGGTCTTGATGAGGCCCGGGGCGATGGCGTTGACGCGGATGTCATCCTTGCCCCAGGAGACGGCGAGATTGCGGACGAGCTGCATGTCGGCCGCCTTGGTGATGCCATAGGCGCCGAGCGCGGTGTTCCCCATGAGGCCGGCGATGCTGGAAACGACGATGATTGCGCCCGCCTTCTTGGCCGCCATATCGGGCCGCGCCAAGGCCGCGAGATTGAGGTTGCAGCGGACATTGACCGCCATCATCCGGTCGAAGGTGTCGTCCGGCATGTCCTCGATCGGGCCGTAATAGGGGTTGATCGCGGCGTTACAGACGAGAATGTCGATCGGCCCGAACCGGTCATGCGTCCCCTCGACCAGGGCGCGGCGCTGGTTCGCGTCGCCGATATGGCACGGGATCGCCGCCGCCTTGCCGCCGGCCGCCTCGATCGCGGTCGCGACCTCGGCACAGGCATCCGCCTTCCGGCTCGAGATCACGACATTGGCGCCGACTGAGGCCATCCCCTCGGCGATGGCGCGCCCGATGCCGCGCGTCGAACCAGTGACTACCGCGGTTCTCCCGGTCAGATCGAAAAGTTTCATCATGCCTTCCTCCCGGTGAACAAATTAGCCGACCGCGCGGCGCGCCGCCATCATGCTTGACAGGCCGTGGCTCGCGGCATTACCCCTCTCTCGATCGTGGTAATTTGAGCCGACCGGCTTGCGGCCACGTTAAAAATCCCGCTAAAAGGTCGGTGGCTCGTGCAGCCCTGACCCTCGCGGGACCGGGGCTTTTTTCTTGCCTGGACAGGTCGGTCGGCGCGATTTATGTGCTGAAGGAGAAGATCATGCCCGCGGTATTCGACCGAGACCAGCCGACCCTTCGCCCACAAACGCTGCTGTCGCGCGGCGGCACCGAGCGCAGCCAGTTCGGCGAGACCTCCGAGGCGATCTTCATGACCTCGGGCTATGTTTATCGCCGCGCCGAGGATGCCGAGTCGGCCTTTGCCCATCCGGGCACCGCCTATGTCTATTCGCGCTATGCCAATCCGACCGTCGCCATGTTCGAGGAGCGGCTGCGCCTCGTCGAAGGCGCCGAGGCGTGTCGCGGCGTCGCCAGCGGCATGGCGGCGGTGTTCGCGTCGCTCGCCTCGTCCCTCAAGGCCGGCGACCGGCTGGTGGCGTCGCGCGCCCTGTTCGGCTCGTGCAATTACATCATCACCCAATTCCTGCCGCGTTACGGGGTCGAGACCGAACTGGTGGACGGCCGCGACCTCGGCGAATGGGAGCGCGCATTGTCGCGGCCGGCGCAAGCGGTGTTCGTCGAGAGCCTGTCCAATCCGACCCTCGAAATCATCGATATCGCGGCGGTGGCGAAGCTGACCCATCGCGCCGGCGGCCTTCTCATCGTCGACAATGTCTTCGCGACGCCACTTCTGATGAAGCCGCTGCAACTCGGCGCCGACATCGTCGTCTATTCCGCGACGAAACATATCGACGGCCAGGGCCGCGGCCTTGGCGGCGCGATCCTCGGCCCGGCGCAATGGATGACCGATCATCTCGCCAATTTCCTGCGCCATACCGGGCCGTCGCTCAGTCCCTTCAATGCCTGGATGCTGTTGAAGGGGCTGGAGACGCTTGACCTCCGGGTCGAACGCATGAGCCGCAACGCGGCCGAGGTCGCCGCGTATCTCGAAGGCCATGCCAAGGTCGAGCGGGCGATCTATCCCGGCCTTGAGAGCCACCCGCAGCGCGCCCTCGTCGCGCGCCAACTCAAGGGCGGCGGCACGCTCATCGCCTTCACGGTGGCCGGCGGCAAGGAAGGCGCGTTCCGTTGTCTCAACGCCCTGAAGCTCATCCTCATCAGCAATAATCTCGGCGATGCCCGCTCGCTTGTCACCCATCCCGCAACGACGACGCATCATCGCCTGAAGGCGGAGGAGCGGGCGACGCTCGGCATCGATGATGGGCTGGTGCGACTGTCGATCGGGCTCGAAGACCCGGCCGATCTGACTGACGACCTCGACCACGCCCTTGCCGCGGTATAGCGCGGCGCGGGCTTTCGCGTTATTTTCACGGCAACAAAGTTCGTCGCGGCAGGGAGGAAATCGATGCGCGGCTTGATGATGGACTACCCGCTTCTGATCTCGGGCCTCATTCAATATGCGGCCGAGTATCACGGCGATACCGAGATCGTGACGCGGACAGTCGAGGGGCCGGTCCACCGCTATGACTATGGCGCCGCCGAGGCGCGCGCGAAGCAGGTCGCCAAGGCACTGCGGAGGCTGGGGATCGAGGTGGGCGACCGGGTCGCGACTCTCGCCTGGAACACGCATCGCCATTTCGAGCTCTATTACGGCATCTCCGGCATCGGCGCGGTGCTCCATACGCTCAATCCGCGGCTCTTCGCCGACCAACTCCGCTACATCGTCAATCATGCCGAGGACAAGATCCTGTGCGTCGATCTGACCTTCGTGCCGCTGGCGGAAAAGTTGGCGGGGCAGTGGCCTACGGTGCGGCATTATATCGTCATGACCGACCGCGCCCATATGCCCGAAACGAGCCTGCCGAACGCCCTCTGCTATGAGGACCTCGTCGCGGCGGAAAATTCGGACCTCGCCTGGTCGACGTTCGATGAAAATACCGCCTCGTCGCTATGCTACACCTCGGGCACGACCGGCAATCCCAAAGGGTCGCTCTATAGTCATCGTTCGACCGTGCTGCACAGCATGGCGGCCTGTTCGGCCAATGTGATCGCCTTCGCCGCGACCGACAGCGTGCTGCCGATCGTGCCGATGTTCCATGCCAACGCCTGGGGCACGCCCTACAGTGCGGCCTATGCCGGATCGAAGCTGGTGTTCCCGGGCCCCAAGCTCGACGGCCCGAGTGTCTGCGAACTGATGGACGCCGAATCCGTGACGTGCGGCCTCGGCGTGCCGACAGTGTGGCTCGGATGTCTGCAATATCTCGAACAGACCGGCAAGCGGCTCGACACTCTGAAGCGCGTGCTGTGCGGCGGCTCGGCCGTGCCGCTTTCGATGATCGAGACCTTCGCCGAACGCTATGACGTCGAGTTCCTGCAGGGTTGGGGCATGACGGAGATGAGCCCGCTCGGCACGCTGTCCCGGCCGAAGGGCAAGCATGCCGGTCTCGATCCCCATGCCCAGCACGTCATCCGCGCCAAGCAGGGCGTCCCGGTTTGCCTCGTCGATTGCAAGGTGGTCGGCATCGACGGCAAGATCGCCCCGCATGACGGCAAGACCCGGGGCGAGCTCTATGTCCGCGGCCCGTGGATCGTCAGCGGCTATTACAAGGATGAAGCCGCGACCCGCGCCGCCTTGGACGATGACGGCTGGTTCAAGACCGGCGATGTCGCGGTGATCGACGAGGATGGCTATGTCCAGATCGTCGATCGCAGCAAGGACGTCATCAAGTCCGGCGGCGAATGGATCAGCTCGATCGATGTCGAGAACGCGGTGATGGGCCATCCCGACGTCGCCGAAGCCGCGGTAATCGGCCTGCCCCACCCCAAATGGGACGAGCGCCCGCTCCTGATCGTGGTACCGAAACCGGGGCACACGCCGAAACCGGCCGAGCTCATCGATTTCCTTTCCGACAAGCTCGCGAAATGGCAATTGCCGGACGATGTCGTGTTCGTCGCGGAAATCCCCCATGGCGGCACCGGCAAGATACTGAAGACGCAACTGCGCGAAATGTTCAAGGAGCATCGCCTGCCGACGGCCTGATCTCGACCCGGAACTGCGCCGCCGCCGCACGGGATTGGCGCCGCCATCGGCGATAAAGTGCCAGATCTTTGGCCAGCCCTTCAGGCGCCGTGCCGCTGCGGCGCCAATAGCGCAACGCCACGAGCTGATCGCGAACCAGACAGGTAAAGAACTCGGCTTCACGCTCGGCCGCGACCAGCGGTAGCTGCGCGATCAGACCGTGGCGCAACGGTTCGGGAATCGGCCCGTCATAACGCCGCTCCAGCTCCAAAAGCGCGGTGAGCCCGCATCCCGCCATCGCCACCTCCCCGCCGGTTGGACCGGAAGGAGATAGGCAGTTGTGTACGCAATTTCAACGCTCGGCGCGTTATTCTCTCAGAGCCACCGCCACTGGCCGATGACGCGGCCCTGGATATAGGCCTCGTCGACGGTGCGTTCATAGGGATCGTATTTGGGATTGTCGGAGCCGATCTTGACCCGCGGCGGCTCGCTGTGCGGCAGCATTTGCACCCTTTTGACGACCAGGCCGAGCCCGTCCCAGACGACGAAAACGCCCGGCGGGCTCGGCGTGCAGTCGCCGGTATCGACCAGCACGCGCTGGCCCGGCTGGAGAGTCGGCTCCATGCTGTCGCCCATGACCGTGATGATGCGCAGATCGCTCGCGGGCGCCGTCGAGTAGAATCGCACCACCTCGGTCGGTACGCGCCAGGCGCCGACCACTTTCTCGTTCTCGCCCGTGAGCCCGTCGCCCGCCGAGGCGCGCACATCGAGCTCTTCGATCTTGAGCGTGCCGGCGGACGGTTCTTCGGGCTTGG
>JBOHLV010000008.1:0-1830 GCA_050729815.1 Allostellaceae bacterium
CTGATCCCGATCCTTTACCTGAAGGGCATCTCGACCGGCGATTTTGAGGCGGCGCTTGCTGCCCTGCTCGGCACGGATGCGCCGGGCCTGTCGGCCTCGACCATTTCGCGGCTGAAGGAGGTCTGGCCATCGCGCCAAAACTCGCCGTCGCCGACGGTGCGCTTGGCTTCTGGAAGGCGCTCGGCGAGCTGTGGCCGACCACGCGCGAGCAACGCTGCTGGGTGCATAAGACCGCCAACGTCCTCAACAAACTGCCGAAAAGCCAGCACCCGAAAGCCAAGCGGTCATTGCAGGAGATCTGGATGGCCGGAACGAGCAAGAATGCCGAGGCCGCGTTCGATGCCTTCATCGCCGCCTACGAGCTGAAATACGATACGCCGCCGCGTGCCTGGCAAAGGATCGCCAGGCTCTGCTCGCATTCTACGATTTTCCTGCCGAACACTGGAAATCGACAAGCCCTTTGTTCCCGGTCGTGTTATTCTTCAACGGCGTGGGCGACCTCGTGGCGAAGCGCGGTGCATCGGCTGAAAGCGCCGCCGGGCCGCCTTATTCGTGCCTTGCCGGACTGAGGCGCCCGCGCGCCCTTTCCTTTGGCGGGCGCGGGCGCCAAGCCTCGACGAAGTGTTCGTAGCTCTTCTGCGCCTGCTCGGCGACACGCATCTCCTGATTCCGGAGTTCCTTGACATTGTAAGCATAGGTTGGCCCGCGGCTGTTGCCTTATCTTCTGCGGCTTGCCGGCCTGCAACTCCATGCTGCGCATCTTGTGGGCCACTAGACTGGGTCGCGCCCACAAGTAGTCCTGCTGCTTCGTCAACATATGCCAGCAAAGAACCGCCAGCTTTCTGGCCACGGCGACGGCGGCAATCTGATGGCCGCGCCTGGCCCGAACACGGACGAAGAACGCGTGGAGCGGACCCGGTGTCTTGGCGGCCGCCCAGGCGGCCTCCACCAGCATCGCGCGGGCATGACTGCGTCCAACCTTGCTAATCCGCCCGTGATGGGCGGCCCCGAGCCCCGACTGGCGCACACGGGGGTTCAAGCCGAAATAGCTCACCAGCTTCTGGGGGCTGGGGAAACGGCCGATGTCGCCGATCGCCGCCACCAGTCCGGCGGCCACCGTGATATTGACACCACTGATTGTCAGCAGCCGGTTGATCGCCACATCGTCGAGCACGCTCTCGGCAATCTCTCGATCGAGCGCGCCAAGATCGTCACCCAGTCGATCCAGTTCCCGGATATGGCGCTCGATTGCGGCGCGCTCATCATCAGGCACTGGCTGTCGGGTGAGCCAGGCACGACCGAGGCGCCCGAACAGGTCAGCATGAGGGCACCGCGGAATCAGATAGGCGTAGAGAATCGAATGTACTTCGTTCTTGATACGGGTCCGATGCCGTACCACCTGATAGCGCCGCGCCACCAGCCTGCGCATTCGCTCTGTCGTCGCATCCGGGGTCCAGATCTCCGGCAGGTAGCTAGCCGCGTACAAGTTGGCCAGCGTGCCGGCGTCGATCTTGTCCGTCTTCACATGCGCATGGGCGATCGCCTTCACCTGAAGCGGGTTGGCGATCACAACCCGCTTCACAAATGGTGAGAGCACCCGAGAGACCGCCATGCAGTTGCCAGTGGCCTCGATAACCACTTCGTCGGTGGTCAGAAGGGTTTTGCCGAAGCCTTCCAGCGCGGTTCGCGTCATATCGACCCGACCCACATGCCGCAGTCGACCATCTTCCCAGATCACCACCTCGCCAAAGGTCCGGTGGGTGTCGATTCCGATTACACGTCGCATTCCTGCCTCCTCTCGATAAGTCAGGGGGGAGCGGCGGGCGACAC
>JBOHLV010000009.1:0-4170 GCA_050729815.1 Allostellaceae bacterium
TGCGGCGCGATAAAGGCCTCGCGCGGGTCTTCGCGCGGCAGCGCGGCGGCGATGGCGAGGCCGGACGGCAGGATGGTCGGCATGTCCTTGCCCGAATGCGCGGCAAGATCGATGCGGCCGGCGAGAAGCGCCTCCTCGATCTCCTTCGTGAACAGCGCCTTGCCCCCCGCCTCGACCAACGGCCGGTCTTGCACTTGATCGCCGGTGGTGCGGATCACCACCGTCTCGATCGCGCCGGGCGTCGCCAGTTCGGGATGCGCCACGGCGAGGCGGGCCGCGACCTCGGCCGCCTGCGCCAAAGCGAGCTTGCTGCCGCGCGTGCCGATGCGCAGGAGCGCCAAGGTCAAAGGGTGATCCTCATGCCGTCTCTTTAAGCGCTTGCCCGGGGCGATGGAAGAGCCGGCACGCGCAGGGTATGGTCATGGGGATGATCCTCCTCGGCATCGAAACCAGTTGCGACGAGACCGCCGCCGCCATCGTCGGCGATGATGGCGCGGGCCTCGCGCGGATTCGCGCGAACCTCGTCTTCAGCCAGCTTTCGGAGCATCGCCCCTATGGCGGGATCGTGCCGGAAATCGCGGCGCGCGCGCATCTGGAACGGCTCGACGGCCTCATCGCGCAAGCGCTCGAGGAAGCCGGCATCGGGTTCGGTGATCTCGACGGCGTTGCGGCGACCGGCGGCCCCGGCCTCATCGGCGGCGTCATCGTCGGCATCATGGAGGCGAAGGCGATCGCGCTCGCCCGAAACCTGCCGTTCATCGCGGCCAATCACCTCGAAGGCCATGCCTTGTCGGCGCGGCTCGCCGACGATGTTGCATTTCCCTTCCTGCTGCTGCTGGTTTCAGGCGGCCATTGCCAGTTGCTGGTGGCCGAGGGCGTCGGCCGCTATCGCCGGCTCGGCACCACGCTCGACGATGCCGCGGGCGAGGCGTTCGACAAGGGGGCGAAGCTCTTGGGTCTCGGCTATCCCGGCGGTCCCGCGATCGAACGTTGGGCGCGCGATGGAAACGAATCGCGGGTTGCCCTGCCCCGGCCGATGAAAGGCCGCAAGGGCTGCCATTTTTCCTTCGCCGGACTCAAGACCGCGCTGCGCGATCGGGTCGCGGCCGAAGGCGCGATGAGCGACCGCTTCCGCGCCGATGCCGCGGCATCGCTCCAAGCCGCGATCGGCGATTGCCTCTTGGACCGCACAAGCCATGCGATCGCGGCATTCCAGGCACAGCATCCGACCGGCCGCACGCTGGTGGTCGCCGGCGGGGTCGCGGCGAACGCGGCGCTCAGGGCGCGGCTCGCCGATCTCGCCCGCGGGACCGGCCTCGATTTCGTCGCGCCGCCGCCATGGCTTTGCACCGACAATGGCGCGATGATCGCCTGGGCCGGGCTGGAGCGGTTGCGGCTCGGCCTCGTCGACGATCTCGATTTCGCGCCGCGGCCGCGCTGGCCGCTCGATCCTTCGGCCGCGCCCGCACCCGGCGCCGGCGTCAAGGCATAGCCCCGTCGGTCGGCTCGCGGCGGCTTGGTCAGAACATGGAGCGTGGATGTGACGGCACCGGTTATCTTTCCCTTGGCAGGCCGCCGGGTCTACGTCGCGGGCCATCGCGGCATGGTGGGAAGCGCGGTAATGCGCCGCCTCGCCGGCGTGGACTGCACCCTTCTCACCGCCGATCACCGCGAGCTCGATCTGCGCAACCAGGCCGGCGTCGGCGAATGGATGCGCAAGATGCGGCCCGAGGCGGTGTTTGTCGCCGCGGCGACGGTGGGCGGCATCCTCGCCAACGACACGCGCCCGGCGGAGTTCCTCTATGACAATCTGATGATCGAAGCCAATCTGATCGAGGCGGCACGCGCCACCCAGGTGGAGAAATTGCTGTTCCTTGGTTCGGCCTGCATCTATCCGCGCCTCGCCGCGCAGCCGATGGCCGAGGAGGCACTGCTCACCGGGCCGTTGGAGCCGACCAACGAATGGTACGCCGTCGCCAAGATCGCCGGATTGAAGCTCTGTGCCGCCTATCGCCGGCAATATGGCTGCGACTTCATCTCGGCCCAGCCGAACAATCTCTATGGCCCCGGCGACAATTTCGATCCCGCTTCGAGCCATGTCATTCCGGCACTGATCGCGAAGACGCACCGGGCGAAGATCGCGGCCGCGCCGAGCGTCGAGATCTGGGGCACGGGCACGCCCTTGCGCGAATTCCTTCATGTCGATGACCTCGCCGACGCGCTGGTGTTCCTGATGGAGCGTTATTCGGGCGAGATCCACATCAATATCGGCACCGGCGAGGAGATCGGCATCGCGGGTCTCGCCCGCCTCATCGGCGAAGTAGTCGGCTATCGCGGCGGCCACCGTTTCGCGACCGGGAAGCCCGATGGCGCGCCGCGCAAGCTGCTCGACATCGCGCGGCTCAAGGCGCTCGGCTGGCACGCCTCGATCCCGCTCGGCGAGGGATTACGCGGCACCTATGATTGGTATCTGAAGAACCGCGCGCCTCCTTAATGAGACGGCAGGTTATTTCGCCGGGTCCTGTTCGGCCGGCGCAATGGCGGCCGGTCCCTCATTCCGGTCCGGCTGCTCCGCCGCGGTCCCGCGTTCCGCGATGACACGGGCGATCCCTTGCTTGAGCGCGGCGCGGGCGCGGTCCCGGGCGGCAATCGCGGCGGCGGCGGCAGCGTCGCGCTGCTGCTGGCTGGCGCGCGCGGCATCATTGCCGACGCCAAACAGCCCCAGATGCCGCGCCAGTGCGGCCAGCGCCGCGCGCTTGTCGAAGAGTTTGAGGCGCGCGCTCTCTTTCGCGCCGGGACGCGAGATCTCGGCGACGGCAGCGAGGTCGGCCGGCGTCAGATGCTCCTGCGGGCGCAGACTCACCCCGTCCGGACCCCAGTTCGCAAAGCGCGAGATGTCGGCGAACGCGATCCTTGCATATTCCTCGATGACGCGATCGGCGGTCACCTCGGTGCGCCGGGCACGCTCGGCCATGGCAAAGGCGAGCGCGTCTTTGAAATCCGGCCGGCGCAGGAAATAGTTCGCCATGGCCCGGGCCTTGCGCCGCTCCGGCCCATAGCCGGCGCGCAACCCCGCCTCGGTCGCGTTGAGGTCGATGAGATATTCCTGCAAGAACCGCCGCGGTTTGCGGCGGAGCTTTTCCGCCGGGTCTGGCGAGGTGGGTGGCTCGGTCATGAGGGTTTTGTTTAACGCAAATACACGCTTTTGTCAAGAATAATATACGCGTATAACGTTTTTGCGGCCGGGTGCAATTTATTTTGTCACGCCGGCACCATCGGCCGGGTGTACTCTTCCCGTTCCCACGATACGGGTGGCGAAGGGGGAAGACATGACGAGGCATCTGCTGCGCGCGGTGGCGGTGGCGCTGGCGATCTCTCTCTTGTCCGTTGGCGCGGCCCATGCGGCGCGGAATGCCTCGGGGGCGACGCTCTGGAATGAGGGGAAACGCGTCTATCTTTCCGGCAATCACGCCGGAGCCGTGACCTACATTCGCCGGGCGGCAGAGGCCGGCTATCCGACTGCCGTCTATGAGATGGGCTATCTCTATGAGAATGGCGACGGGGTGCCGCGCAACATGGCGATGGCGGCGCGATGGTACATGAAGGGCGCCGGGATGGGCGAGGCAAGGGCCGAAGCCGCCGTCGGCCTGCTTTATGAGGACGGGATCGAAGTCCCCGACAATTGGCTGATCGCGGCGCAATGGTATGAAAAGAGCGCGGCGCAGGGCGCTCGGAAGGGCGAATTCCGGCTCGCCCGCGCCTTTCAGTACGGCATCGGCGTGCCGCTTGATCTCAATAAGGCGGTCTATTGGTATGAGAAGGCGGCGGCGCAGGGCGACGGCCAGGCCGCTTATTTCGCGAGATACATCCGCAACAATCACGGCTTCGATGGAAGTTCGGCCCTGCCCCAGGAACAACAGATCATGGGTCCCTATATGACGCAGCCCTGGTATCTCCATCGGCCGCCGACGGGGCGCGTCTTCCGCAGCACTGCCGACCGGCTCAATTATTTCCGCATCTGGGCGCGGAACGCCGCCGCTTACGAGGCCTGCATGTCGCGGCACTTCAACACGTCGGGCGGCGTCGCCTTCAGATGCCCGGCGCCGGTGCCCCCGCGCTAGGCCCGGTCGGATCGATCATGATGCTTTGGCATTCGGGGGGGGGCATTCG
>JBOHLV010000010.1:0-8008 GCA_050729815.1 Allostellaceae bacterium
TCTCGGTGCCGAACCAATGGCCGGTGCGGCCGAAGCCGCAGATCACCTCATCGGCGATCAACATGACGTCGTGTTTCTTCAAGACCGCTTGAATTTTCTCGAAATAGGTCCGGGGCGGCATCACGACGCCGCCGGCGCCCATGATCGGCTCGGCGAACATGGCGGCGATGGTATCGCCGCCCTCGCGTTCGATGAGGGCGTCGAGATTGCCGGCGAGACGCGTCGCAAATTCCTCCTCGCTCTCGCCCGCCTCGCCAAGGCGATAGTAATTCGGGCTGTCGGTATGGAGGATGTTGGGCAGCGGCAGGTCGAAATCGCGGTGGTTGGCGGCAAGGCCGGTGAGGCCCGCCGTTGCCCAGGTGACGCCGTGATAGGCCTGATTGCGGGAGATGAATTTCTTCTTCGCTGGCCGGCCGACGGCATTGTTGTAATAGGTGACGATCTTCATCGCCGTGTCGTTGGCCTCGGACCCGGAATTGTTGAAGAACACCCGACCCATCGGGACCGGCATCATCTCGATGAGGCGCTCCGCCAGTTCGATCGCGGCGGGATGGCTCTTGCTGGTGAAGAGATGGTAGTAGGAGAGCTCCTCCATCTGTGCCTTCGCCGCCGCGACGAGACGCGGCTCGCCAAAGCCCAGGGAGACGCACCACAGGCCGGCCATCGCCTCGATATATTCCTTGCCGCCCTCGTCCCAGACATGGATGCCCTTGCCGCGGGAGATGATGAAGGGACCATCCACCTCATGCTTTGCGAGGTTGGTATAGGGATGAAGCTGAAAGGCGATATCGCGGCTCGCGGCCGAATTACTGCGCGGCATGGTCCATTCCCTTGAATTGGGATCGCTACTATCCGCCTTCCCATCGGCCCAGGTCAAACAGTCGGGATCGGGCGCTATGTCGCAGGGGCGGCGCATTCGTGTGTCATGAAGTCTCCACCGGAAGAACGCATTACACGCAAGATACGGTCAAGCAGCGTTCAACGAACCAGAATTAAAGTGACCAAGTTCGCGCCTGACCAAGTTCGCGCCGGTGCGAGCGTCGGCGCTTGTCGGCCGGGCCGAATCGCGCCTAGCTAGGCTGATTTTGAGAACGCCGCCGTGGAAAAGCCGCCCGTTACCGCCGTCATGACCACGTCGCTGCGTCGCCCTCTTCTGTGGGCGGCGCTCGGTCTCTTCATCGCCTTCGAACTCACCCTGCTGTTCGAGGCGAGCGCGCTCACGCTCCAGAATTCCGACAACCTTCAGGCTGTCCTCGAAGCCAGCGACATTCTGGACGGCAATGTCCTGCTTCACGGCTGGGTGCTGGCGCTGCAGAACTATTATCTCACCGATTTGCCGTTCTACCTCGCAACACGGGTGCTCTTCGGCCGCAGCCTGCTCGCGATCAACGCAGCGACGTACCTTATATACGTGCTCCTGCTGCTGGGCGCGACCGGTATCGTCTCGATGGCGGCCCGAGCACCGCGGGACCGGGCGATCGGGCTGGCTGCAGTGGTGTTCTACCTGGCGACGCCCGGGCGTGGCAGTATTGCACCGCTGATTTTTGTCGGCACGCAGCACATCGCCTCCCTCGGCTTCTGTCTGGTGGCCTGGTTCGCTCTCGACAAGATCGAGCGAGCGGCAACTTTGGTCGAAGCGAGCGATTATCGTGTGCTCTATGTCGTCTGCGCATTCATCGCTTTGTTCAGCGATCCGCTCGCCGACGTCGTCTTCCTGGTGCCAACTTTGATCGGACTGCTGTTCGCGTTGGCGGTGCCACGTCGGCGACAGATCCAGGCAGGGGCGATAGGGCTCACACTTGCCGCCTTGGTCGCCGCGCATGGGGCTCTGTTGGCGGTTCGGGCGATGGGCGGCTTCGCAACGGTATTTCCGGAGCCAATCCGATTCGTGGCATGGGGCCAGCTCGGCGGCAATATCTCGACGGTGCTATTCGGGCTGCTGAAGCTGTCGGGTGCCGATATTTTTGGTCGCGCCTTGATCGGCGGGGCCACCCTCCTGGCGCTGTTGCGCCTCGCCGGCCTCGCTGTGGTGGTGGCCGCGATGGTGGTGGCGTTGCGTCGCGGCCTCGTGCGGGCAGGGCAGTGGCGAATCAGCTTCATCGTCGCGCTGGCAGCCCTCATCCAACTCGCGAGCTGCGTCGTGAGCCAGGACTACGCCGATTCCCTCCTGACCGTGGCGCCGCTGCGTTTTCTGGTTCCAACCATCATCTTTGGCGGGGTGGTCGCGGCCCTCGAATTGCCGGAAATGTTGCGCGCGATCGCGGCCGCGGCGCCACGGTGGGCGTTCGTCGGCCTATGCGGTGCCGGTCTCATCGCCGGCGTTATCGGTTTCGCGGCCGAGGGGATCGCGCGTTGGAACGAACCTCCCGCCATTGCGAGCATGCCCGACCGGACGGCGGGCGCCTGGCTATTGGCGCATCATCTCACCCGCGGGGTCGGCGGCTATTGGGAGGGCACGTCGATCACGGCGCTGACGGGTGAGCAGGTTGCGGTTCGCGCCGTCATCGCCCATCATCGGCGCCTGGTTCCCTATATTTGGGTTGCGAAGCCCTCCTGGTACCGCAAGGTGCCGCAATTCGTCATTTATAAACCAATCAACCGGTACGGTATCAGCGAGCGGTCAATCACCGCCAAGTATGGTCCGCTGAAAGGGATTGAGCACGTCGCCGGATACGACATTGCGTTGCTGGCGTCCCCGGAATAGAGCGACAAGCGGGCGGCGTCAGATGCTTTCCATGATCGACGCAGGGGGCTGAACAAATGCTCGGCGGCCGACGCATCGTCGTGGTCCTTCCCGCCTACAACGCGGTGCAGACGCTGGCGCGCACCGTCGCCGAGATCGACCGCGACATCGTTGATGACGTGATCCTGACCGACGACGCGAGCCATGATGAGACGGTGCGGCTGTCGCAGGAACTCGGTCTCCACACCCTCGTTCATGAGCGCAATCAGGGTTACGGCGCGAACCAGAAGACCTGTTATCGCGCGGCGCTCCAGCGCGGCGCCGACATCGTCGTGATGCTGCATCCCGACTATCAGTATTCGCCGCGGCTCATCCCGGCGATGGCGTCGATGATCGTCTCCGGTCATTACGACGCGGTGCTGGCCTCGCGCATCCTGGGCGGCGACGCCTTGAAAGGCGGCATGCCGCTCTGGCGCTATGTCGCCAATCGCAGCCTCACCTTGGTCGAGAATCTGCTGATGGGACAGAAATTCTCTGAATTTCACACGGGCTATCGCGCCTGGTTGCGGCGCGTCTTGGTGAATCTTCCGCTCGACCGCTGCTCCGACGATTTCGTCTTCGACAACCAGATGATTGCGCAGGCGCTCCATGGTGGGTTTCGGTTCGGCGAGATCTCCTGTCCGACGCGCTATTTCAAGGAGGCATCGTCGATCAATTTCCGGCGCTCGGTGATCTATGGCTTCGGCGTCGTCGAGACGGCGTTACGCTTCCGCCTCGCGCGCGCCGGGGTGAAGCCGTGGCGGCTCCTCGACGCGAAGATGGCATGATCCGGCGGCGCGATCCCGCGATCTCAGCCGGCAAGGGGCGGGTGATCCTGGCGTTGGCGGTGGCGGTCGTGCTGGTCGCGGCGTTCATCGCCGGCCTTCTCGGCGCCGGCGATGTCGCGGGCACGGTCTTGGCCGCGCTCGAGCGGTTGCGCGCCTTCGGCTGGCAGGGCGCGCTGATCTTCGTCGCCTTGGAATGGGTGGTCGCGGTGGTCGGGTTCGTTCCGGCGTCGATCCTGGGGCTGGCCGCCGGCGCGATCTATGGTACCGGGACCGGCTTCGCGCTCGCGGCCACCGGCATGGTGATGGGCGCGGCGGCGGCGTTCGGTTTCGCACGCTCGGCGCTCAGGCCGCTGATCCTGCGGCTCATCGACGGCCGCGCCGGCCTTGGTCGGTTCGACGCCGCGCTGGCCCGCGACGGCTGGCGGCTCGTCCTTCTGTTGCGCGCCTCGCCGGTGATGCCGTTCTCCTTGACCTGTTATGCGCTCGGCCTCTCGGGCATCGGCTTTCGCGACTATATGGTGGGGACGCTGGCCTCGCTGCCGGCACTTCTTGCCTATGTCGCGTTCGGCTCACTTGGCGCGACCAGCCTCGGCGCCGCGCGCAATGGCGGCGATGTGCGGCTCGTGCTGCTGCTGGTGGGCGGCGCCGCGACCTTGCTTCTGGTCCTGCGCGTTGCGCGCATGCTGATGACGCAGCTCGCCCGGCCCTCGTCGCAGGCGTGAGGCGTTATACCAAATCCCACTGATCCGAACCGGTGGTTCGGCCCAGCGGGACCTCAATCGCCGGCGCACGCATCCGCGCGCTTGGCTCCGCGCCATAGGGCGCGCGCTCGCACTTGCTCGCGATGCCGCATCCCGACGAGTCGCGCTCATCGGGATGCGGTATTAAAACGTCGGGAAGCGGTCGAGGTGATAATCGGTGTTGCCGAAGGTGTGTTCGATCGCCGAAAGCCGCTTGAAGTAATGCCCGGCGGCATATTCGTCGGTCATGCCGATGCCGCCATGGAGCTGGATCGATTGCTGACCGACGAGGCGGCCCGACTGGCCGACCTGGATTTTGGCCGCCGAGACGGCACGGGCGCGCGCCGCCGCATCCTCGCCATCGACCGACATGGCGGCGAAGATGGTCAATGATTTCGCCTGTTCCGCCGCGATGACATTGTCGACCATGCGGTGCTGCAACGCCTGAAACGAGCCGATGGCGACGCCGAACTGCTTGCGGGTTTTCAGATAGTCGAGCGTCATCGCGTTGAGCGTCTCCATGATGCCGACCGCCTCGGCCGAGAGCGCGGCGACGGCGTGATCGACGATCGCCGTCATGACCGGCAAGGCGCCGGCTTCGCGGCCGAGGAGCGCATCGGCGCCAACCCCTACATTGGTGAACTGGATGTCGGCGGCGCGCAGGCCATCGACCGTCGGATAGTCATGGATCGTGACGCCATCGGCATCGCGATCGACAAGGAAGAGGGAGATGCCATCGGCATCGGCCTTGCCGCCGGCGGTCCGCGCCGAGACGATGAGCCGGTCGGCGGCGCCGCCATGAAGGACCATGGTCTTGTGGCCGTCGAGGACGAAGCCTTGGCCCGATTTCTTGGCCGTCGTCTCGATATGGGCCAAGTCGAAGCGGGAGCGGCGCTCTGCCTGCGCGAAGGCAAGCTTCAGCTCACCGGCCGCGATCCGCGGCAGGATCGCCGCTTTCTGCGCCGCGCTGCCGGCCAGCGAAACGAGGCCGCCCGAGAGGATCACGGTAGAAAGATAGGGTTCGAGCACGAGGCCGCGGCCGAATGCCTGCATCACGATCATGGTCTCGATGCCGCCGCCGCCGATGCCGCCATCCTCCTCGGCGAAGGGCAGGGCGAGAAGGCCGAGCTCGGCGAGTTTCGCCCAGATCGCCGCGCTGTAGCCCTGGGGTTCGGCCTGATATTTCTTGCGCGCGGCGAAGTCGTATTCGTCCCGAACAAGCCGCCCGACGGTGTCGTCGAGAAGCCGTTGCTCTTCTGAATAATCGAAGTCCAAAATATCCTCCCCGTCGCCTGCTTGTTTCGGCGTCCCTGCGAAAGCGGGGACCTGCGGTGCCGGTTGTTATAACTCGGGCAGGGTACGGCGCGGATTCAATTTTGCCGTTTGCGAGATCGAGCATGGCGAGGAGTTGGCCTCGTAGAAGCGCGTTGGACCTTGCGGCGATAGCGTTCGGCGACATCGGGATTTATGTCGGGAATGTCCGGCACGAACTCCCGGAGCCGAGCTTCCGTCTCGGCTTTCTGCTGTTTCAGTTCCGCCATGCGAGCCGTCATGGCCGGGCGCTCCTGATTGAGTTGGTTTCTTTGTTCGTGATAGATGCGTACCGCCTCGGCGATTGCCTCGGGCGACACCAGCCCGTCCCAGTCCGGCAACGGCCCGCATTTCGATTCATAGAGCGCGAAGGCCCGGCCGTTCCGCCGCGCCTTCCGGATGCGAGGTTTGGCGCGTTGCATCACGCGGTAAATGAGGTTCGGCAATTGGCTGACGCCTTATAATTTCGCCCATCAAATTGGAAGAAAGGGACCCTTTTCCAGCGGGCTGACTGCCGTGTGACCGACCGCGGTTACGCCCGCGGTAAATGATGCGCCGCCACAGCCACAATGGCAGGCGCAATACAGGATAGATGAAATGTAGCCGTTCTGGCAGGCGGAAGCCGATCACATCTTCAAGATTTACGAACGCGACATGGCATTGTCGCCAATAATATTTCGCCCCTCGGCCCAAGCCGAACCCCCCGAGAGCGATTCGCGTCGTCGCGAAAGGGCGATCGTAAATCTCCGTCTCGGCGTCTGACCCCACCATGGCGTCCGTGCCGAGAGCGACCAAACGCTTGATGCGGCGGGAGTGACGCAATTCGGCGGCAAGGGCCGGCGGCGGAGATCGACCCAACAGTGCTTCGCGCAAAAGCAATGCCTGGCCGGCGCATAGTCCCGCGCCTCTTGCCGCGGCATTGCGATAGAGCCGCTCGATATCATCATCGCTCATCCCGGCGATGAAGGCATTGAGGTCGACCAGCCATTTGAGTCGTGACCAGGCATGCCGGGCGCCGTGGGCGCAGATATAGGCAAAGAGATCTCCGTTCCTCAGGGTGCGAACGCCGCACCCGCCGCCGAGCGGAACCTCCTGCGTCGGCGAGTTGGCATCGATGCCTGTCAACAGAAGGGGATTATCGGTCAGCCTCCAACGGAGCTCCACCTCCGAATTGTCGCGCTGTCGCAAGAGGCCAAATTCCTTGGCGTAACGGATGACGGCATTGCGCTGGGCTTGGCCGAGATGCGCCGCCGGATGAGAAAGCGCGTAGCCTTCTTGTTCAAGGAGTCGCAACGATGTCAGGATTGCGCTTGGTGTGACCAAGAGATCGATATCTTTGCCGTGCTTCAGCGAAAGAGAGCCGTAAGCGAGCTGCGCTAAAGACACGCCTTTGACGAAGACGACCGGAATTTGCGCGTCGTCGAAAATCTCCTGAAGCCTCGCTGACTCCGCGGCCATTGCCAGGTTCTGGCGGGCAATTTGTCCGGCCGAAAGCGCCAGCCCGTCTGCGACGTGCGACGGAACATCGATCTCGGAAGATGCGAGCGCGTGATGGACGAGGCCGGCGATCCGATGGCAATTCACGATCCGCAGGAACCGATTCCAGTCGGTTACCAGCGCGGCGGACGCTTGGATCGTTTCGGTTCGTTCTGAGGATGGCGGCCACCGGCAGCAGGCACAGGCGAGGGCGAATTCGGGGAGACGGTTCAAGACGCCGTCATTCATCGGCATCAGGCGCGCGCCATCGCGAGGTTGTCGATCGTGGCCGGCACCCTATAGTCAAGACGCCGCATTACCGCGCCATGGGTCTGTTCGAGGCGAGCGACCTGTTCCGGCAGGAGCGCGTCGTGCCAGCCTCCGACGCGGCCCATCCGGAAAAACGGCGCTGACGCGCGCGGCATCCGTTCGCCAAAGCCCTGTGCGTTCTCTTGACGTTGCAATTCCGCGAAACTGGCATTGCGGACCGCGCGTTCGATTTGCGTCGGCGACGCGGCCCGTCCGGCAAAATCCAGCGCGGCGCCAAAATATCCCACCGGGTCGGTGACCAGATCCTCGTAGCGCACCCAATGCACGGGGACATCGGTCTGGTCGAGCCAGCTCGTGACGTGTCCGCTCCAGCCTGTGAGAAGTTGTCGGAGTTGTGACGTCAAGCCCTTGCGTCCCCGGCATAGGGCGCCGTCGGCGGCACTCATGAGGTCGATCGCGGCGTCGATCGTCGTGTTGTTGTGATGGGCCAATGACACGGCAACGTCGCGCGGGTCGCGGACCAGATAGATGGCGGCTTGCGCCACGTTGCCGCCGAGGATTGGCTCGCCGGCGCGGTTCAAGGTGTAGGCATCATGCGCCTTGATCCAGCGCTGTTCGGGCGCCTCGGCCGCGATCGCCCGATAGATTTGTGGCCGCAAACAATCGATGTCGTCGTGAGACAGGAGGCCCGAATCGAGCAG
>JBOHLV010000011.1:0-4865 GCA_050729815.1 Allostellaceae bacterium
GCTCATCGCGGCGCGTCCTCTATGCCGCGCCGGCGGGGAGGCGGCCGAGTTGCTCCTTGAGACGCTCGAACTCGACCGGCTTGGTCATGAACTCGACCGCGCCAAGGTCGTCGGCGCGCCGCCGCCGCTCCTCATCGCCATAGGCCGTCACCATCATCACCGGCAGCGTGGGCCAGCGTTGCTTCACCTCGCGTAACAATGCGAGGCCGTCCATGCCGGGCATGTTGATGTCGGAGAGGATGACCAGCAGCTCCGGCTGGATCGGGCCGGTGAGCCGGTCCAGCGCCTCCTCGCCCGAGCCGGCGAAATGCAGGACATACGTGCCCTGCCGCGCCTCGCGACGGAAACGCTGACGGAACATGTCGGCGACATCGGGCTCGTCATCGACGAGGAGAATGCTGACGCTCATGAGGCTCCCCGGTTTCTTGATCTATCGTTGGCGTGGCAGGCGGATGGTGAATTCGGTGAAGTTGCCGACCTCGCTCTCGACCGCGATGGTGCCGCCATGCTGTTGCGTCACGATGTCATAGCTGATCGAAAGGCCGAGGCCGGTGCCTTCGCCGGTCGGCTTCGTCGTGAAGAACGGCTGGAACAGCTTTTCCCTGATTTCGGGCGGAATGCCGGTGCCGTTATCGCGGATGCGCACCTCAATGGCATGCCCAAGCTCCTTCGTCGCGACCTTCAGCACCGGGCGGAACTCCGCCGCGCCGTTGTCGCGCCGGCGCTTGTTGGCGGCATAGAAGCCGTTGCCGCAGAGATTGAGGAACACGCGCGTCAAATCCTGCGGCACCAGTTCGATTGGCGCGAGGGCCTTGTCGTAGTCGCGTTCCAGCGTGATGTTGAAATTCTGGTCCTGGGCGCGGGCGCCGTGATAGGCGAGGTTCAGGGATTCCTCGACGAGGGCGTTGACATCCACCTCGCGCCGCTCGCCCGAGCCGCCTCGGCTATGCGCCAGCATGCTCTTGACGATGCCGTCGGCGCGGCGGCCATGCTCCTGAATCTTCTCAAGATTGCCGGTCAGCATCTCGATCGTCTCGTCGATCTCGGCGCGTTTCTCATCATTGAGCGTCGCAAAGGCCGGCGCGGCGGCTTCCTTCAACTCGCCCAAGAGTTCATTGGACAGGCTGGCGAAATTGTTGACGAAGTTCAGCGGGTTCTTGATCTCGTGCGCGATCCCGGCGGTGAGCTGGCCCAAGGAGGCCATCTTTTCCGCCTGGATCAAATTGGCCTGCGTCAGTTTCAACTCCTTGAGCGCCCTCTCCGCCGCCTCCCGCGCGGCGGTGATGCTCGCCTCGGCGCGCTTGCGCTCGGTGATGTCGGAATAGATGAAGACGAAGCCGCCACCGCCTGGCACCGGGTTGCGCCGCACCTCCAAGACGCGCCCGTCCGGCCGCGTGCGCTCATAACGGATCGAACGCACATCGCCCTCATCGGTCGGCCCGAGGGCGGGCGCGGGATTGGCGCCGAACTCGCCGCGCGCCGTCAGATAGGCGACGAAATCATCGTAGCTGCGCGGGATTGCCAGCCAGTCCTCCGGGATGTCGAGCAGCGTCAGGAAATTCTGGTTCCACGCGACCAGCCGCCGCGCGCCGTCGAACATGATGACCGCATCGCCCATATTGTCGAAGGTGACGCGCAATTCCGCCTGGCGCTGCCGGATCTCGCCCAGAAGCCGCGCATTGTCCATCGCGATCACTGCCTGCGCCGCAAAACTCTGCAACAGCGCGATCTGCTTCTCCGTGAAGGGACGGACTTCTTCCCGTGAGACGGTGATGAAGCCGAGCAGGTTCTCCTCTTTCCGCAATGCGATAACGGCCAACGTGCGCGTGCCACCGGCCACCCCAGCGCGCATCATCGGATCGTCAGATTCCCGAAGGTCCGCAATCTGGATGAAACTCTCGCCGGCAAGGAGCCGTAGGATTGGATTATTCGGGCCGGGTTGCAACCGCTGCCCCGCGGAAAAGGCAAAGGCGACTGGGCCCCGTGCCGCAACTGAACGAAATTCTTTGCCGTCCAAGAACATCAGGGCTCCTCTTGTGGCGCCACACAGGCTGTGCGCCTTGTCGAGGATCGCGTCGTACACCGGCGCGAGGTTGCCCGGCGACGCGTTGATGACTTGCAGCACTTCGGCCATCGCCTGTTGCTGCTCCAGGCTCTCGCGCAATTCAGTCAGAAGCCGCGCATTCTCGATCGCGATCACCGCCTGGTCGGCGAAAGTGCGGACCAATTCGATCTGGCGTTCGGTGTAGGGCGCAACGCGCGTGCGGTTTAGCACCAGAGTCCCGACCACGATCCCCTCGCGTAAGAGCGGGACGCCGAGCGAGGTCCGCACCTTGCCCATCGTCACCGATTCCAGAATTGCATAATCGGGGTCGGCGGCAAGGTCTGTGACATGCACAACCTCGCCTTCGAGCGCCATCCGTCCGGCCATGCTGCCACGACCGGGGACCATCGGCGTCCGTTGTAGGATCGCTTGGAATTCGTCAGTGAGGCCGTAAAACGCGGTGTATCGGAAGACATCGCCGTCGCGAATCGTCAGCCCGCCATTGTCGCCGCCGCACAGCCGTCCGGCGGTTTGGATAAGCGTGTCGAGCACCGGTTGCAGATCGAAGGTCGAGCGGCTGATGACCTTCAGCACGTCCGAGGTCGCGGTCTGGTATTCGAGGGATTCCGTCAAATCGTCGGTGCGCGCTCGTAACTCCGTCAGCAGTCGCGCATTCTCGATCGCGATCACCGCCTGCGCCGCGAAACTCTGTAACAGGGCCGTGGGCCGCCGAACCGCGCCCGATCGGATCGTCCACTTCCCGCATGTCCGGGATTTCGACGAAACTCTCCCCGGCGGCCAACCGCTGGAACGGAGGGAAGGCAGCGGGCAAATGTTGCCCGACTGCAATGGAAATGTCGCCGCGCGCGGCCACGACAAGCAACTCGTCGCCATCCCATAATTGCAGGCTGCCTCTCGTGGCGCCGCACAGGGTGTGCGCCTTTTCGAGGATCGCGTCATCCACCGGCGCGAGGTTGCCCGGCGACGCATTGATGACCTGCAACACTTCGGCAATCGCCTGTTGTTGCTCCAGGCTCTCGCGCAACTCGGTCAACAGCCGCGCATTCTCGATCGCGATCACCGCCTGATCGGCGAAGGTCTTCAAGAGGTCGATCTGCGCCTCGGAGAACGGCTCGACATGCTGTCGTGTGACGGTGATGGCGCCTAAACACTTACCGTCGTGCAGCATCGGGATCGCGAGCAGCGTGCCGTATTGCGTCAAGCTTGCGTGCGGATAGTCCGGATCGCGACCGGGGTCGACGATATGCGCCACTTCCCGCGTCAAGACCGCGCGGGTCGAAGCAGTCTTGCGGCTCGGTGGCAGTGGGAAAATCGCGCGAACAGCGTCAATTTCCGCCTCCGTGATCGCGATGGGCGCCGACATGAATGAGCGCGCCGTCATAGGGGAATACCCCAGCGCTGACCGCGCCGAACAACGCCTTGGCGCGGCTGGCGATGGCCTCGAAGGTCGGTTGCAGGTCGGTCGGGGAGCCGGCGATCACACGCAGGATTTCCGCCGTTGCGGCCTGTTGCGCCCGCGCCTCGTCGCGCTCGGCAAGCGCTTTCGCCAGTTGCTTATCGATTTCGGCGATTGTCCGCCGGGGCTTCGCCGCCGATTTGACCTGTGTGCTCATGCTTTTGCCCTCATGTGCCGTCAGGCGCTCCTTCTTTTTCTTTTCGGCGACTTTCCATCAACGCGTGGTGCGGGTCCGATTTTTGTTATCCGCTCGATGGCGCGCAGGCTTGTAGGTTGGTCGCGGCATTACGCTATAGCTTGAACAGGCGCTTGGCGTTATCACGGCCAATCTTGCGGCGGTCCGCCTCGCTGATGCTCGCATGGTCGAACCAGTTGGCAGCCTCGCCAACATCCTCAAACGGGTAGTCGGTCGAGAACAGGATCCGGTCGGCGCCGACCTCGAGAATGGCATTGATTAGCGCCTGGTCGCGGAAGTGTCCCGAGGTGGTGAGGTAAAAATTCTGCGCAAAATATTCTGAAATCTTCTTCTTCGCCGGATAGCCTGCGGGCGCCCAGGCAATGCGCTGGTCGATGCGGTTCAGATTGAAGGTCAGGCCTTCGCCCATATGGCCGATGACAATCGTGAGGCGCGGATAGGCGTCGAATAGCCCGCACCCCATCAATCGCAATGCGTGAAGACCGGTTTCGGCAGCGAATCCATAGGCCGGGCCGATCAGCCAGGGGTGGCCTTCATAGGGCTTAAGTTGGCTCGGCTCCCGCGGATGGAGATAGAACGGCACGCCCAGCGCCTCGACCTCGCTCCAGAACGGCCAGTAGGGTTTGGCGTCATAATATACACAATTGTCATGGTCCCCGATCTCCGAATAACCATTGACCATCGCGCCCACGAAGCGAAGTTCCTTGATGCACCGGCGGAGTTCGTTCGCCGCCGCATCGGCATCCTGCATCGGCAACGCCGCGAAGCCGCGAAAACGATCCGGCCGTTTTGCAATCTCCCCGGCAAGATGATCGTTGGCGCGGCGCGCGAGTTCGACGGCATGTTGGGCGTCGCCGATATGCTGGATGGCTGGTGCGTTGAGCGACAAGATCATGGTCTCGATACCGTATCGGTCCATGAGGCCGAGGCGCTGATCATGAAAATCGGTCAGCCTCGGCCCCAAGTCGGTCATCAAGGACGGGCCGGCGAAGCCCAGTGAATCGCGCATCGTTTCCGCAATAGCGAAATGCTCTTCGAGCCCGATCTTACCGTCCATGGTTCCTCCTCGCATTTGAGCGCGCGTTCCCGCGCCGACGTGGCGCCTTATCGCCTGCGCGATCGGACCGTTCCGGTTGGTCTCGATCGGT
>JBOHLV010000012.1:0-46537 GCA_050729815.1 Allostellaceae bacterium
GCTTCGAGCCGCCGCCTTTTTCGGTGACGGAGCCGGCGCTGGCACGGCTCTTTGATCATTGGCGCGCGATCCTGCACGGTGGGCCGGTGCCGCTCAGGCGGGATTTCGACCCGCTCGACCTTCCCTACATCCTCGGCCGGATCATGCTCGTCGAGTTGCGCCAATCGCCGCGGCACTGGTTCGTGCGCGTCCACGGCACCGAGATCGCGCGGCGCATCGGCGTCGAGCTGACCGGCAGGGCGCTCGACGGCCTGCCGCCGGAATTTCGCGAGCCGGCGGTGGCGCGCTTCGATATCGTCGCCCGCACCGGCCTGCCGCACCGCACGGCAACGCAAATGATCAGCGACCATCGCCGGCTGCGCTATGAGGCACTGATCTTGCCGCTGTCGCGCGATGGCGGCGCGATCGACATGCTGCTGTGCGGGATCAATTTTTTCGGCGGTCCGAAGAAGGCGCTTTAGCGCGGAAATTCCTCGCCTCGATAAGGCGATGCGATATAGTCGGCCCCCCTTCAAGGGAGCCCGACGCATGAATCTTTCCGTCAATAACAGTCAGTTGCAGCGCCGCCTCGCCGGCGGTGATTTCATCGTCACCGCCGAGGTGACGCCGCCGATCGCCACCGATCCCGCCGATTTCCTCAAGAAGGCCGTGCCGTTGAAGGGCCTCGCCACCGCCGTCAACGTTACCGATGGCGCCGGCGCCAAGGCCGGCATGGCGACCATCGTCGCCGCCCACTTCCTGAAAGAAGCCGGCATCGAGCCGATCATGCAGATCGCGTGCCGCGACAAGAACCGGCTCGCACTTGAAAGCGACCTCCTAGGGGCGCTGGCGCTCGGCCTCAAGAATTTCCTCGTCCTGACGGGCGACGATCCGAAGCTCGGCGACCAGCCCGAGGCAAAGCCCGTCTTCGATTTCAACAGTACGGCGCTGCTCCAGATGGCGCAGAAGATGCGGCGCGAAAAGAAGCTGCCGCCCGGCACCGAGATCAAGGGCGATGTCGATTTCGCCATCGGCGCGACCGACGTGCCGGTCGATCCGCCCGCCGACTGGAACCCGAAATCGCTGCTCGCCAAGCTCGATGCCGGCGCCGATTTCATCCAGACCCAGTTCTGCATGGATCAGGGGGTGGTGACGCGCTATGGCCGGCGGCTCATCGATCTCGGCATCGCGCCGAAGCTCGGCTTCCTCATCGGATTATGCCCGATCCCGTCGGCGCGCTCCGCCCGCTGGATGAAGGAAAAGCTGTTCGGCACCAACATCCCCGACGCCCTCATCGAGCGCATCGAGAAGGCCGAGGACCAGCGCGCCGAGGGGCGCAAAATCTGTATCGAGCTGATGCAGCAACTGACCGAGATTCCGGGCATCGCCGGCGTCCACATCATGGCGCCCGTCAACCCGTCGGCAATTCCCGGCGTGATCGAGGAATCGGGCGTGACCAAGTTGAAGCGCGCGAAGGTCTAAGCGCGACGCGGTGGCTCGCAGCGCACGAACGACCGCTCAACCCCTTCGTCTCGCATTTTCGTTTAGCACTGCTAGTGGTCAAACTCTAACACTTGGTACCGCATCGACAGGTCGGCTTGGGGTGGATGGCCGTCATTGGCGGTAGCGCCGCCAATGAGCTATGACAACCCAGCCATGGGTCGCCCGAACGGCTGCGACCGGGTAACATGGGCCCCGGCTCTGCGGTCCAAAGCGGGACTATTGAGTATGCTGCTGGTGCGCACCTTCGCGGGATTCACCTTCCTGTTCGCGCTCGTCGCAGGCGTGCTGTTCGGTTTGGCGGGGACGCTGCACGACGGGCGCGCTTGGTTGATGCTGGCGATGTTCTTTGGATGTGCCGGGGTTATCACCATCTGGCTCTGGTTCCGCGACAAGGCACTGCTGGAACGGCGCGTGAAGGCAGGGCCGGGTTCGGAACCCGACCCAATACAGAACATCGTCCAAGGGCTCGCGGGGCTCGTCTTCCTGACGACGTTCGCAGTGCCGGGGCTCGACAGGCGATTCAGCTGGTCCCATGTGCCCCTCGCCGTTTCGCTCGCTGGCGATGGGATGATCGCCATCGGCTTCCTGATTGTTTTCCTCACCTTCCGGGAGAACACGTTCACCGCCGGCACTATCGAGATCGCCGAAGGCCAGCATGTGATCGCCAGTGGCCCCTACGCTTTCGTACGCCACCCCATGTACGCTGGCGCGCTCGTCATGATTGTGGGAATACCCTTGGCGCTGGGGTCGTGGTTCGGGGTTTTCCCTAGTGCCTTGCTGCTCCCGGTCATCGTGTGGCGGCTGATGCGCGAGGAGGCGTTCCTAGTCACCCACCTCGCCGGCTACAGCGACTATCGTGACCGCGTACGCTACCGGCTGGCCCCGATGTTTTGGTAGTCGCGGACGCTTTTGGATCGATTCCAGCCACAGCCAGTGGTTACCAAATGTCCGATTTCTTATCACTATATGATACAAGGAAACCCGTCTGGTGATGCGATCAACAGGAGATGGGAGCTTGACGGGAGCAGGCACGATGCCGCCGGAACAGGTACTGGATTTCTGGTTCGAAGAATTGCCGGACGAAGACCGCTGGAGGTTGGGAAAGAAACTGGACCAGCCCATTGCGGACCGATTCGGGGAGATACATCGGGCGGCCGCCGTCGGTGAATTATGGATGTGGAGAGAAAGGCCCGAAGGTCGCCTCGCAGAAATCATCGTCCTCGATCAATTCTCGCGTCATATCTTCCGTAATACCCCGGCAGCATTTACGAGCGATCCGCTTGCTTTGATTCTTGCCCAAGAAAGCGTCCGGAGCGGTGCTGACAAAATTGTCGGGGAGGACAAACGCCTGTTTTTCTATATGCCGTTTATGCACAGTGAATCGCTGAAAATTCACGAATCGGCGACCGGTCTCTTTTCCAAACTGGAAGGCGGCCTCAAATACGAGAATGACCACAAAAGGCTTGTTGAACGCTTTGGGCGTTATCCGCACCGCAATGCAATTCTTGGTCGGGTGAATTCACCGGAAGAGGAAGAGTATCTAAAAGACAACGCGAGCTTTGGGGGCCAAGGCTAATCAACAAACCTTTTATACCGAATCGCGATGAGCATCACTCGTGAGGATGTGGTAACGCGAGCAAGTGCGAGCGCGCGCCGCATGGCGCGAAGCCAAGCGCGCGGATGCGCGCGCCGGCGATTGAGGTCCCGCTGAGCCGAACCACCGGTTCGAATCATCGGGATTTGGTATTAGTGGGGCCCAGCAATCCTGGTGGCTGGCCGAAGGTTGCGGCAGGCGGCGTTTTCCACCGCTCGTCCGCGCTCGTCGGCGGCGTCATGAACGGAGGAGGATCGATCATGAATCGTGTGTTTTGGCTGAGTTCGGTCATCGCAATTGGCCTAGCCTGCGCGGCGGCGCGCGCCGCGACGCCAGCCGACGCGCTGGTGGGGCATTGGCGGCTCGACGATCGGGCTGGCAGCAAGTCGGCCACCGATTCCGCGCATCTCAGTAACCCGGCCCGGTGCGGCCACACCATGGCGCTCGGTTCCGGCGTGACCCAGACCGTGACCTGCCCGCGCTTCGGCACGCCCGGCCGGATCGGCACCGCCGCCGCGTTCCGGGGCCATGGCAATTTCCTCGTGGTCCACAACTCGATTCCCGACAGCTTCACCATCACCGCCTGGATCAAGACGACGGAACCCGGTGAGGGCGGTCTCCACGATCCGGCCTATCGCGGAACCGGAATCATCTGGTCCGACAAGTCAGGGGCGGCGGCGGACATGATCCCGATGGCGCTCCAGTCGGGGCATCTCACCTTCGGCACCGGCGATTGCCGAAGCGGAAATTATGACACCCTCATCTCGACCGGCCGGGTCAACACCGGCGGGTGGGTCTTCGTCGCGGTGACGCGCGACCGGCATTCGGGTGAAAAGCGGCTTTACGTCGGCGGCAGGCTCGAGGCGCGCCATCACCACACCGGCACGTGCGCGCTCAATGCGAACCCGATCATCATCTTCGGCGGCAATCCGCTCGACCACCGCTATTTCAAAGGCGCGCTTGACGATATCCGATTCTATGACCGTGCCCTGTCCGCCGGTGAAATCAAGGCCCTGGCGAACCCGCCGGCCGTGGTGGCGATGGCGAACAGGGGGGCCAAGGCCCGGCCCGCCGCAACGCCGGCCGGGAATCCCGCGGGCGCCAACGCCGGACCCCCGCCATCGCGCGCGGCCATGCTGCTCCCGGCAACCTATTCGCTCGTCATCAAAGCCAGATCGTCGCGCGACATGAATGTGGCGATTTATCACGACCGATCGCGCGAACTGGTGGTCCTGAGCCGGGCGCCGGGCCCGGCCCGACCCGGGGGCTGGGCGTCCCGCATGTGGTACGATTTCAACGCGCACAAGCAATACGCCAACGACACCAACGCGCCGAACCAGTGCAGCGTGATCAAATACACCTCCGCGGTGGCGCCGCCGCTGCTGGACCCGGTTGCCGGGGCCGCCCAGATGACGGCCCAGATGCCGAAAGATTTGCCGGTTGCCGGCAAGACCTCGATCGACGGCGTCAAGGTGGAGTTCCTGAAGGCGTCCGGTAAGGACGGCACGCTCAAGGTCTGGCGCGATCCGGTCCATCATCTGGTCATCAGGGCCGTCATGGTCCTGCCCTCGAAATCGGCTCAGACGCTGATCGATCTTTCCGGCATCAGCTTCGCCAAGCCCGATCCGACGCTGCTTGCGCCGCCCAAGAATTGCCATGCGATCAAGGGCGAATCCAACGCCAATGGCGGTCATGCCGAGGTCCCGATTGGGGCGCCGCGGTGACGGCGGCGGTTCCGCGAGCGTCATCACGATGGCGTCGGTCAACCCCTCGGCGATCCCCGGCGTGATCGAGGAATCGGGCGTCATCAAGATGAAGCGCGCGAAGTTGTGAGCGGCTCTCAGAGTGCGAAATTATGGGAAGTTATCGTGGTTATCTCCGGGAACGATAACTTTGATAACCTCTCGATAAATGGATTGCGTCAAATACCCCTTCGCGCCTCGCGCCGGGCCGGTAGGCACCGGATTTGCGCACCAGGAAAGGGGCAACGCCAAAAACGAGCCAAAGACATTCGCTGATATCCGGCAACCTGTATAAAAACACCGTGCTACGGTATGGATGTGGTGAAGCGTTTCCCAGGTGTACAGCGCTGATATTGGGTCATCTGGCTTCCGCTGATCGCGGTTAAAGCGAAGTTGTCGATCTTTTAGGTGGGTCTTTAGAAAGATCAGCCCCAACCATACAAAAAACAACAATGATCCCCGCGATTCGAGATGCTGATTAACCGCATCTGCTCCTTTCCCAATCAATTCACTCACCGGAGTCTCGATCTGGCGCCCCATGAGGGTGTTGCAGTCAACACAGCATGGCACGGTGTATTGGTCGTAGCGAAAACTGGTGCCGTTTGGCAGGTTCACCCGCCTACTCAACAACCCATACCGACGCAAAACCCACTCCGGCAACACGTGCTCATCGTTGAACGGCTTCGTTGACCGACTCGCGCCGCAGATGAAGCATGAATCTCCCTCGCATATGTCGCGCACAAAGCGCTCGCAGCTAAAAAACACTACACGACCGTCTTTATCGACAATGGAGCCGTCGGGTGTTTTGAGATACATGGCGATTGCTCTTTATGCCGCTGCCGGCGCTCGATCCGCCCGCAAAGTCGTTGCGACCAATGGATAGCGTATACTCAGTCGCACCAAAAATCATCGCCACTACCGCTCTCGGGCGCGCTGCTGAGCGGCGCGCCGTGCCACGATCGCTACGGCGCAACGCGCCTCGCGATCTCGCGGCCCTGCGGGCTGCATTTTGCTCGGCAGGAAGATAAGGCGTGGGTGCTCGATCGAACCCATGCGCGCGGCTTCAATTTCCCGCCGCGCGTTTGGCGAGCGTGCAGGCGTTTCCCGGAATCGACGCGACCGTCCCGCTCTCACGTCACATGAAGCGCGGGCGGCTGGTGCGCATCGCGGGGCCGTTTGACGATGATTTCAACATCCTGGCCGAGCGCGACCAGGAAGCGGAGCAGCCGCTCGACCGAGAATTGCCGAAAATCCCCCCGCAGCATCTTCGACACGTCGGGCTGCTTGACGCCGAACAGCCGGGCGGCCTCGACCTGCTTGAGACCGCGCTCTTTCATCAGCGTGTCGATCTTGTAGACGAGCTGCGCCTTGACGAGGTGTTCCTCGGCATTCGGCACGCCGGCATCGGCAAACACGTTACCGCTGCCGATGTCATAGGCTCTCCGGCTCATTTCTGCCTCTCCTTTGCAATCCGTTCCGCCTCCCGCAATCGCCGGTCAATCAGGTCGATCTCCGCCTTCGGGCGTCGCGCGGCCGGCCTTCGATTTCTTCTGGAACGCGTGCAGCACGTAGACAACGCCGGCCAGGCGAACGGTGTAGACCGCGCGGAACGTGTCGCCCCGGTGATCGCGCACGATCTCGACCACACCCGTGCCGCCATAGCCCTTGAGCGGCTTCGCGTCGGCATGTTTTCCGCCCTGTTGCGCGACATAGAGCGCATAGCCCATGCGATCTTTCACCGGATCGGGAAACGCACCGAAGTCCTTGCGGCTCAACCCAACCCAGATCACCGGCTTGCGCGGCGCCTCCTCGGTCATCTCAAGCTCACAATATATAGTGATATCACCATAACGTCAAGCGGGCGCTCGACGTCCATCCCACGGGCGCCGCGCCTTCGCCTTGGACCCATTCCTGGTCGCGATCGGCGGCCCAATGCCTCGCCAATCTCGTGCCCTTCCGTTAAGCGCGCATGCCCGCTAAAGTCAGGGGGATGGCAACGCTCAGCATCCGCATCGATCTCAGCGAGGAACGCCAGATCGGCCCCGGCAAGGCGCGGCTCCTCGAATTGATCGGCGAGACCGGCTCGATCTCGGCCGCGGGCCGGGCGCTCAACATGTCCTATCGCCGGGCGTGGCTCCTGGTCGATGCCTTGAACCATATCTTCCAGGAGCCGCTGGTCGCGACCATGCTGGGCGGCAAGGCCGGCGGCGGCGCGCGCTTGACCCCGTTCGGGCGCGAGGTGCTGCAACATTATCGCAAGATCGAGGCGCGGGCGGCGGCGGCGGCCACGGCGGACCTCGCCGCGCTCGAGGCGGCGCTTGCGCCGATCGGCCTGGCGGCCAAACACAAGCCGGAGAATACCGACTGAGCACCGGCCGGGCCATCCTTGCTTGAAGCGCCGGGCCGCCGGGGATATGGTGCCGCCAATCCGTCTCAACCGAGCCTAGAGGCCGTCGCCATGGCAAAATCGAACACCGTGCTCATCAAGCTGGTCAGCACCGCCGATACCGGCTTCTACTATGTCACCAAGAAGAATCCGCGCACCAAGACCACGAAGCTCGAGCTGAAGAAATACGATCCCGTCGCGCGCAAGCACGTCGTCTTCAAGGAAGGCAAGATCAAATAGACGCGCCTGGACCCGTTTAGGGGTCCGCAAGTCGGGTCAGTGGCCGACGCGGGCGAGCGCCCGCATGCCTGGCTCCCAGCTCACGACGCGGTTGCGGCCGTGTGCCTTCGCCTCATAGAGCGCCTCATCGGCGCGTTCGAGAACGCCGGCGCTGGTATCGCCGCGGTCGCGCGTCACGGCGATGCCGATGCTGACGCTGACCGGAACCTCGAGATCGTGGTCGGCGGACTTGATCGGCGTCTCGGCCACGGCCATCCGCAGACGTTCGGCAACCATGGTCGCGATCGGCAGCGTCGTCTCGGGCATGACGACGACGAATTCCTCGCCGCCGAACCGCGCCACGAGATCGAAGCCGCGGACGCTGCGGGCGAGCCGTTGCGCCACCTCGCGCAACACGACATCGCCGACGGCGTGGCCGTAATTGTCGTTGACCTTCTTGAAGAAATCGACATCGACCATCAGCACCGCGGCGCTTTGCGCGCCCTCGCCGATGCGGGTCATCAGCCCTTCGAGATGGGCGGTGAAATAGCGCCGATTGTAGAGGCCGGTGAGCGCGTCGGTGAGCGCCAGCGCCAGGCTCCTCTGATAATTCTCCTGGAGGCGATCCTGGAGGCGCTTCCTGCGAATCTGGGTGCGCGCCCGCGCCATCAGCTCGTTGCGGTCGATCGGACGCAGGATGTAGTCGTTGGCGCCGAGATCGAGCCCCTTCGCGAGCCGCGGCATCTCCTCTTCGGCCGCGATCAGGAGGACCGGGGCGAAGCGGCTCACCTCGGCGCTGCGCAACTGGCCGACGAGGCGCAGGGCGTCGACGGAACCGGCGAGACTGAGGATCACGAGTTCGACCGGCTGGTCGAAGCTCGCCATCAACTCCTCTGGCGAGGCCACGCGCACCACTTCGCCCAGCGGCTTCAGCATCTCGGTAATGCGCTGGGCGGCGAAATCGCTCTGCTCCCACACCACCATGCGGGCGGGCTCGGTCAGATCTTCGGCCTGGCGGCCGGCGCCGAGCACATTCTCGAAGCGGCCCGAGACCTCCTCGCGCAGCCGCCACTCCTCGATCATGCGCTTCAAGCGCACCAGCGAGCGCACCCGCGCGAAGAGGGCAACGTCGTTGACGGGTTTCGTTAAGAAATCATCGGCTCCCGCCTCGAGCCCCTTGACGCGATCGGCGACATCGGAGAGCGCGGTCACCATGACGACCGGGATTTCGGCAGTGGCGGGATCGGCCTTCAGGCGCTGACACACTTCGAACCCGTCCATGCCGGGCATCATGACATCGAGCAGCACGAGGTCCGGCCGCTCGGCCCGGGCCAGCTCCAGGGCCTTTTCACCCGAGCTGGCGGTGAGGACATTGAAATATTCGCTGGCGAGCTTGGCTTCGAGGAGGCGGACATTCACCGCGACATCATCGACCACCATGATTCGTGCCGACATATCGCCCTCCCTAAGGCAGGAAGCGCTTTACGGTTTCGAGGAAATGCGCGATCGAGATCGGCTTCGCGATATAGGCCTCACAGCCGCCCTCGCGAATCTTTTCCTCGTCACCCTTCATGGCGAAGGCCGTCACCGCAATGATCGGAATGGATTTCAGCGAGTCATCTTCCTTGATCCATTTGGTCACTTCGAGGCCGGAAACCTCCGGCAACTGAATGTCCATCAGGATCAGGTCGGGATGATGCTCGCGGGCGATTTGGAGCGCCTCGAGCCCGTCCTTGGTCTGGAGGGTGTCGTACCCGTGCGCCTCCAACAGATCATGAAACAGCTTCATGTTGAGGTCGTTATCCTCGACAATGAGAACGCGCATAGTCATCGCCCTATCCTCGGACAGCGGCAGAAATGCCGGGCCTGTCCCGAAATTGTCATGTGGCAGCAACGGTGGTTTCAACGCCCTCTCCCATCGGGTCCAACCAGTCACGCCACTTAGCTAAAACGATTTACCTTAAAATTCGGTAAGTTTCAGCAGGCAATCCGACTCGGCGGATGAAAGCGGCGGGGCGGTCAGCAGGCCGGCTTCGACAATGCCTTGATCCGTTGCAGCGTCGCCTTGATGACATAATCGCCGTAATCGAGCACCATGTCCTGGGACACGCCATTATCCATGAGCCGCATGCTGAGCTCGTAATCTGGCACCTCGGACTTGCTGTCGGCGGGAAAGAAGGCCAGTCGCATCCGCCACGAAGGACGGTCGAGGAGCGGGCTCTTGATCGGATGCTCGCCCGGCCCTTCGACGCCGGGTTTCAGCTTCGGCCCGATCACCGCCGAGATCATGGTGGCGGCATCGACGGTGGTGCCGTCGAAGACATGGCGCACCACGAACGGCACCTTGGCCTCGGCCTCGTTGATGAGGAACAAGGTATGGGCGGTCGGGAACAGCACGCGCGGCGCCAGCGGAATGGTGGTCTGCTCCGGCTTCGAGAATTCGGCGACACCGCCGCGCCGGGTCGGTTCGAGATAGATTTCGACGGGATGGATCGGCGGCGGTCCGCTAGTCTCCTGGGCGGCGAGCGTCGCCGCCGGCGAGGTTCCGCCCGGCGCGATCTGCACCACCATCGGCGCGACGCCGTCCTGCAACAGCGCCTCGCGTACCAACTCGGTGCGGCGCCGGGCGAGGCGTTCATTCTCGGCCTTGACGGCGCGAACGCCGCTCGTCGCGGCGCCGGCGATCACCAGGACGCGATAGGCGGGATTGCGCGCCACCGCCGCCGCGGCCCGCGTCACGATATCCCGCCCCACGTCGGTCAGGCGGGCGCTGCCGCCATCGAAGCCGACGACATAGCTTTTAGGAATGTCGAGATGCGCCTTGCCGCGGATCACCTGGTCGAGATGGCCGTTGCGCAAGCGGCGCTCGTTGAAGCGATAACGCGAACCGTCGCGCGATTCCCAGGTGACGAGGTCGGAGGTGATGGTGGTCGCGTCCTGATCGGCATATTCGAGGCGGAGGCGAAAATCCTGCTCCGTGGTCCAGCCGGTGCAGGTCTCGCCCCACTCATAGAGCATGGCGCCGTCGGCGCCGAGCACCCCGCTCGAGGTCTTGGACGAGCCCAGCGACAAGGCATAGACCGCCTTGTGGGGCTGCATCCCGGCGGCGCCGGCGGGCGTGGCGACGAGCCCCACGAGCGCGACCAGCGACATGGCAACGGCAAGGCGGCAATTCGTCATCATGATTCAGTCTCTCAAAGCGGCGGCGGCGGCAAGCCGTCCATGGTCCATCATCGTCACGTCCGGCCCTTGGCGGGCAGGTCGAGGCGAATATGGAGCTCCTTCAAGCGCTCCGGCGCGACCGGCGCCGGCGCCTGCATCATCAAATCCTGGGCCTGCTGGGTCATCGGGAAGGCGACGATCTCGCGGATGTTGGGGGTGTCGGCGAGCAGCATGACGATGCGGTCGATGCCCGGCGCCGAGCCGCCATGGGGTGGCGCGCCGAAGCGGAAGGCGTCGAGCAGGCCGCCGAATCGCGCTTCGACCTCTTCGGCCCGATAGCCGGCGATCGCGAACGCCTTCATCATGATCTCGGGCCGGTGGTTGCGGATCGCGCCGGAAGACAGCTCGACCCCGTTGCAAACGATGTCGTACTGGAACGCCTTGATGGTGAGCGGGTCCCGGGTTTCGAGCGCCTCAAGCCCGCCTTGCGGCATCGAAAACGGATTGTGGCTGAACTCGATCAGGCCGGTATCCTCGTTCAACTCATACATCGGGAAATCGACGATCCAGCAGAATGCGAAAACGCCGCCCTGGGTCAAGCCCAATTCCTGGCCGATCTTCTGCCGCGCCGTACCGGCGAAGGGCGTGAACCGCTTGGGATCGCCGGCGACGAAGAACACGGCATCGCCATCCTTGAGGGCAAAGCGCTGGCGCAAGGTTTGGGTCCGTTCAGGCCCGATATTGTTGGCGATCGGCCCGGCGCCTTCGCCATCGCGGAAGAACATATAGCCGAGTCCGGGCTGATCCTCGCCCTGCGCCCAGCTATTCATGCGGTCGCAAAAGGCGCGGTTGCCACCACTCGGCGCCGGGATCGCCCACACCCGCACCTTCGGATCGCGCGCGACCATGTTGGCGAACAGCTTGAAGCCGGAGCCGGCGAAGATATCGCTGACATCGCCCATCTCGATCGGATTGCGCAAATCAGGCTTGTCGGTGCCGTATTTCGAAAGCGCCTCGTCATAAGGGATTCGCGGGAAGGGCGGCGGCGTCACCGCGCGAGCGACACCGTTTCTTGGACCGAATTCTTCGAAGACGCCGGCCAAGACCGGCTCGATCGCGGCGAAGACATCCTCCTGGGTCACGAACGACATCTCGAAATCGAGCTGATAGAACTCGCCCGGAGAGCGGTCGGCGCGGCTCGCCTCGTCGCGAAAGCAAGGGGCGATCTGGAAATAGCGGTCGAAGCCGGCGACCATCAGAAGCTGCTTGAATTGCTGCGGCGCCTGCGGCAAGGCATAGAACTGGCCGGGATGGAGCCGGCTCGGCACCAGATAATCGCGTGCGCCCTCGGGCGAGCTCGCGGTCAGGATCGGGGTCTGAAATTCGGTGAAGCCCATGGCCGTCATGCGCCGGCGCAGGCTCGCGATCACCTCGGCGCGCAGCATGATATTGGCGTGGACGGTCTCGCGCCGCAGATCGAGAAAGCGGTATTTGAGCCGCATCTCCTCGGGATATTCAGCCTCGACATTGACCGGAAAGGGCAACGGCTCGGCCGCGCCCAGAAGCTCGATCCCCTCGATTCGGAGCTCGACCTCGCCCGTCGGCAGCTTCGGATTGACGGTGTCCTCCGAACGCGGCAGCACCGTGCCGGTGATGGTGACGACATTTTCGAGTCGCTGGGCATCGGCCTCGGCAAACAGCGGGCTCGACACATCGATGACGCATTGCGTCACGCCGTCATGGTCGCGCAGATCGATGAACAGGAGCTGGCCGTGATCGCGCTTCCGATGGACCCAGCCGGAAAGGCGCGCGGTCTTGCCCTGGTCCTCGAGCCGCAATTGGCCGCAATGATGGGTGCGATAGCGATGCATCGACGATATTCCGGAAGATTGACCCCGAACCGGCCGGTTTTGTCCACCCTTCGCCGGTAAATGTCCATCATCCAATGGCGGCGGCGACGCCCGGTTTTGTCGCGCACCGCGATTTGGTGTATAGTGGACGATAATGACCCTGATTACGGAGAATGGCGCGCTCGCCGCGTTCTGCGGGCGGCTCGCCGGTGCCGAGTTCGTCACCGTCGACACCGAATTCATGCGCGAGAAGACCTATTGGCCGGTGCTGTGCCTTGTCCAGGTCGCGGGGCCGGACGAAGCCGCGGCGATCGACCCGCTCGCCCCGGACATTGATCTGGCGCCACTCCTGGCGCTGATGGCCGATGCCGCAATCCTCAAGGTGTTCCACGCCGCGCGGCAGGATATCGAGATTTTCTTTAACCTGACCGGCCGCGTGCCGGCGCCGCTGTTCGATACCCAGATCGCCGCCATGGTATGCGGGTTTGGCGAGTCGGCGAGCTATGAGACGCTGGCGGGCAAGCTCGCCGGCGCCCAGATCGACAAATCCTCGCGCTTCACCGACTGGTCGCACCGGCCGTTGAGCGAGCGCCAGCTCCATTACGCCCTCGCCGACGTAGTGCCGCTGCGCAAAGTCTATGAGCGCTTGGTGGCGCGGCTCGAACGCACCGGGCGGGCCGGTTGGGTAGCCGAGGAGATGGCGGCGCTCATCGATCCTTCCGTTTACCGCGCCGATCCCGCCGTCGCCTGGCGGCGTTTGAAGCCGCGCACCACCAACCGCCGCACCCTGGCGCTGGTCCAGGAGCTGGCGGCATGGCGGGAATTGTCGGCGCAGGCGCGCAACATCCCGCGCAATCGCCTGGTGCGCGACGAGGCGATCCTCGAAATCGCGTCGCATCCGCCGAAGGAAACCGACGATCTCACCCGCATCCGCGCCTTCGGCCGCGGCATGGCGGAAAGCCGGCTCGGCGGCGAAATCCTCGAAGTGGTAGCGCGCGCCCGCGCGCTGAGCGAGGAGTCGCTGCCGGAATTGCCGGCGCAACGCAACGTGGCGCCGGGCCTCGCGCCGTTGATCGAGCTGCTCCGGGTCCTGCTCAAGCTGTGCGCCGACGAGGCCGGGGTAGCGCCGCGGCTCATCGCCGACAGCGACGACCTCGCCGCGATCGCCGCCGACGATGCGGCGCCTGTCCGGGCGCTTACCGGCTGGCGCGCGGAGCTCTTCGGCCATGACGCCCTCGATCTGAAGCATGGCCGGCTCGCCCTTTCCGCCGCCGGCAGCAAGATCGCGCGGCTGCGCCTCGCCGACCCGCATTCCGCCGCCGCACAGTAGCGCCATGCGGCCGGGGCTTGTTGTCATCGCCGCCATGCTCGCCTTGTCCGCCTGTGCCAGCACGCCGTTCACGCCGGCCGAGATCGCCACCTTGCCGGATCGGCAGCTTTGCGCCGCCCACGGCGATGCCGTCAACGGCGCCGATGGCGGCGGGCTCATCTTCGGCCCCCGGGCGCGCCGCATCGAGCGGGAAACCCGCGCCGAGATCGCGCGGCGGCATCTTATCCCGGCCGCCCGATGGCGCATGATCGCGGCCGACCGGGTCGCGATCGGGATGGGGCCTTGCGCCGTGCTGGCCGCCTGGGGCACGCCGAAGGTCGTGCGGACACGCGATCGCGCGGCGGGCGGCCATATCGAACGCTGGTTCTGGCATCCCGATCAATCGGCCGTGTTTCGCAGCGGTGTCGTCGCGGGGGTGACCGGCGCGCCCTAACCGCGACCCTGCGTTCTGGGCAGGCGGATTTCCGGGCGCTTCATGAGGGCGCGGCCAAGCGCCTCGAACCGGCGCTGCACGCTTTCGCCATGGCGCTGACCGCTGTCGCGGCGGAACGACAAGGTGATGACGCCATCCTCCATGCCGAGCTTGCTGCCGACGAGGAGCCCCGGCACGCCGCCCGTCAAAGTGTTGCCGAGCCGGAGCGCGAGGCCGATGCCGCGCGCCTTCGCGAGCCGGTCCTCATCGAGCAGCCGCTTCACCGTCATGCCGACATCGCCGCCGCCATAACGGGCATGAAGGACCGCGGCGAGAAACGCCCGGCCGTCATGGCCGATCCCCGGAATCGGCATCAAGAGCGCCATCCGCAAGGCCTGCTCGGCCCGGTAGTCGGGATGCTCGGCCCAGGCGACGTCGCTCAAGAGAGCGGCGGCATGGCGCAGCCGTCGTTGCTCGGCATCCTCGTCGGGATAGAGCGGATGGGTCCATTGGAACAGCGCCTCGCCTTCGGCGCCGAAGCGGCGATGGCTGTCGGCCATCACCGCCGCGCCGGCGAGCAGCGGATCGGTTCCCTGCTCCCGCGCGTCGAGCAGGCTGTAGAGATGGCCCTCGCGCAGCCCCAAGGCCGAGAACACCACGCGCTTCGGCTCGATCCGGCGCAGCAGGCGATGGAGCACGCGGGCGGCGAAAGGCACCGTCTCGAGACGCTTTTTCGAGATTGCGGCGACCCGCTCCAGCGATTTGCGCGACTGGCGCGCGACGATGTCGAGATAACTCTCGGCGGCGCCGCGCGACAGCGTGTATTGCTGGATGACATGGAGCGGATAGTCTTCCTGCTCCATATGGATGCGGGCGAGCGAGCGCCACGCGCCGCCGACGGCATAGAAGGCGCCGACCTGCCGCCCATCGAGCCAGGGCACGGTATCGAGTTCGCGATCGATCGCCTCGCGCAGGCGCTTTTCGTCATCGGCGATCGCGGCGAGGCGCAACGGACCGATCGGCAGCGACACCGCGGGACCGATCTGGCCGCCGGAGACCGGCACCAGTTCGACGCTGCCGCCGCCGAGATCGCCGACGAGGCCGCTCGCATCCGGAATCCCGGCGATGACGCCGAAGGCCGACAGCCGGCCCTCCTCGGGCCCCGACAGGATGGTGGCGCGGAGGTGGAACGCGCGCTCGATCCGGCGGATGAAATCGGGGCCGTCCTCGGCATCGCGCACCGCCGCGGTGGCGAGCACATCGAGCCGCGTCACCGGCACCGCGTTGGCGAGCGCGACGAAGCGGCGCAGATTGTCGAACGCCAGCTTGACGCCGTCGGGGTTGAGCCGCGCGGTCTCGCCGAGATCGCGCCCGAGGCCACACAACACCTTTTCGTTGAACAGCACCCTGGGCGCCCGGACGACGCCGTCATAGACGACGAGGCGCAGCGAGTTCGAGCCGACATCGATCACCGCAACGGGGTCACGCCGCCGGGTAGCCGGGGCGCCGTCGCCGCGCGCACGGGGCATGGGTCAGGTCCTGGACTTGGCGGCAACGTGACGCGGGCCGGGTCGCGTGCGCTGGCTCAGGGCGCTGCCGCGGCCGGACAACGAGGGGTTGGTCATGAAATAGGTATGCGCGCTGAAGGCATTGGGCTGCCGGCTTTCATGGTGATACGTGCCATCGGGCTGCAACAGCCAGCTTTGCGCCCGATCGCGCAGATTCGCCACCATGATCTCGTCCAGCACCTGACGATGCACGGTCTCGTTCTCGATCGGGACCAGCGACTCGACGCGCCAATCGAGATTGCGCGGCATCCAATCGGCCGAGGAGATGAATACCTTGGCCTGCGGCGAGGGCAGCTTCGCGCCGTTGCCGAACGAGACGATGCGGCCGTGCTCGAGAAAACGGCCGATGATGCTCTTCACCCGGATATGCTCCGAGAGGCCCGGAACGCCGGGCCGGAGGCAGCAGATGCCGCGCACGATGAGGTCGATCTCGACCCCCTCGCCCGACGCGCGATAGAGCAGGTCGATGATCGCGGGATCGACGAGCGCGTTCAACTTCGCCCAGATGCGGCCCGGCTTGCCGGCGTCAGCGGCCGCGATCTCTGCCTCGATCAGCGCGACGAGACGATGGCGCAGATTGATCGGCGCGACCGCGATCTTTTCGAGCACCGCCGGCGTTGCATATCCGGTCATATAGTTGAAGAGCCGCGCCGCATCGCGGCACTGCGCCTCGTCGCAGGTGAAGAACGAAAGATCGGTGTAAACCTTGGCGGTATAGGGATGGTAGTTGCCGGTGCCGAAATGGACGTACGAGCGAAGCTGTCCGGCCTCGCGCCGCACCACCAGCGACACTTTAGCGTGGGTCTTCAGCGCGACGAAGCCATAGACGACCTGAACCCCGGCGCGTTCAAGATCGCGCGCCCAGCGGATATTGGCCTCTTCATCGAAGCGCGCCTTCAACTCGATGAGCGCGGTCACCGACTTGCCCGCCTCGGCCGCCTCGATGAGGGCGCGCACTATCGGGCTGTCATCGCTGGTTCGATAGAGCGTCTGCTTGACCGCAACCACGGCGGGATCGCGCGCCGCCTGACGCACGAACTGAACCACCACATCGAAGCTTTCATAAGGATGATGGACAATGATGTCCTTCTGGCGGATCGCGGCGAAGCAATCGCCGCCGAAATCGCGGATGCGTTCGGGAAAGCGCGCATTGTAGGGCGTGAAGACAAGATCGTGGCGCTCATCGACGATGAGCTGCCGCACATCGCCGAGGCCGACGAGACCGTCGAGCGCGAACACATCGTCGGCGGAGACATTGAGTTGCTCGATCAGGAACGCGCGCAGATCGTCGGGCATGCCGGCCTCGACCGAAAGGCGAATGACATTGCCGAGCCGCCGCCGCTTCAGCGCGCTCTCATAGACCCGGACGAGATCCTCGGCTTCTTCCTCGACCTCGACCTCGCTGTCGCGCAGCACCCGGAACATGCCGCGGCCGACCACGGAAAATCCCGGAAAGAGCCGATCGAGGAATTCGCCGATCATCTGCTCCACCGGCAGGAAGCGCAGGCCGGCGCCGGGCAGGCGGATGAAGCGGCGAACCGCCGACGGCAGCAGGATCAAAGCCTGCATGCCATCGCGCTCGCCACCGCCGCGCACCAGTTCGAGCGCCATGCCGAGACCGAGATTGGCGATGAAGGGAAACGGATGCGCTGGATCGATGGCGAGCGGCGTCAGCACCGGGAAAATGTCGGCCATGAAACGATCTTCGAGCCAAGCCCGGTCCTCGGCGGTGAGATCGTCGGGGCCGACCACCGCGAGCCCGGTCTCGCCCAACAGCCGGCGCAACTCGCGCCAGGTCGCCTGCTGCCCCTGCATCAGATGCGCGGCGCGGCGGTTGATCGCCTCAAGCTGTTGCGCCGGCGCCAACCCGTCCTGGCTGGTCGCGCGTACCCCGGCCAGGATCTGGCCTTTGAGACCCGCGACCCGCACCATGTAGAACTCATCGAGATTGGTTTCGCTGATCGAGAGGAAGCGCACCCGCTCCAAGAGCGGATGGTTCTCGTTGTCAGCCTCGGCGAGGACGCGTTCGTTGAAGGCGAGCCACGACAATTCGCGATTAATGAAGCGCGCCGGATCGTCGGGAGCGATCGTCGCCGCCGCGGCGCGCGCGGAACCCTCCATCAGATACTCCGTTTCCAGTCAGGACGCCGAAGTCTATAACGGACACGCAGCAAAGTCATGGCACCGACCCCAGGAGGAGCAACCTGCCGTCGTGAGCGAACTCTATCTCTTGCGCCATTCGAGGACGGCGCCACATAGCGATACGCGACCCGACCGCGAGCGTCCGCTTGAGGAGCAAGGCCGCGCCGATGCCCGCGCCCTGGCCCGCTGGATCGCGGCCCGGCGGCTGCGCCCCGATCTGGTGCTGTGCTCGCCGGCGCGACGCGCGCGGGAAACGCAGGATCTTATCGTCGAGGCCTTCGCGACGCCGCCGGAACTCCGTTATGACAACGAACTCTATCTCGCCGACGCCGACCGCTTGCTCGACGAGTTGCGCACATTGCCCGAAGGCGTCGGGCGCGTCATGCTGGTCGGGCACAATCCCGGCCTTCATGAATTGGCGCAAATGCTGTCCGATGCGACGACCGGCCCGCTGGCGCGCCGGCTAGCCGACAATCTGCCGACATCGGGCCTTGCCATGTTCGAGATCGCGACCGGGTGGCCCGGCCTGAAGCGACGCGGCGCGCATCTCGAGGCGCTCGTCACACCACGGGATCTGGGTCGTCGCGGCTAGCGCCGTCGGCATCGCGCCATCCGAAGACGCTGCGCGCCAGCGGCACCGCGAGGCGGCGATTGCCGGCGAGCGCGGCCTTGTCGAGCGCGGCAACCGCCGCCTCGGCCGCGGCAAAGCTGCGCTCGAGCCGGCGTGCCATGAACCGCGCCAGCTCGTCGCTGGCGGTGAGGCCGCGATCGGCGAACAGCTTCACCAACAAGGCCGCGAGGAATTCCTCGTCCGGCGCCGCGATCGCCACCGTCGGCATCGCGCGGAGGCGCGAGTCGAGATCGGCGAGGCGGATACCCCAGTGCGCCGGCGGCGCGCGCGCGACGAGGAGGAGATGGCCCGCGCGCTCGGCCATCATGTTGACGAGATGCAGCAGATGCCGCTCGGGCGCCCGGTCCGCACCGTCGACGAGGACCGCGCCCGCATCGCCGAGTAGCGCCGGCAGTTCGGCCGCCTCGAACGCCGCCGGGGCGATCGCGCGCGCCTCCGCGCGCGTGCGCCAGATCCGCGCCAGATGGCTCTTGCCGGCGCCGGCCGGCCCCGAGAGCGCCAGCACCGGCTGGGGCCAGTCCGGCCAGCGCTCGATCCAACCGAACGCATCGGCATTGACCGGCGCGACGATGAAGTCGGTCCGACCGAAGGCCGGCCGGTGCGGCAGGCCGAGAGGAAGCTGTTCGCCCGACATCGCGGCCGCTCGCACTCACTCGGCCGGTCTGCGCTTGCCGGCACGAACCCGGACCGGCGCCGGCGGCAGTTCGGGCTCGACCGGACGCAGCTCGCCGCCGAACGGCGCCGGCTCGGTACCGCGTCGGCGATAGAGCGGGCTCGCCATATAGTGGCCCAGCGCGAAGCGCACCAGGACGCCGGCCACCGCGGCGGCCGGCAGGGCGATCAGCACGCCGAGAATACCGAACAGCGTGCCGAACGCCAGCAAGGCGAAGATCACCCATACCGGATGAAGCTGTACCCGTTGGCCGACGAGGCTAGGCGACAGTACGCTCGATTCCAGCACCTCGCCGATCGCGAAAATGATCAGCACCCAGATGAAGTTCATGCCCCAGCCGAATTGAATGAGGCCAAGACCGGCGGCCAACGCCAGCCCCGTGGTAAAGCCGACATAGGGGATGAAGGTCAAAAGGCCGGTCAGAATGCCGAGGATCAGGCCGAATTCAAGCCCGACCGCCGTCAGCGCCGCGGTGTAATAGATGCCGAGCGCCAAGCAGACGAGGAGCTGGCCGCGGATGTAGCCGGCGAGCATGGCATCGACGAGACGCGCCTGCTCGCGGATGGTGTCGAGTTTGTCGCGCGGCAGCCAATCGTCGATCTTGGCGACGATCCGGTCCCAGTCGCGCAGCAGGAAGAAGGCCACCATCGGGGTGATGAACACCAGCGACAAGAGGTTGGCCAAGGCGACGCCGCTCGTCAGCAGCGTCTGCACCTGGCGGATCGCCCAGCTCATGATGTCGCCGACGCTGCCGCCGAGCGCCATGCGGAGGCGCTGGACGTCGGCTTCCGGCACCTTCTTCGCCAGCGCCCTGGTCGCGTCGTCGAGCAACGTCGAGGCCTGCGCGAACAGAATCGGCAATTGCCGGATGAGTTCCGTCGCCTGAAGCCGCAACAACGGCACGATGAGCGCGATCAGCACGATGAGGGCGAGCCCGAACAGGGCGAGGACGATGGTCGTTGCGAGCCAGCGCGGCAATCGCCCGCGCGCCATCCATTGCACCGCGGGATCGAGGAAATAGGCAATGATGCCGCCAGCGACGAAGGGCAGCATGATCGGGCTGAGGAGATAGAGCAGCAGCAGCAGGACGATAAGCCCGCCCGCCCAGAACAGAAACTGCTGCCACGGCGCGGTCATTATCGGGTGTCCGCGCGGGTCATGGCCCGGAGCGGGCGACGCTCATGGTTGCCCCTCGCCGTTGCCCGAACCGCCCGTCGTCGCCGCGCCGGTGCCGCCCGTGGATGGTGCGGCTGGCATCGCACCGCCGGGCGCCGGCAACGGCGTGCCGGGCGCCGCGGGTGACGGCGGCAGTGATGGCGACGATGGTGGCGATGGCTGGGCCACGCCCTCTGGCGCGGGCATGGCGGAGGCGGGTGCGGGCCCCGCGGTGCGCGCGCTCAAGGTCCAGTCGGGATCGCTGCCGGCGAGGCCGAGACCGGCCGCCGCCAGTGCCGTCCCCAATTGGGTCTTGTTGCCGACATAATGGAGGGTAGCTTCGACCTCGTTCGCGCTGAACGAAACGAGGTCGACCGAATGGATCAGCCCGACCTGGGACAACCGCTTTCGGATCGCCACCCAATCCGACAGCGACGTCACTGGCACCTGGACCTCGAGCGTCCCGGTCTCGTTGGAACTGACGGCATTGGTGGACTGCCACGTCTGTGCCAGGCGCAGCATCGTGTAGCCGGCGGCGCGGGTGAAGAAATCCGACAGCGTTTCGTTCGGATGCTGCGTCACGACGAGGGTCATGGTTTGCGGCGCGCCGGCCCCGTTGCCGGGATAGCGCGTCGTCGTGATATTGATGCGCGTCGGATTGCTCTTTTGCTGGGCCAGCGCCACGACGACATCGTCGTGGTCATGCCGCGCCGACATCGCCGCGATTGCCTGGCGATCGCCAGCGAGCGCCTTCGGCACATCGATCAGCGACACGTCGGCAAGACCGCCGACTGGCACCACCGCCGATAGCGGCGCATTGTTGCCGGCATGATTGGCCCAGGCGTCGCGCCACGGATTGGGATCGTCCCACAGCACCTTCTGGCCACCGGCTTCATAGACCGGCAAGACCACGACCGGTTGTGCCGGGGTGACATAGCTGGTGCCGAGCTGGTTCAGCAGCTGGCGCACCGAAGCGGGTTTGAAATGAAAGGTATAGTCGACGACATAGCGCACGTCCGAACTCTTCTCGTTGGCGACCTCGAAGCTCGCAACGAGATCGGTGAGCTGGTCCGAACTCAGATGCGGCGGCGGGGCGCCGGGCGCAAGCCGCGCCATCAGCATGTCGAACGCCTGCTCCCGGCCCTCGGCCAGGGCCTGGTCGCGCGCGGCAAGCGCATTTGCCGCGGTGATGTCCTCATGGACGCCGCTGACGGTAAAGTCGTCGTCCGCCATGGCGCGCGGCAGCGCCAGCAGCAGGATGATCGCGACACAGCCGACGGTGCGAAGAATTGGGTGTAGCATTGCAATGTCATTCCGCTGAACTATTGTGGACTCCCTCGGCCGCCTTATGATCGGCACCGAACGATTATAATGCCCGAAACCACGAACCCGAGCCAAAACTACCGTGACGCCGGCGTCGATATCGATGCCGGCAACCGGCTGGTCGAGGCGCTGAAGCCCTTGGCCCGCGCTACCGCCCGGACCGGCAGCGATGCCGGGCTCGGCGGCTTCGGCGCGCTGTTCGACCTGAAGGCCGCAGGGTATCGCGACCCCGTCCTGATTGCCACCACCGATGGCGTCGGCACCAAGCTGCTCATCGCGCAGGCCGTCGGCCGCCACGACACGATCGGCGTCGACCTGGTCGCCATGTCCGTCAACGATCTCGTCGTGCAGGGTGCCGAGCCATTGTTTTTCCTAGATTATTTCGCAACCGGCCGGCTCGAACCCGAGGTTGCGACGGCGGTGCTGCGCGGGGTTGCGGCGGCGTGCCGCGAGGCCGGCTGTGCCTTGATCGGGGGCGAGACCGCGGAGATGCCGGGCATGTATCCCGGCGGCACCTATGACCTCGCCGGCTTCGCCGTCGGTGCCGTCGAGCGCGGCCGGGTGCTCGACGGGAGTCGGGTCGCCGTCGGTGATGCCGTGCTCGGCCTCGCCTCCCACGGGCTTCATTCGAATGGCTTTTCGCTCGTGCGACGGGTGGTCGATGGGGCCCGGCTCGGCTATGACGCGCCGGCGCCGTTCGCGCCGGGGCTGAAGCTGGGCGAGGCCTTGCTGACCCCGACCCGGCTCTACGTCAAAAGCTGCCTTGCCGCGATCGCCGCGGGCGGGGTGAAGGCGCTCGCCCATATCACCGGCGGCGGCCTCATCGACAACATCCCCCGGGTGCTGCCGGCCGGGACGGCGGCGGCGCTCGATCCCGCGCGTTGGCCGCTGCCGCCGGTGTTCGCCTGGCTTAAAGAGGCGGGGGGCATCGCCGTCGACGAGATGGCGCGGACCTTCAATTGCGGTATCGGAATGGCCGTCATCGTCGCGCCGGAAGCGGCCGACCCGATCGAAAAGGCATTGGCCGCGGCGGGCGAGACCGTGTACCGCATCGGTACCATCGTACCGGCCGAAACGCCCCGCACCCTGCTCCTCAATGCCGAGGCGGCATGGCCCGCCTGAGGCTCGGCGTCCTGATCTCCGGCCGTGGCTCCAATCTGCAAGCCCTGATCGACGCCGCGGCGAAGCCGGACTTTCCCGCCGAAATCGCGCTCGTCATCTCGAACCGGGCCGATGCCGCCGGGCTCGCGCGGGCTCGCGCCGCCGGGATTCCGGCACGGGTGATCTCGCCCCGCGACCATGCGAGCCGCGACACCTTCGAGGGCGCGCTCGACACCGCCCTGGCGGCGGCTGGCGTCGAACTCGTCTGCCTTGCCGGCTTCATGCGAATTCTGGGCGAAGGCTTCCTCGGACGCTGGCCCGACCGGGTGATCAACATCCACCCGTCGCTGTTGCCGGCCTTTCCCGGCCTCGACACGCATGCAAGGGCGATCGCGGCGGGGGTGCGGTTTTCCGGCGCCACCGTGCATGTCGTCCGCGCCGCGGTCGATGCCGGCCCGATCATCATTCAGGCGGCGGTGCCAGTGCTGATCACCGACGATGCCGAGCGCCTGGCGGCCCGGGTGCTGGCGGCGGAGCATCGCATCTACCCCGCGGCGGTGCGGCTCATCGCCGAAAAACGTATGCGGATCGTTGCGGAGCGCGTCGTCATCCGCGACCCCGGACCGTCGCCGTCGTCATTGTTCTACCCCGGCGCGGATTGACGCGGCGGGCTTGCCAAACGGGGCGATTTCGCGATAGAAATACGGCATATTTGGGAATGGAGACGAAGCATGGCGGTCCAAGACAATTACCCCCAGCATTTAGATACGTGGCACGGCTTCACGCGCCTCGTGCGCAACATGACGGTGCTCGTCGTGGTGGTGATTATCGTCCTCGCGTTCGTGACCCTCTGAAGGGTCGCCCCGCGTCAGGGGCAGATTTCAATCCCGGCGAAGAAGAAGGCAATCTCGCCCGCGGCGTTCTCGACCGAATCGGAGCCGTGGACCGAATTCGCCTCGATCGATTCGGCAAAATCCTTGCGAATGGTGTCGGGCGCGGCCTTGGCGGGGTCGGTCGCGCCCATGATCTCGCGGTTCTTCGCGACCGCATTCTCGCCTTCCAGCACCTGCGCCACCACCGAACCCGAGGTCATGAATTTGACGAGATCGGCGAAGAACCCACGTTCCTTATGCACGGCATAGAACGCTTCGGCCTCGGCGACGCCAAGCCGCAGGCGCTTTTGGGCGATGATGCGGAGGCCCTGCGCCTCGAACCGGGCATTGATCTTGCCGGTGAGGTTGCGGCGGGTCGCATCGGGCTTGATGATCGACAGGGTGCGCTCAATGGCCATGAAACGAATTGTCCTCAACAGTAGGGTGCGGCGCGCGGGTTATAGCGGCGCCTATAGCCGGTATCAACCGGCCTCCGCTTTTTTCTCCCAGCCGCGGTCGGTCTGCTGCCAATAGGTGAGGGTGTGACCCGCGGCTTTGGCATCGCGCCAGCGTTGGCGCGCCGCCGCTACCGCCGCCTCGTCATTGCCGTCGAAAATGTCGAAATAGCGGGTGTAGCGCGAAAGATCGGCCGCGGCGCCATCGACCAGCATCACCCATTGCGCGCCGTTCGGGTTCTCGTCTTCGGCGGCGAGCCAGATCGGCTGGCGCGCGGCATGGCCGCCCGCTGCCGCGCCATGCGGCAGAAAGCTCGCCTCGTCATAGGTCCAGAGCAGATCGTCGAGATAATCGACGCGTTGAGGCGAGCCGGCGACCACCACGACGCGCCGGCCTTCGGCGAGCGCGCGCTCCAAGAGCTTCGGCAGCGCCCGGTCGAGGGGCAGCGAGCGCAAGTGGTAGAAGCCGACTTCCGCCATCATTCCTCATAATGGTCGGCAACGAAGCGATCGAGGAGCCGCACGCCGAACGAGGTCGCGCCTTTCGGCACCGTCGCCGCATCCTTCCGCGACCAGGTGGTGCCGGCGATGTCGAGATGCGCCCATGGCAAATCGTTGGTGAAGCGCTTCAGGAACTGGGCCGCGGTGATGCTGCCGGCCTCGCGACCGCCGATGTTTTTGACGTCGGCGGCGTCGCTGTCCATCATCCGGTCGTAGTTGTCGTGAAGCGGCATCCGCCACAATTTCTCGCCGACCGCTTCGCCGGCCATGGTCAGCTCGGCCGCAAGCCGGTCGTCGCTCGCATACATACCGGCATATTCATGGCCGAGTGCGACGATGATGGCGCCGGTCAGGGTGGCGAGATCGACCATGAAGCGCGGCTTGAAGCGGTCCTGGCAATACCACAGGGCGTCGGCGAGGACGAGCCGGCCCTCGGCATCGGTGTTGAGCACCTCGATCGTCTGGCCCGACATCGAGGTGACGATATCGCCCGGCCGCTGGGCCGCGCCGCCGGGCATGTTCTCGACGAGGCCGCCGATGCCGACTACATTGACCTTCGCCTTGCGCCCGGCCAGCGCCTTCATCAGCCCGATGACGACACCGGAACCGCCCATGTCCCATTTCATGTCTTCCATGCCGGCGGCCGGCTTGATCGAGATGCCGCCGCTGTCGAAGGTGACGCCCTTGCCGATGAAGGCGACGGGACGCCGGTCCTTGGCGTTGGGCGGCGCGCCCTTCCATTGCATCACGAGAAGCCGCGGCGGATGCTCGCTGCCCTGCCCCACGCCGAGGAGCGCGCCCATGCCGAGCTTCTTCATCTCCTTCGGGGTCAGCACCTCGACCTCGACGCCGAGTGCTTCGAGTTCGCGCGCGCGCTCCGCCAGCGTCTCGGGATAGATGATATTGGCCGGCTCCGAGACCAGATCGCGGGTGAAGAAGACGCCGTCCGCGACCTTGTCGAGGGCGGCGAACCGGCGCTTCGCCGCGCCCGATTCCGCCACCTGGAGGGTGAGCTGCTTGAGGCTCGGCTTTTTCTCCGTCTTTTCCTTGGTGCGGTATTTGTCGAAGCGATAGGAGCGCAGCCGGGCGCCATAGGCAAGCTCGGCCGCGGCCTCGGCCGGGCCGAGCTTCATGCCCTCGACGGCATCGACCGCAACCTGGCCTTCGCTTTCGCCGACGGCGTTGAGCTGCGCCAGGATACCGCCGCCGAGATTTTGCCACGCCGTCGCGTCGAGCGATCCCGGCTTGCCGAGGCCCATGAGGATGATGCGGGCCAGATCGAGCCCCGCCGGCGCCAGGATCATGAGCGATTCGTCCTTGCGGCCCTTGAACCGGCTCGCCTTTATGGCCCGCGCTACCATGCCGCCGGTGGCGCGATCGAGCGCTTCGGCGCTCGGCGTCAATTTGCGGTCATCGAGAACGCCGACGACGGCGCTTCCCGTTTTCGACATGGTGGGCTCGGCAAAGGCGATTTTCATGGCAAATCTCCGCTATTCCGTGACGCGATAGAGGCGGGAAGCAGCGGCTAAGTCAATTCCCGCGTGCGACAGGGCGGAATGGCCCGGCGCGAATCACCCGGACGGCGTTGCTGGACATCGGGAGGTCGCGATGCTATCGCAGACTCATCTCCAAGGGGGAAGAGGACGATGCGCTGTTGGGTTCCGATGCTGATGTTATTGGCGCTGTTGGCGGCTTGCGCCCCGACCCGGGAAACCGCGCGCTATACGATCGGTGTGTCGGGCGACCGCTTGGCCAACGCCACGACGCCAGCCAACGCCGCGGCGATGCGGGGCCTTCTCGACCGCCGGGCGCGGCAGATCTGCACCTCGGGCTATCGCATCGTCAAGGTCGATACAATTCCGGCGAAGGACGGTCGCCAGATCGTCGATCTCGAGCTGATCTGCAATCCTTATCGCCCGGGTCTGCCCGCGCTCGCATCTCTGGCCTCGAATTTTTGAGGCGGACGATCGCTGCGTGACCCGAGCACTGGTGTTTCCCGGACAAGGCTCCCAGGCGGTCGGTATGGGGCGCGACCTTGCGGCCGCCTTCCCCGCAGCGCGCGAGGTCTTTGCCGAGGTCGATGACGCCTTGAACCAGCATCTCGCGCGGTTGATGTTTGAGGGGCCGGAGGCGGAGCTCACCCTCACCGCCAACGCCCAGCCGGCGCTGATGGCGGTGAGCCTTGCCGTGCTTAAAGTGCTGGAGTGCGAGGCGGGGTTCGATCTCGAAAAGGAGGCGGCGTTCGTCGCCGGCCACTCCCTCGGCGAATATTCGGCGCTGGCGGCGGCGCGAGCCTTTGGAGTCGCGGTCGCGGCGCGGCTCCTGAAACGCCGCGGCGCCGCGATGCAGCGCGCGGTGCCGGTCGGGATGGGCGCGATGGCGGCGCTTCTGGGCCTCGATCTCGATGCCGCGCGTGCCATCGCGGAAACCGCGGCGGGCGATGATATCTGCGCCGCCGCCAACGACAACGGCGCCGGCCAGGTGGTGGTGAGCGGCCACCGCACCGCGGTCGAGCGCGCGCTTGCCGAGGCCGCCGCGCGCGGCGCCCGGCGTTCGATCATGCTTCAGGTCTCGGCGCCCTTCCATTGCGCGCTGATGGCGCCGGCGGCACACGAAATGGCCGACGCGCTCGACGAGATCGCGATCGTGCCGCCAGTGGTGCCGGTCGTCGCCAACGTCACCGCCGCGCCGGTGAGCGATCCCGTCGAAATCCGGAGGCTCTTGGTCGAGCAGGTGACCTCCCTCGTGCGCTGGCGCGAATGCGTCCTCGCGATGACCGCGCGCGGCGTTACCGAATTGGTTGAGATTGGCGCCGGCAAGGTACTGACGAGCCTCGCAAAACGCATCGACCGCGAGCTCGCGGCGAGCGCGGTCGGCACGCCGGCCGATATCAAGGCGTTCGTCAAGGCGCGCTAAGGGACAGCGGGATGTTCGAACTGACGGAGAAAGTGGCACTGGTGACGGGGGCATCGGGTGGAATCGGCGGGGCGATCGCCCGGGCGCTCCATGGCGCCGGCGCCCGGACCGTGCTCACCGGCACACGGATAGAGGCGCTCGAAGCGCTACGGGCAGAACTGGGCGAAGGCGCGGTCGTGGTGCCGGCGAATCTCGGCGATGTCGCGGCGGCCGAAGGACTCGTCGCCGCGGCCGAGGCGGCGGCCGGCCCGGTCGATATCCTGATCAACAATGCCGGCCTCACCCGCGACCAGTTGCTCCTGCGAATGAAGGACAGGGATTGGGACGAGGTGATCGCGGTCGATCTCACCGCCGGATTCCGCCTGGCGCGCGCGGCGCTGCGTCAGATGATGCGGCGCCGCTGGGGCCGAATCATCGCCATCACCTCGGTGGTGGGAACGACCGGCAATCCCGGCCAGGCCAACTATGCCGCGGCGAAGGCCGGCATGGCCGGCTTTGTGAAAGCGCTCGCCGCCGAAGTGGCGTCACGCGGCATCACCGTCAATTGCGTCGCGCCCGGATTCATTGCGACGGCGATGACCGATGCCCTTTCCACGGAACAGCGGGCGCGGATTTCCGCCACGGTGCCGATGGGGCGGATCGGCACGCCGGAGGAGGTCGCGGCCTGTGCCTTGTTTTTAGCCAGCAACGAAGCCAGCTATGTGACGGGGACGAGCTTGCATGTCAATGGCGGGCTTGCCATGATTTAACCTCGGTACTGCCACAGTGTTGGCAAGACTCAAAAAACTGTGTTATGTGACGGCGCCTTTGTAGCCCCCGCGGCGTGGCGCAAATCCAACGAAGCAATCGAGGTGGTAAGCTTATGAGCGAGGTCTCGGAGCGAGTCAAAAAGATCGTGGTGGAGCATCTTGGCGTCGAGGAATCCAAGGTGACCGACAACGCCAGCTTCATTGACGATCTCGGGGCCGATAGCCTCGACACCGTCGAGCTGGTCATGGCTTTCGAGGAGGAATTCGGCTGCGAAATTCCCGATGACGCCGCCGAGAAGATCGTCACCGTGAAGGATGCGATCAGTTTCATCGAAGCGCACACCTGAGCCCCGGCGGGCGATTCCATACGTGTCCCTCAACCAGCAGCAATGAGACGGGTCGTTATCACCGGCCTGGGGCTTGTGACGCCACTCGGCATCGGCACCGAGACGGTGTGGCAGCGTCTTATCGCGGGCGAGTCGGGGATTCGTGCGATCCAGGATTTCGATGTCACCGACCTCACCGCCAAGATCGCGGGTCAGGTGCCGCGCGGCGATACCGGGTCGGGTCTCTTCAACGTCGATGATTGGGTTCCGCCCAAGGATCAGCGCAAGATGGATGATTTCATCATCTTTGCGATGGCCGCCGCCGAGCAGGCGGTGACCGATTCCGGCTGGAAGCCCGAAACCGAAGAGGACCGCGAGCGTTCCGGCGTCATGATCGGATCCGGAATCGGCGGCCTGCCCGACATCAACGAAGGCGCGCTGACGCTGGGGGAGAAGGGCCCGCGGCGACTGTCGCCGTTCTTCATTCCCGCCTGTCTCATCAATCTCGCCTCGGGCCATGTCTCGATCCGCTACGGCTTCAAGGGGCCGAACCATGCCGTCGTCACCGCCTGCTCCACCGGCGCGCACGCCATCGGCGATGCCGCCCGCCTCATCATTTGGGACGATGCCGATGTCATGGTCGCCGGCGGCACCGAGGCGGCGGTGTGCCGGCTCGGCATGGCCGGATTTGCGGCGGCGCGGGCGCTATCGACCGCCTTCAACGACGAACCGCTACGCGCCTCGCGGCCCTGGGATAAGGACCGAGACGGCTTCGTCATGGGCGAAGGCGCCGGAATCCTGGTCTTGGAAGAGTTGGAACATGCCAAGGCGCGCGGCGCCAATATCTATGCCGAGGTGATCGGCTATGGCATGTCTGGCGACGCCTATCACATCACCGCGCCGGCCGAGGATGGCAATGGCGCCTTCCGCGCCATGCGCAACGCCTTGAAGCGCGCCGAGATCACGCCCGACGCGATCGACTACATCAATGCGCACGGCACCTCGACGCCCTTAGGCGACGAGATCGAACTCAATGCCGTGAAGCGCGTCTTCGGCGACCACGCCTATCACCTATCCATGTCCTCGACCAAATCCGCGATTGGGCATCTGCTCGGCGCCGCTGGCAGCGTCGAGGCGATCTTTTCGATCCTCGCGATGCGCGACGGCGTTGTGCCGCCGACGCTCAATCTCGACGACCCGTCGCCGGGTTGCGACATCGACCTCGTGCCGCATCGCGCCAAGGAGCGGCCGGTGCGCTATGCGCTGTCGAATTCCTTCGGTTTCGGCGGCACCAACGCCTCTCTCGTCTTCGCTCGGGTTCAATAGATGGGGTTCGCCGGGCGCGGGCTCGGCGTCATGGTGGCATCGTGTGTCGTCGTCGCGTCCGCCGCCATCGGCGCCGGCGCCTGGTCATGGCATGAATACCGGGCGCCGGGACCGCTCGCCGTCGCCAAGACTGTGATCCTGCCGCGCGGCGAAAGCACCCTCGGGGTGGCACGGCGCCTCGCCACGACCGGCGTCATCGCCGATCCCTGGAGCTTCATCGCCGGCGTCTATCTCAGCGGCGAAGCGCATCGCCTCAAGGCCGGCGAATACCGTTTCGCCGCGGCGATGAGCCCCGTCACGGTGGCGAAACTCATTGCGAGCGGCAAGGTCGTGGAGCATCGCCTGACCATCCCCGAAGGCCTCACCAGCGCCGCGATCGTCGCCCTCGTCAATGCGGCCCCGGCGCTCCGCGGCAAGATCCCCAAGGTACCGCCGGACGGCAGCCTCCTGCCCAATACCTATTTCTTCATCCGCGGCGCTAAGCGGCAAGCGCTGCTCCGCCGCATGCACCACGCCATGACGAAGCTGGTGGCGACGATCTGGGCGGGCCGCGCCCCAGGCCTGTCGCTTTCGACGTCGGCTGAGGCGGTGACCCTCGCCTCGATCATCGAGAAGGAAACCGCGCAGGCGAATGAGCGCGCCCAAATCGCCGGCGTCTATCTCAACCGGCTCAAGCGCGGGATGAAGCTCGAAGCCGATCCGACCGTGCTTTATGCCGTGACCGATCACGGGCGCAAGCCGCTCGGCCGGCCGCTCGATCATGCCGATCTTTCGACGCCGTCGCCCTATAACACCTATCTGCATAAGGGCCTGCCGCCTGGGCCGATCGCCAATCCCGGGCCCGCGTCGCTCCTGGCGGCGGTCCATCCCGAGGCGACCGACGACCTCTATTTCGTCAGCGACGGCAATGGCGCGCATCATTTCGCCCGCACCCTCGAACAGCAAGACCGCAACATCATGGCACTGCGCCGCATCGACGCCTCGAAGGTGGCCGCCGCCGCCGCGCCATAGCATCGGCGCGATTGTTGCGGCTTCGGACGATGGCTATAAGAAAGCAGGGATCGGGACGAAAGGAGCATCAGGTGGCAATTTCGAGCATGACCGGATTCGCACGGGCGGAAGGCCATGCCGAATCATTGTCCTGGGTATGGGAGCTGAAGAGCGTCAACGGCAAATCGCTCGATCTCCGGTTTCGCCTGGCGCCGGGATACGAGGCGCTGGAGCTCCCGTTTCGCGCGCTGGTGGCGGAGCGGCTGCAACGCGGCTCGGTCGCGATCAATCTCGGCGTCGCGCGCGCCGGCGCCGCCGGCGCTTTCAAGATCAATCGCGATGCCCTGATGCAGGCGGTCGCCGCCGCGACGGAGCTCGTCGAGCTGCATGGCGCGGCGCCGCCCCGGGCCGATGGGTTGCTCGCCCTGCGCGGCGTCATCGAAGTCGGCGAGGCCGAAGAGGACGAGGCATCGCGCGAGCATCGCACCGCCGCTCTTATCGACGGCGCGCGAGCCGCGATCGACCGGCTGGTCGCGGTGCGGCGCGAGGAAGGCGGGCGCATCGCGCTGGTGCTCGAAGCGCACTTTGATGAGATCGAGACGCTGGTGGCCGCGGCCGACGCCACCGCGGCGATACAGCCGGACGCCATCAGAGCGCGCCTCGATCAGCAATTGGCGGCGATCCTCGAGGCGGCGCCGGCGCTGCCGGAGGAACGCCTCGCGCAGGAAGCGGCGCTGCTGATGGCAAAATCCGATCTGCGCGAAGAGCTCGACCGTTTGAAGGCCCATGTCGCGGCGTCGCGCGAATTGCTCGAAGCCGGCGGCACGGTCGGCCGGCGGTTCGACTTTCTCTGCCAGGAGCTTAATCGCGAGGCCAATACGCTGTGCGCCAAATCATCGGACCTGGCGCTGACCCGCATCGGCCTTGCCTTGAAAGCGGCGATCGAGCAGTTGCGCGAGCAGGTGCAAAACATCGAATAGCGGCGATGGCGACGACCCGGATCCAGCGGCGCGGCATTCTTCTCGTTCTGTCCTCGCCCTCGGGCGCGGGCAAATCCACGATCACGCGCGCGATGATGGAGCGCGAACCGGCGCTGTTGTTTTCCGTCTCGGTGACGACGCGCAAGCCCCGCGCCGGCGAGATCGACGGCCATCATTACCATTTCATCGATCGCGCGCGGTTCGATCAGATGGTGGCGGGCGGCGAGCTGGTCGAACATGCCGGCGTGTTCGGCAATTTCTATGGCACGCCGCGGGCGCCGATCGACACGGCGCTCATCGAGGGACGCGACATCATCCTCGATCTTGATTGGCAGGGCACGCAGCAATTGAAGCAATCGATGCGCGCCGATGTCGTCTCTGTGTTCGTCCTGCCGCCCGATCGCACGACCCTGGAACAGCGCCTGAAGCGCCGGGCTCAGGACAGCGATGAGACCGTGCGCGCCCGCATGGTGAAATCAGCCGACGAAATGAGCCATTGGCCTGAATATGACTACGTCATCGTCAATGACGATCTTGAGGACAGCGTCAATCGGGTGGTGTCGATCTTGAAGGCCGAACGCGCCCGCCGCGACCGGCTCTCCGGCCTTGCTGATTTCGTCAATCGCCTGCGCGGCGGATGAGCATGGCAAAGGCGCGGGCGAGCGCGGCGAACTCCTCGACCGTGAGACGCTCAGCGCGCTCGGTCGGCGCGATACCGGCCTCTCCCAACAAGACCAGCGGATCGAGGCCGAGCGCGCGCAGGCTCTGGCGCAGCATCTTGCGGCGCTGTCCGAAGGCGGCGGCGACGACGCGTTCCAGATCGGCCGCCTGGCACGGCGCCAAGGGTTCGTTGCGCGGCACGATCGCGACCAGGGTCGATGTCACCTTGGGCGGCGGCACGAAGGCCTGGGGCGGGATGTCGAAGAGGAGGCGCGGCACCGCCCGCCATTGAATCATCACCGCAAGCCGGCCGTAGGCCTTGCCGCCGGGCGTGGCGACGAGACGCTGCGCCACTTCGTTCTGGAACATCAGGGTGACGCCGGCATAGGCGTCGATCCGCCCCAGCCATCGCAGCAGCAGCGGCGTCGCGATGTTGTAAGGCAGATTGGCAACGATCTTGCGCGGCGCGGCGGTAATCGCGGCGGGATCGATCGTCAACGCATCGCCTTCGACGATGGTAAGCCGGCCCGGAAAGAATTCCACCAGCTCTTCGAGCGCGGCGATCGCGCGGCGGTCGCGCTCGATCGCGGTGACGTGCCGCGCCCCTTCGAGCAGCAGCGCGCGGGTCAGGCCGCCAGGGCCGGGGCCGATCTCGATCGTCTCGCATTGATCGAGCGGCCCGGCGGCGCGGGCGATGCGCCGGGTGAGATTGAGGTCGAGAAGGAAATGCTGGCCCAGCGCCTTTACCGCCGAAAGATGGTGGCGGCGAATCACCTCGCCCAAGGGCGGCAGGTCGGGCGTCACCCCTGCTGGTGCCGGCGCGCCGCCATCTCGGCCGCAAGCTTCAAGGCGGCGACGAGGCTCGCGGGATCGGCCGTGCCGCTTCCGGCGATGTCGAGCGCGGTGCCGTGATCGGGCGAGGTGCGGATGAAGGGCAGGCCCAGCGTGACATTGACCCCGCCCGAAAAATCGATCGTCTTCAAGGGGATCAGCGCTTGATCGTGATACATGCACAAGGCAACGTCGTACCTCGCCCGCGCCGCCGCGTGGAACAGGGTGTCGGGCGGCCACGGACCGGTCACGTCGATACCGCCTTGCCGTAGCTCGGCGATCGCCGGCGCGATAATTTCGATCTCCTCACGGCCCATGGCACCGCCCTCGCCGGCGTGGGGATTGAGGCCGGCGACGGCAAGGCGCGGCGCGGCGATGCCGAAATCGCGCGTGAGCGCGGCGACAACGATCCGGGCGGTGACGACGATCCGCGCGGCGGTCAATAGCTCGATCGCCCGCCGCAAGGGTACGTGGATCGTCACCGGCACGACCCGCAACCCGGGCGCGACCAGCATCATCGCGACCTCGGCGCCGCCGATCGCGGCGAGATATTCGGTATGGCCGGGATAGGCGAAGCCGGCGGCGTAGAGCGTCTCCTTGCGGATCGGATTGGTGACGAGCGCCGCGGCGCGGCCGTCGCGGACCAGCCCGGCGCCGCGGGCGATCGCCTCGATCACCTGCGGCGCGGTCACGGGATCGGGTCGCCCCGGCTCGACCCGGTGCGCGAGCGGCAGCGGCACCACCGGCAGCGCCGCGGCAAAGGCCTCGCCGGCCGCCTCGGGCGCCACGATCGCCACCGGCACGTCCCAGCCGAGCCTGGCCGCCAGCGCCATGAGGCGATCGGGATCGTCGATCAAGAAAAACGCCGGAACGCCGCTTCCCGTCCGCTCGCGCCACGCGCTGAGCGCGATCTCGCCCCCGATGCCCGCCGGCTCACCCATGGTGAGCGCGAGCGCCAGGGTCATCCGCGGATATCCACATAGGCGTTGCGCCGCAAGTCGCGCAAATACCGGCGCGACAGCACGTCGAGCCGCTGACGCCCCAGTGTATCACGCACCTTGGCGGCGGTCGGGGCTGTAGCCGCGGGCGGATTCTTGCGATCGCACAGCATCACCAGCCCGACACCGCCATGCACCTGGAACGGCTTGCTGATCTGACCCACCGACAGGCCGAGCGCGATCTGGCGCACACCGGGCGCGAGTGTGCCAGCGCGAATATGCGCGGTTTTCTTAACGAAGGGCATGCCGACCTTGCGCGCATCGGCGGCAAACACCGGACAGCTCTTTGCCGCGGCGATCAGCTCATGCAACACCGCCCCGAGTCGGGCACGGAAATCGGGCGGCGGGTTCTTCGGGATCGGGGCTCCCGCCTCGACGACCGAGAGCTCGGTATTATTGGGATCCCCCTCGCCCGGCATGCGCCGGTCGAGAAGGGCCAAGATGTAGTAGCCGCCGCCGGCCCGAATCGGCGGCGAAATCTCGCCGGGCTTCATGCCGGCGAGCGCGCGTGCCAGCGTCGGGTCGATCTCGCCCGGCGTGATCCAGCCGAGGCTGCCGCCCTCGGCCGCGGTGGGCGATTGCGAGAATTGTTCGGCGATACTGGCGAAATTGCTGCCATGGTGCAGCTCGGTCTCGAGCCGGTCGGCGAGCTGCATCACTTCGCCGTCCTGGGTCGGGTTGTCGATGGCGAGAAAGATTTCGGCAACATTGCTCAATGGCGCCTTGCTGTTCGCCGCCATGCGTTTCATGGCATCGTGGACTTGCTGGTCGGAAATCGTAACCTGCGGCACCAACTTGCTCGAGACCACCTTGTTCCAGGCGAGGGACGTTGTGACCTGGTCGATCAACGCCTGGCGCGGGATGCCGAGCTTTGCGAGATAGCCGTCTAGCCCGCTCAAGGGCAGTCCGTTCTGCTTGGCGATGCGCGTCAGCGCCCGGTCGAGCTCCTTCTTCGTCACTTTCAGCTTGAGGCGCTTGGCTTCCTGCCGCTCGAGCTGCTCGTCGATCAGCCGACGCAGCACCCGGGGCGCCAGCCGCTGGCGATTTTCCGGGGTATCGGGAATTCGGGAGGAGCGCAGCACCAGGGTGATGCGATTCGCCAGATCTTCCGTCGTGACGACGCCATTGTTGACGACCGCGGCGATGCTGACGCTTTGCGCCGCGGCCGGCGCGGCCGCCGCGAGGCACAGCACCAATCCGATGAGAATTCGCCTCAGCACGATACCCCCGTGTCCATTTCCTACTAGCATCCGATCTCGCCCGCCGGCCGCGATCCGACCGGGCCGCGCGTCACACGCGTCTAATACTGAAACGAGCCGATATTCAATCCGAATTCGCCGAGATTCTTCAAAACCACAGTAAACAGCACCGTAACGCCCGGTTTGACATCGCCGATCTCAATGCCCGATTGCTGGACCGACGCGGTCGCCGACAAACATTCATCGCGATAGGTTACGCCCGCGCTGCCCAACAGATTCGCATTGTTGTCGATGTCGCGCAACTCCTGGAAATCGGTGCTCCAATGCGACGACAGGCCGATCGCCAGGGCGGCGCCAACCTCGCGCCGCGCGACGGCGTAGGGATAGTCGGCGGACGCGGCCAGCTCGGTATAATTGAGGCGCAGATTGAGGCGCGGCGGCCCTACCGCGGCGGCGACCTCCTGGGTACGCGTCGAAAAATCCCGATGCGCGACGCGGAAGCGATAGATCAGGTTGAGATCCGGAATCGGCGTCATCGTTACCCGTCCGACGATATCGGAAAGCCGCGTCGTCAACCCCGACCCGGGCAGGAATTCACTATCATTCTGAAAGGCATAGCTCTGGCCGACGAGAAAGCGAACCGCCCCGCCCTGGTCGGAATAGACACCGCCGCGCAAGCCGTAATCGACCCGCGATCCGGTATCGACCAGATCGAAGCCCGACAGCCGGTTCGGCACGAAGAGATCGGTGTCGTCGAAGGTGAAGGACTGGGTATCCTCGCTTGGAATGCGGCTATAATTGCCGGTATCGGGCGCGGTGACGCCCATCACCTCGGGTTCGATCAGTTCGGTCAGATGGTCGTCGCGACGTATCCAGGGATAGCGCCAGTCGAGCGCGGCCTGGGGAAACGCGCGCGCGGCGAACGCGTTCTGCGGCAGGCCGGATGGCGCCCCGTCCGAATCCGGCAGGTTGGTGGTGTAATAGGCATCGCCCCTGAGGCTTGCGGTGAAGCGGAAACGATCGCCGATGAGGCCGTCGAACGGCCGCTGCCACGACCCGCCCAGCGACAGCCGGCGCTCGCTGGTGCCGCTGAGGCGGACCAGATTGAGGGCATTGGCCGCGAGCCTGACCTGGCCGCCGATCCGTTCGGGCGTCATCACGTACATGTACTCGGCGACCGGCGCCGCCAGCGGTTCGGAACTGTCATTGACGCCGGGCCACAGGCTCTGAAAGGCCATGGCGGTGATATTGGTATAGCTGTCGCGCTGGAAGTTCTCCAAGGTGCCATAGCTCGTCAGGAAATCCTGGGGCGAATAGAACCCGTAGCGCAAGAGATAGGAGATGTCGGAAGATCGCTGTACGCCGAAGGTGGCGCGCCAATCGTCGCTGAGGTCGATTTCGCCGGCGCCGAAGAGGCTGCCGCGCACCCCGTCTTCCGTTACCGCCTGGTTCAGATTGTTGACACCGACCGGCGGCGTGCCGATCCCCAAGGTCCCGGTAAGGTCGATGCGACCATCGGTGAAGCGCTGACGGTACTCGTCGATCAGCACGGTGCCGGCGTTGGTGGTGAACAACGGCGCGAAAGTCATGTCCTTGTCCGGGCTGATCGCCCAGAAGTAGGGAATTTGGAGGCGCCCGCCGACCCGGCTGGAATAGCCGATGACCGGGGTCAGAAAGCCGCTGGCGCGCTTCACCGATGGCTCGGGGACGGAAAAATAGGGCAGCCAAACCACCGGCAGACCGTCGATCTGCATTTCCGCATCATAGAAATCGATCGCCTTGGCCTTGGTATCGTCGATCGTCCGCTGGGCGCGGATTTGCCATACCGGGGCGCGCGTCGGGTCGTCCTTGCACAGATCGCAGGGCGAATAGACGCCGCGGCGAATTTCCGTGACGCCGCCGGCGAGGCGCCGCGCGGTGTTGCCGGCAAGGCGCGAGCCGTCGCTCATCAGCATGCGAATGTTGCGCACGAAGCCGTTCTTCAGCCGGTCGCGCAGCGCCATGAAGTCGCCGAACACAACATCGCCGTTGGGCTGCAGCAGCGCGACATGACCCGAGGCGGTCGCGGTATCGGTGTGCTGGTTATAGGTCACGGTGTCGGCCAGCAGGATTTCCTTGCCGGCACTGATCTCGACATGGCCGCGGGCGACGACGAGGCCGAGGTCGTGGTCGAACGCCACCTGATCGGCGGTGACGACATAAGGTCTCTTGCCCGTGGCCGGCCGCGCCGTCGCGCCGGCGCCGGTGGCCGACGTACCGCCCGGCGCGGCCTTGGACCAGGCCGGAAGCGAGGCGAGGAGAAGCGCCAGGACCACGACAATTTCGCGGCGCATCGCTCAGCCGTCTTCCAAATGGAACACGAGGCTGGCGCCGAGGAGCCAGCTCACGCCCGCGGGAATCCAGGCCGCAAACACCACCGGGATCGTCGCCGCGAGACCGAGCGCAAACACCACGTCTGAAAGGAAATAAAGCGCGAAGGCACAGCCGATGCCGGCGCCCAGCATCAGCGCGACACCGCCGCGGCGATGGCCGCGCAGGCTGAAGATCGCGGCGATCAGCACCATCGCCGTGAACAGCACCGGGCGCGCCAGGAGGGAATCGAAATAGAGGATGTGGCGCTGGGCGGAAAAGCCCGACCGCTGCAGCAATCGGATAAAGCCGGGAAGCTGCCACACCGACATCGTCTCCGGCGCCGCGAAGCCTTCCTGGATCTTGGTCGGCGTCAGGTTGGTCCACAACCTCAAATGGGTGAACGGCACCGGGAGCCGGCCGGGCGACCAACGCGCGCCGTCATCGATCTGCCAGTGGTCGCCGTTCAGCACCGCCGATTTGGCGTCGATGCGCCCGGTAAGGTGGACGCCGTGCGCGAAGGTCAGGATGGTGACACCGTGCAGGCGCGTCCGCGGCATCTGCATGCGGTCGGCATGGATGACCGCTGCCGCCCCGGCCGCGTTGCTCTGGCGCAGCCAGAAGCCGCTCGATGAGAACGTCAGATTGTTCATGCTGGAATGGAAGAGCCGGCTTTCCATCGCCTCGAGACGTGCTTGCAGCACCGCCGCCACCGGATTGAAGATCGTGATCGTGAACAGCCCGATGAGAAACGCGGTGACGATCGCGGGCGCCAGGAACTGCCACGCCGAAACCCCCGCGGCGCGTGCCACCACCAGCTCGTTGGCGCGCGTCATGCGCCAGAACAGCAGCATAGTGGCGAACAGGATCGCGAACGGCATCATCTGTTGCGCGACCAGCGGCTGCTGTAGCGCCGTCATCTCGATCAGCACCAGAAATGACGCCCCGGGATGAGCCGCGCCACGGCGCAGCATCTCGATGAAATCGAGCAGGAAGACGATCACCGACATCGCGACGAACACGGCCGCGCACCAGGCGAGAAAGCGCGTCGCGATGTAGCGGAAGAGGGTTGAACCGAACAGCATGGGCGATCAGGCGGCCGCGCCGCCGGCGATGCCGCCGGCCGGCCGGAGGCGAAAGCCGCCGCCGCGCGCCAGAAGCCAGATCGTCACCGCCGGCGGCAGGAGGACGTTGAGGTAGAGCGGCACCATGGCGGCGAGATGGCGCACCGCGACATCCTTGAACCCGATATCCATCGCCTCGAACAGGAAGGCGAGCACGATCGCGAGCAGGATGCGCCGAGTCTGGCCGCGGCGGTTGAACTCGCCGCAGAGCAGGCATGCCAGCGGCAAGGCCGCCAGCGCTAACGCCGAAAGCGGCGTCAACAGGCGCATGTTGAGCTCGACCAACCGGGCATGACGGACCCGCTGCGGCTCGCCCGGGCGCGCCGTCAGGAGCTCGTTGAGGTAAAGCTCTTCCGGCCGGTGGTAGCGAACCTCCGGCACGTCGCGGAAGCGGTCGAGATCGAGGGTGTATTGCGCGAAGCTGAGCACCGAGAGATGCCCGGTGCCGCGGTCGTAGATCTGGCGACTGCCCTCTTCCAGAAGCAGGCGCGGACCTTCCTTGGTATCGACGAGGGCGCCCCGCTCGGCTACCAAAGTCACCGGCTTCTGAGGGTCGCGATCGTCGTAAATGACGATGCCGGAAAGGTCGCCGGCGTTATCCCGGGCGCGGATATAGATCGTGACGTGGTTGGAAATGGTGTTGAACGCCCCTTCGAGCAGCATCACCGGCACGATCTTGTTGCGGATCTCGAACTGCAGATCGCTGAAGGCGCGGTTCGAGGCCGGCAGGAAATAGACCGACATTGCCGCGAGCGCCACCATCGCGGCGAGGCCGGCGAGAAAGGCCGGGCGCGCCAGCGCCAGCGGGCTCACCCCGGCCGCGCGCATGACCACGAGCTCGCTGTCCGTCACGATGCGGTTATAGACGTACAGAACCGCGATGAAGACGGCGATCGGCAGGACCACATCGATGAAGCGCGGCAGGAACAGCAGCGCGAGATAGAGAAACAGTTCGATGGACAAGCCGCGATTGACGATGAGGTCGATGAGCCGCAGCGACTGCACCAGCCAGACGGCTGCCGTGAACACCACGGCAACGATCAGCATCGCCATCAAGGTCTGATGCAGGATATAGCGGGTCAGGCGCGACATGGCCGGGGATTATACGGAGGCTTTCGCCCCGAGACAGGGTGAAAATTGGCGGAATTGGCCGGAGTCGGCCGGCCGTCGGCCGCCTTATTTCACCCGCTGGCCTTTTTGCGGGCGTCGTGGTAGCGAAGCGCCCCGTAACCCTCGATCGAACCATCTGGGAGTGATCGAAGCCATGTCGTCCGTTCCGCGCCGAGCCGCGCTGATAGGCCTGCTCTCGCTGACCCTCCTGGTGCCGGCAGTCGCGCCCCGCGCCGCTGTCGCGCCCCCATCCGGGCCCGGCCACTTCATCAACCACCTCGTCAATGCAGCGCTTCAGGTGCTGGCGCAGCACGGCCTCACGGCGGCGCAGCGCGAACAGCGCTTCGACCAGCTCCTGACCCAGAATTTCGATGTTCCGCGCATCGCCCGCTTCGTGCTCGGCCGCTATTGGCGCACCGCGAGCCCGGCGGAACGGCAGAAATTCATCGATGTCTACCGCTCCTTCATCGTCGTCTCCTATGCGACGCGGTTCAGCCAATATAGCGGCGAAACGGTGAAGGTTACCCACGTGCGGCGAGAGACCGCCGATATCAGCGTCGTGTCGAGCGAGATCGTCCATCCCAATGGCGAGCCGCCGGTCAAGGTCAGCTGGCGGGTCCGCAAAGGCCGGAACGGCTATAAGATCATCGATGTCGGCGTCGAGGGGGTCAGCATGATGCTGACCCAGCGCGAGGAATTCGCCTCGGTGATCGAGCGCAACGGCGGCACCGTTGCCGGCCTCACTTCGGCCATCGAGCAGAAGCTCCATAGCGGCGGCGCCGCGCTCGGCGGCGGTTGAGGGCCGCCGGCCCCCTCCCGCGCCTTTCGCTCAGGCGCGGACCAGGGGCTTGTATTTGATGCGGTGCGGCTGATCGGCCACGGCGCCGAGCCGGCGCTTGCGGTCGGCCTCGTAGTCGGCGTAATTGCCCTCGAACCATTCCACCTTGCTGTCGCCTTCGAAGGCGAGAATGTGGGTGGCGATGCGGTCGAGGAACCAGCGATCATGGCTCACCACCACGGCGCAGCCGGGAAAATCGACGAGCGCGTCTTCCAGCGCGCGCAAGGTATCGACATCGAGATCGTTGGTCGGCTCGTCGAGCAGGATCACGTTCGCGCCTTCCTTCAGCATCTTGGCGAGATGAACGCGATTGCGCTCGCCGCCCGAGAGCTGGCCGACCTTCTTCTGCTGGTCGCTACCCTTGAAATTGAAAAGCGAACAATAGGCGCGGCTCAACATCTTGCGCCGGCCGAGATCGATCTCGTCAAGCCCGCCCGAAATCTCCTCCCACACATTCTTGTCGGAGGCGAGCGTGTCGCGCGATTGATCGACATAGCCAAGCTTCACCGTATCACCGACGCGAAAGCTGCCGCGATCGGGCGTTTCCTGACCGGTGATCATGCGGAGCAGCGTCGTTTTGCCGGCGCCGTTCGGGCCGACCGCGCCGACAATGCCGCCGGGCGGCAAACGGAAGCTTAGCCCCTCGATCAGGAGGCGGTCGCCATAAGCCTTGTCGAGATGCTCGGCCTCGATTACGAGATCGCCGAGGCGCGGCCCCGGCGGCAGCACGATCTGCGCGGTTTCCGGCGCCTTCTCGCGGCTTTGCGCGACGAGGGTCTCATAGGCCGAGATGCGGGCCTTGCTCTTGGCCTGGCGAGCACGCGGGCTTTCATGCACCCATTCCAATTCGCGCTCAAGGGTGCGCTGGCGCGCCGCCTCCTGCCTGCCTTCCTGTTCGAGTCGTTTCTTCTTCTGTTCGAGCCAGCCGGTGTAATTGCCCTCATAGGGGATGCCGCGGCCACGATCCATTTCCAGGATCCAACCCGCCACCTCGTCGAGGAAATAGCGGTCATGCGTCACGGTGACGACGGTGCCGGGATAATCGGCGAGAAAGCGCTGCAGCCACGCCACCGATTCGGCGTCGAGGTGGTTGGTCGGCTCGTCGAGCAGCAAGAGGTCCGGCCGTTGCAACAAGAGGCGGCACAACGCAACGCGGCGCCGCTCGCCGCCCGAGAGGCTCGCGATGTCGGCATCGCCCGGGGGACAGCGCAGCGCATCCATCGCGATCTCGACGGTGCGTTCCAGGTCCCAGCCATTGGCGACGTCGATCTTCTCCTGAAGCTCGCCCTGCTCGGCGATGAGATCGTTCATCTCCTCGTCGGAAAGCTCCTCGGCGAAGCGCCCGCTCACCATCTCGAACCGTTCGAGAAGGGCGATGATCCCGCCAAGCCCGTCGCGCACATTGCCGGCGACATCCTTTGCCGGATCGAGCGCCGGCTCCTGTGGCAGATAGCCGACGCTGGCGCCTTCGGCGCACCAGGCCTCGCCCGAAAAATCCTTCTCCATGCCGGCCATGATCTGCAGCAGCGTCGATTTCCCGGCGCCGTTGGGGCCGAGTACGCCGATCTTTGCGCCCGGCAGGAAGGACAGCCAGATATCCTTCAGCACCTCGCGCCCGCCGGAATAGCTCTTGCCGAGGCCCTTCATCACATAAATATATTGATATGCCGGCATGGTCCTTGCCGATCCCTCCTCGTAGCTATTGGATTTGCGCGCGCCGGCACGGCGACGCCCGTCTCATATAGGACGCCCTAGCACGAATTGCACCGGCTCGCAAACCGCGTGCGCGCCGGCCTTCACCCGCACCCCAACCGCGGCGATGGCACCACCGACGATAATTAACCTGCACGACATAGTGCTCGACCGGGTCGGCACGGCATGGTCATGATAGGGGTGCCATGACGCTTCTCTTACCCCCCTTGCGGCGCGGCGTGCGGCCGCTGTTGGTGCGGCGCCTCGACCGGCTGGCCGAGAACTTGATGCGTCCCGACGGCGTGCCCGCGGCCGATTTCGCCCTGCCCCATGGCGAGCCTGCGCTTGCCGCGCCGGATTCGGTATCGTGGCGCATCTTCAAGAACCCGGTGGCCCTGGTCGTTGGCGGCGTCGCGGCGGTGATCCTGGAGCTGGCGGAGCCTGCGGTCCGTACCGGCGTGTGGGAACATTCCTCATTCCGCGCCGACCCCGTTGCCCGACTACAGCGCACCGGCCTTGCCGCGATGATCACCGTCTATGGCGCGAAAAGCGTGGCGGAGGCGATGATCGCCCATGTCGTCCGCCTCCACGACCAGGTCGGCGGCGTCACTCCGGCGGGCGAGCCCTATCGCGCCAGCGATGTCCGCCTTCTCGACTGGGTTCAGGCGACCGCCAGCTTCGGCTTCGCCGCGGCCTATCACCGCTATGTCCACCCGCTCGACCACGCCGAGTTCGACCGGCTCTATCGCGAGGGGGTGTCGACGGCGCGGCTCTATGGCGCGGTCGGGGCGCCGACCTCCACGGCCGAGCTCGACGGCCTGTTCGACAGCATGAAAGGCCGGCTCGAAGCCTCGCCGATCATCTTCGAATTCCTGGCCATCATGCGCAAAGCGCCGGTGTTTCCGGCCCTGCTCCGTCCGCTGCAACGGCTCCTGGTCGGGGCCGCGGTCGACATCACCCCTCCCTGGGTGCGCGCGCGGCTGGGCCTCGGCGAGGATTACGGCCTGCGCCCGTGGCAAGCGGCGCTGGTTGGCCGGGCCGGCGCGCTAGCCGACCGGATCATGCTGCCGGCGGCGCCGCCGGCGCAATCCTGCCTGCGCCTTGACCTCCCGGCGGATTACCTCTATCGCCGCTAGTCGATTCCGCTTGAGGTCTCTATCGCCCTTGGACCCGCATCGTGGCGCGGCGGTTCAGATACTCGCCGCCGATCAGCGTCACCAGCGATAGCGCCACCGAGATCAGCACGAGGCGCAGCGCCGCCCCGTTCTGCCCCGGAATCTGGGTCAAGGTATAGATGGCGAGCGGCAGGGTACGGGTCTCGCCCGGGATGTTGGAAACGAAAGTGATGGTGGCGCCGAATTCGCCCAGGGCGCGGCCGAACGACAACAGTATGCCGGTGACGATGCCGGGCAGCATCAGCGGCAAGGTGACAGTCGCGAAGATGCGCAGCCAGCCGGCCCCCAGCGTCGCCGCCGCCTGTTCGAGACGGCGATCGACCAGTTCAGCCGAAAGCTGAATCGCACGTTCCATCAGCGGAAACCCCATCACCCCGGCGGCGATCGCGGCGCCGGTCCAGCGGAAGGCGAAGGTGATGTCGAGAGTGCGATAGAGCCAGGCGCCGATCGCGCCGTTGCGGCCCAAGAGCACCAGAAGGAAAAACCCCGTCACCACCGGCGGCAGGACCAGCGGCAATTGGACGATGCTCTGGACCAGGCTCTTGCCGGGGAATTGTAGCCGCGCCAGCGCGAAGGCAATGACGATGGCGAACGGCAGGCTCGCCGCCATGGCGGTGGCGGCGACCTTGAGACTCAACAGAAGGGCGGTGATCTCGTCCGGGGTCAAAGAGGAGGCCTGTTCGGCCTAATGCAGTACCGTAAATCCCTGTTTCTCGAAATATTTTTTCGCCGCCGGCGATTCGATGAAGGCGAGAAATTTGCGCGCCGCCGCCTTCTTGCTGGCGGTCTTCATCAGCGCGACCGGATAGATGATCGGCGGATGGCTGTTCCTCGGGAACTGGCCGACCACCACGACGTTTTTGTCCGAAGCGGCATCGGTCGCATAGACGATGCCATAGGGGGTCTCGCCGCGATCGACATAGAGCAGCGCGGCGCGGACATTCGCGGCCGCGGCGACGCGGCCTTTTACATCCTTCCAGATGCCGAGATATTTGAGCGCCGCCTTGCCGTATTTCCCCGCCGGCACGGCATCGGGATTAGCCATGGCGAGCCGGCCATCGCCCAGAAGCTTCCTCAGATCGAAGCCTTTCCTAATCCCCACCATCGGCGCATGCCCCGATCGGGGCGCGATCAGAACCAAGGAATTGCCGAGCAGATTCTTCCGTGTCGTGGCGACGATGAGATGATGCTTTTCGACATCATTCATCCAGTCGAGATCGGCCGAGATGTAGATGTCGGCATCGTCGCCATTCTCGAGCTGCCGGGCCAGTGCCGAGCTCGCGGCATAGGCAGCGATCACCTTGCCGCCGCCCGACCGCTCATAGCCGGCGATGGCGTCGCCGAGCGCGTTCCGGAGGCTCGCCGCCCCGAACACCAGCACCGGGCCGGCCGCCGCGGCGCGCGGCGTCGCCAGCCCCGCCCCGAACACCAGCGCCGGCACCGTCATGATGACAAATATCCAGTTTCGTCCCACGCGCATCGTCACCCCTCGCTATATTCATTAGAATATATATTCAGAAGAATATTGCGAAACCGGGCAAACGCCAAGTGCTTTCTTGGCGGGATTTAAGCTCCCTGCTCCGCCGTCAACGCCGCCAGGATTGCCCCTGGGACGTCATGGCCGAGATAGCGTCTAAGATTGGCGAGCGCATCGGCGAGGCGGGTTTCCGCCGCGATTTCCCCGGCGGCCGGCGCCAGCGCTTCGAGCCGGTTCTGTTGATGCCGCTCGGCCATCAGCTCCACGGATTTGAGGGCGGCGTAAAGTTCCCTGGCGTCGGGCTCGTCTCGCACCCGGCGCCGCGCCGCGCGCAACTTTTCGATCACCTCCTGGCGCCAGGGCGCGAGCGCGGCCTCGGCCCGCGCAAGATCGGCCGCCGACAGAGGGCCGCGGCCGCTCAAGCCAAGCCAGGCGGCGTAGAGCAGGAGGTTGACGTCGCGGCCTTCCCGATCCTGAAGGTTGAGGCAGGCGCCGGCGACCCCCGGCCGGTCGTAGAACCGTCGCGAGAAGCGCCAGAATGCGCCCGCCGCGGACGGCAGGTTCAATTCGCTCACCTCACCCATTGTCATTTGTGTCTGATATAATGGTCACGTTATGGACTTCGATATCGAAACCATGAAGGCGAAGATCGCCGAACTAAAGATCGAGCATCACGATCTCGACGCCGCGATTGCTGCGCTCGAGCGCAGCCGCGCCGGCCTCAACCGCATCCAATTGCAACGCTTGAAGAAGCGCAAGCTCGCGCTCAAGGATTTGATCGCCCGGCTCGAAAGCCAACTCCTGCCCGACATCATCGCGTAGGCGAGGCCGACGGGGAAAAGTCGCCGCGCGGCGGCGGCCCGTCTGCTTCGTGCTACTTCTCGCCTTGGGCGGCCGCGGCGTCGAGATGGGGATTGGTGGTGTCGGCGGCGAGTTGCGCAACCGCCTGACGCACGATCGGATCGAATCCGGCGCCCCCCGCCTTCAGATGCGCGACGATATCGCGCCGCATGCGCGGGTCCCAGAATTTCTTCAAATGATCGAGCGTGTCGGCGACGGCCTGGGGCTCGGCCCGATGATGGAAGAAGATGGCGATCTGGTTCGCCATGTAGGTGAGTTTTTCAGGCGACATGATCCGCCACATGGGAAAGGATGCGATCGGGCCGGGTGAAGATTTCGAAGCCATCGGCGCGGGCGAC
>JBOHLV010000013.1:0-8605 GCA_050729815.1 Allostellaceae bacterium
GCCCCAACGCGCTGGTGCTGCATGACGTGCCGGCGGGTGCCCGCGTGCTCGGGCCGGCCTCGCAGCCGATCGACATGGAAAAGGCGCCCGAGCCGATCCATGCCGTCACCGCGAACGATCCGGCGCCCCAACCGGCGCCCGAATTCCTGCCCTATGGCACGCCGTGCGACGAGACGCCCGACCCGGTCGCCTGCAAGCTCGACAAGCTCGGCGCGGAGATGGCGGCGCTGCGCAACCGCGTCGCCGAGCTGGAGCGCGATCTCGAAGCGGCGCGCGCCCCGGCGCTCGACCGCCGCCAGGCCTGAGGGCACCGCCATGCGCCTCAGTGCCAAGGGCCGCTACGCGGTGATGGCGATGGTCGATCTGGCGAAGCACAGCGGCGGCCAGCCGGTGGTTCTCGCCGACATCGCCGAGCGCCAGGTGATCTCGCTGTCCTATCTCGAACAACTCTTCGCCAAGCTGCGCCTCGCCGGCCTGGTCCGCAGCGTGCGCGGGCCGGGCGGCGGCTATCTCCTCGGCCATGGCGCCGATGAGACGCGGATTTCCGACGTCATCCTCGCCGTCGATGAGCCGATCCGCGCGACGCGATGCAGTCCCGGCGCGCCGACGGGTTGTGCCGGCAACCAGGCACGATGCCTCACCCACGATCTGTGGGAAGAGCTGGGAAACCAGATCCACCTTTATCTCAGCTCGGTGACGCTGGCCGATGTCTGTGCCAAGCGCGTGCTCGGCCTGTCGGGCGTGATCCACCGCGCCAGCCGCAGTCCGATCGATCCCGAGCCCGACCGTCCGGCCCTCACGCAGTAGCGGCCCAATCGATGGTCGGCCGGATCAGCTACCTCGATTGGAACGCGACCGCGCCGCTCCGGCCCGAAGCGGCGACGGCGATGGCGGCGGCGATGGCGCGCGTCGGCAATCCGTCCTCGGTCCATTTCTATGGCCGGGCCGCCAAGGCCACGATGGAGGATGCGCGGGAAGCCGTCGCTTCCCTCCTCGGCGCCGACCCCGCCGCAATGATCTTCACCAGCGGCGGCACCGAGGCCAATCATCTCGCCTTGCGCGGCTTTCCCGACCGACGCCTCATCGTGTCGGCGATCGAGCATGATTCCGTCCTGGCGGCGGCGTCACCCGATGCCACGATCCTGCCGGTCGATGGCAATGGCGTCGCCGATCTCGACGCGCTGGAACGGATGCTGCGCGCCGATCCGCGCCCGGCGCTGGTGTCGCTGATGCTCGCCAACAATGAGACCGGCGTGATCCAGCCCGTCCGCGACGCGGCCCGGCTCGTCCATGCGAATGGCGCGCTTCTGCATTGCGACGCGGTCCAGGGGATCGGAAGAATTTCTTTCAGTATCAGTAAATTGGAAGCTGATTTGGTGACTCTATCGGCGCACAAGATCGGCGGGCCCGCGGGGGTCGGCGCGCTCATTGCCTCGCCCGATCTGCCGCTGCGGCCGCTCATCACCGGCGGCGGTCAGGAGCGTCGGCGCCGTGCCGGCACCGAAAATCTCCTTGGCATCGTCGGCTTCGGCGCCGCCGCCGCGGCGACGGCGCACGGGATGGCGGCGGAGGCAACCCGCATCGCAGCCTTGCGCGAAACGGCCGAGCGCCGCCTTTTATCGCTGGCGCCCGATGCGCAGATTCATGGCATGGCCGCGTCACGTCTTCCCAACACCATCTCGATCGCGATGCCTGGCGTGCCGGCAGCGACCCAATTGATGGCGCTCGACCTCGCCGGGGTGATGGTCAGCGCTGGATCGGCCTGTTCCTCCGGCAAGGTGACGCGCAGCCACGTCCTCGACGCCATGGGCGTGGTGCCGGCGCTCGCCGACAGCGCCATCCGAATCAGCCTCGGCCACGACACCACCGAGGCCGAGATCGACCAACTCGTCGCGGCCTGGGGCGCGCTCCACCGCCGCACCCGTGCGCGGGCGGCATGAAGAGGCCGGGCTCATGACCGGGCGCCCGATCTATCTCGATTATCAGGCGACGACGCCGACCGATCCGCGCGTCGTCGCGGCGATGCTGCCCTGGTTCACCGAAAAGTTCGGCAATCCCGGCTCCGCGACCCACGCCTATGGCCATGAGGCCGAAGAGGCCGTCGACCGCGCGCGGGCACAACTCGCCGCCCTCATCGGGGCCGAGCCGCGCGAGATCGTCTTCACTTCGGGCGCGACCGAATCGAACAATCTCGCATTGAAAGGCGCCGCGCATTTCCATCGCGCGACCGGAAAAGACCATATCGTGACCATCGCGACCGAGCATAAATGCGTGCTCGAAGCGACGAAGGCGCTGGGGCGCGAGGGCTTTCGCGTCACCTTTCTGCCGGTCGATGGCGAGGGCCTGATCGATCCCGAGGATGTTCACCGCGCCATCGATCCGCGCACCGCGATTGTCTCGGTGATGGCGGCCAATAACGAGATTGGCGTCATCCCGGACCTCGCCGCGATCGGTGCGATCTGCCGCGAGCGGGACGTGCTGCTGCATTCCGATGCGGCTCAAGCGGTCGGGAAAATATCTTTCAATGTCAATTACCTGAATGTTGACCTTGCGTCGATTTCGGGGCACAAGCTCTATGGTCCCAAGGGCATCGGCGCGCTTTATGTCCGGCGCCGGCCGCGGGCGCGGATCGCGCCTTTGATCGATGGCGGCGGCCAGGAACGCGGCTTGCGCTCCGGCACCTTGCCGACGCCGCTGATCGTCGGTTTCGGCGAAGCGGCGGTGATCGCCGAGGCGGAGATGGCGGAGGAAGCCGCTCGCCTCTTGAACCTGCGCGCGCGCCTCTTGGCCCGCCTCCACGATCTGGTCCCGAACCTGGACATTAATGGTCATTTGGACCGGCGGCTGCCCGGCAATCTCAATTTGAGCTTTCCCGGCCTCGAATCGACCGATCTCATGGCGGCCTGTCCCGGAGTCGCGGTCTCGACCGGCTCGGCCTGCAGCTCGGCCGAGCTCGAGCCGTCTTATGTCCTGAGGGCGCTCGGCCTTTCCGATGCCCGCGCCGCCGCCAGCATCCGCATCGGCCTCGGCCGCATGACCACGGCCGACGAGGTCGATCGCGCCGCCGATCTCCTGGCCGCGGCGGCGCGCGAATGTCGAGACGCGGCGCCAGTGCCCCGTGACAAGGCGCGCGTCATCCCTATATAGGGGTTGGTAGGCATTTCCCGGATCGGCTATGATCCGAACCCAGAGGATGAGATGGCACTGCGTCAGGCAATGATGATTACGGATGCGGCGGCGGCGCGGGTTCAGGCGCTGATGGCGAATCGCGCCAAGCCCGCGCTCGGCGTGCGCATCGGGGTGCGTTCGCGCGGCTGTTCCGGCCTCAGCTACACGCTCGAATATGCCGAGGAAAAAGGCCGCTTCGACGAGGTGGTGGAGGATAAGGGCGTCACCATCCTGATCGATCCCAAGGCGACCATGTTCATCATCGGGACCGAGATGGATTATGTCGAGGACAAGCTCGAATCCGGCTTCGTCTTCCGCAACCCCAATGAGAAGGGCCGCTGCGGCTGCGGCGAATCCTTCCACGTCTAACCCGGCATGGCAGACGCGCCCGGCCCGTTGAAGCTGTACCAGATCGAGGAGCCTGACGGCGCTCCGGCCGATGCCGGCGGCATTGGTCTTGCGGTTGGGATCGAATTGTCGCGCCTGCGCGGTGTGACGGTTGCGGTCGCGGTTGGCGGCAATGCCGAACTGGTGGTGGTGCCCGAAGCGCCGTTCATGGACGAGCTGATGGAACAGGATCTGGCCGCGCTTCTCATCGAGCTGCGCGGCCTCACGGAAAAGACGGTGGCGCGGCCGGTGACGCATGCGGTGATCCGGCTCGAGGGCTTTGCCCTCGCCGATGCCGCGGTGCTGCAAGCGGCCGCCGCGGCCGACATCGCGGTGATGGGAATTCGGCGCGAGGGTGGCGCGCTCGAGGCCGCGATCGAGGCCGAGGATCTGGCCGCCCAATTGTCGGACTGACGCGTCCTGCCGGCCGAAGACCGCATCGCCATGCCCAAGATGATTTTCATCGAACGCGATGGCCGGCGCCACGAAGTCGAGGCGCCAGTCGGGCTTTCCGTCCTCGAGATCGCGCATAAGCATGGCATCGACATCGAGGGCGCATGCGAGGGCTCGCTTGCCTGCTCGACCTGCCATATCGTCGTCGAGCGCGACTGGTATGACCGCCTCAAGGACGCGAGCGAGGACGAAGAGGACATGCTCGATCTCGCCTTCGGCGTCACCAAGACCTCGCGCCTCGGCTGCCAGATCGTCATGACCGAGGAGCTCGATGGCCTCACCGTGAAGCTCCCGGCCGCCACCCGCAACATGATGAATCTCTGAAGATGGGCCGGGTCGTCGTCGCCATGTCGGGCGGAGTGGATTCGTCGGTCACCGCCGCCCTCTTGAAGGACGCGGGCCATGAAGTGATCGGCATCACCCTCCAGCTCTATGACCACGGTGCCGCTACCGGGCGCAAAGGTGCGTGCTGCGCCGGCCAGGATATTCACGACGCGGCGCGGGTCGCGGCTTCGCTCGACATTCCCCATTACGTGCTCGATTACGAGGCGCGTTTTCGCGCCGCGGTGATCGAGGATTTCGCCGACGCCTATACCAGGGGCGAGACGCCAATCCCATGCATTGCATGCAATGAGCGGGTGAAGTTCAAGGATCTGCTCGACACCGCGCGCGATCTCGGCGCCGAGGCGCTCGCCACCGGCCATTATGTCCGCCGCATCGACGGCCCCGCCGGGCCGGAGCTTCACTGCGCGATCGATCAAAGTCGCGACCAGAGCTATTTCCTCTATCGCACGACGCGCGCCGAGCTCGAATTCCTGCGTTTTCCCCTGGGCGACCTCCCAAAGGCCGAGACCCGTGCCTTGGCGCGCCGCTTCGCGTTGCCGGTTGCGGCGAAGCCAGACAGCCAGGACATCTGCTTCGTTGCGGGTGGCGATTATGCCGCAATCGTCGCGAAGCTGCGTCCCGGCGCGGCCCTTCCTGGCGAGATCGTTGCCCTGGACGGCACCCGCCTAGGCCGCCATGACGGCGTCATCCATTTCACCGTCGGCCAGCGCAGGGGCATCGGCATCGCCGCGGCGGAACCGCTCTATGTCGTGCGGATCGAACCCGAAGCGCGCCGCGTCGTGGTTGGGCCGCGCGCGGCCCTGGGGCGGGACCGGGTGCCGCTCGGATCCGTCAACTGGCTCGGCGGGACACTGCCGTCGGCGGGCGAGCCGTTCAGCGTCAAGCTGCGCTCGGCCCAGCCGCCTGTCGCGGCGCGGCTCGAGCTTGACGATAATGGCGGCGGCACGGTGCTGCTCGATGCGCCCGCCTTTGGCGTAGCACCGGGACAGGCCTGCGTCTTCTATGACGGCAGCCGCGTCCTCGGCGGCGGGGTCATCATCCGCGACGATAAGATTGCGGCTGCGCGCTTGACGCCTTGCGATCGGACCACCAATATCCGCCTCCTTCCGGATGGCGGGGTAGCTCAGTTGGTTAGAGCAGGGGAATCATAATCCCAAGGTCGGGGGTTCAAATCCCTCTCCCGCTACCAATTATTTCAATAAATTATATGTCTTCCTTCTTAAACGACATTAAATAATTCGCGTGCGCCCCGATTTCGTCGCCGGGGACGGTGCTGATCACCGACCCTGGCCATGTCCCCAAGCCGAGTAATTTCTTTGCGGTCTATGACAGCGCGCAGATTGCAGAATTCACCGGCGCCGAGGTCGGGATCATGCTTGCGGTGGTCGGCGTCGAGTCGGCTCGGCCGCGAGCGTTCATATGACGACATGCCCGCTGGCTCGATGCGACATAGGGCCGGATTGGGCGAGGGCATGCCGCCGCCGGACACGTTGCTGTTCTACTTCGTCGCCATCGGAGACGCGCATCGCCTGCGGCGTCTGGGTCGCTGGCGAATGGCGGCACCGTTTCCCGGCGCCACCGGCGAGCCAGCGATAACAATGTCCCGGATTCGGAACTTTTGACACCAAAATGCTGTTGGCGCGCCAGCCCCCTCCGGCGTCGAATGGCGGTGATGCGCCGGAGAACTAAACCGCTTTCGCGGTAGCGTTAGATGGAGAGGTTGGAGTAGCGGCGGAAGAACATCCGGTCTTGAGATTGAGGGGTTCAGAACCTCACTCAAGACAGGAGCTCCCCATGACCGACGAGCCCATCAACCCATTACGCCGGCGCATGATCGAAGAGATGACGATCCGCCATTTCTCACCCAAGGTCCAACAAGACTACCTCCGCCGCGTCAAGAACTTCGCCGATTTCTTTGGCCGCTCGCCGGCACAGGCGCAATTCGAGGATATCCGACGCTATCAGCTTCGTCTGGCCGAGAGCGGCGTCTCGGTCTCCAACCGCAACGTCGCGATGACGGCCTTGCGTTTCTTTTTCGGCAGGGCGCTCAAGCGGCCCGAAGTTACCGATCAGATCGTCTTTGGCCGGGAGCCCAAAACGCTGCCCATCGTTTTGAGCCAAGAGGAGATGGGACGTTTTCTGGCGGCCGCTCCCAATCTCAAATATCAGACCGCGCTGAGCGTCGCTTACGCGGCAGGGCTACGCGTCTCCGAGGTCGTTTCTCTCAAGATCGGCGACATCGATTCTACCCGGATGGTGATCCGCGTCGAGCAAGGCAAGGGCCGCAAGGACCGCTACGTCATGCTGTCCCCACAACTGCTCGATCTGCTGCGCCTCTACTGGAAGACGTACCGGCCACAGGGTTGGTTGTTCCCCGGTCAAGGCCCGGGACAGCCGATGTCGACCCGGCAATTCAACCGTGCCTGCCATGTTGCCGCAACGATGGCCGGGATCAACAAACGCGTCTCACCCCACACCCTACGCCATAGCTTTGCCACGCATCTTCTGGAAAACAAGACCGACATCCGCGTCATCCAGGCGTTGCTGGGCCATCAGAAGCTGGATACCACGGCGCATTACACCCGCGTCGCCATCAAGGCGGTCGGTGACGTCACCAGTCCGCTCGACATTCTGCTCGCCGAGGTGAAGCCGCCCGCGTGACACGGGCCTTGCCGTGTCTCGCCCGGCGATCGAGGTGGCGGATATCTTTTGCCGCCGCGGGCCGGCTTGGCGTCAAGCTAATGCCGGTCACGTCAGCCTCGGCCAACTGAAGGTCATGTCGGCAATCGAACGCTGCCGAACGGCGGCGTTGGGCGGCCATGTCGCACGCTGCGAGGACTGCGGGCAGGTACGAATCTCCTACAACTCCTGCCGCAATCGACATTGCCCGAAGTGCCAAGCCGCCGCCGCCAAGGAGTGGTTGGCCGAGCGCCAAGCTGAACTGCTGCCGGTGCCGTACTTCCACGTCGTATTCACCCTACCTGCGACGATCGCCGACCTCGCCTATCAGAACAAGGCAGTCGTCTACGACCTGCTGTTCAAGGCGGCGTCTGAGACACTGATCACCATCGCCGCCGACCCCAAGCATTTGGGTGCCCGCATTGGGCTGACCGCCGTATTGCACACCTGGGGCTCGGCGCTCACCCACCATCCCCACGTCCATATCATCGTCCCGGGCGGCGGTATCTCGCCCGACGGCCAGCGATGGATTCCTTGTCGGCCAGGTTTTTTCCTCTCCGTCCGGGTACTCTCGCGCCTCTTCCGCCGGCTGTTCCTGGGAAAGCTCACCGCAGCCCACAAGGCCGGGCATCTGAACTTCTTCGGCGGTCACACTGCGCTCGCCGAGCCCAACGCGTTCAAGGCCTGGCTGACGCCCTTGCGCCAGACCGAATGGGTCGTCTATGCCAAGCGGCCGTTCGGCGGCCCCGCGGCTGTGCTCGCTTACCTGTCGCGCTATACCCATCGCGTCGCCATCGCCAACAGTCGGCTCATCGCCTTCGACGGCGAACAGGTCACCTTCAAATGGAAAGACTACCGAGGCAACGGGGCCGGTCGCTACAAACCCATGGCGCTGACCGCCGACGAATTCATCCGACGTTTCCTCATCCATGTCCTGCCCGACGGCTTCCACCGTATCCGCCACTATGGCCTGTTCGCCAATGGTCATCGCGCCAACAACATCGTGCGGGCACGTCAACTCCTCAATGTGCCAGAGCCAGAGCCCTTGCACGATGACACCGACAGCGCCGATGGCTGCGACGATGACAATGACCAAAATCCTTGTCCATCCTGCGGCGGACGAATGATCGTCATCGAGATCTTCGCGCGCGGCTGCCTGCCTCGGCACCAACCCGTCGCGGCAATCAGGATCGACAGCTCATGACCACAGCCGTCTCGTCTCCGCCGAAGCTTTCTGCGCCGACCCCAGGCCGGATTCCTCCTGGCGACGGCTACACTCGGCCCGCAATCACGATTCCGGCCCCTCGTGTCGATTGCTCCCGCCATGCTCGAACCGGGAATCCGCTAACCGCTCTCTCAGCTCGCCTCCGATCCTGTCGCCAATCGACCAGTACCGCACCACGAGCCCACCGCAGCCCGCCAGCCCGGACCGCTCAATCCCCATAGCTTGGCCGAAAAATTCAGCAACCCTTCCCGCGGTTTCCTTCATCGGCGCTTTGCCGACACAGCCCGGCCAGCATCGGCACGGCTCCAGCATTCGGCTGGCCGGGCTATGTCCGCAAACCCTCAACGA
>JBOHLV010000014.1:0-12271 GCA_050729815.1 Allostellaceae bacterium
AGTTCGAGGCCGGTGCGGGCGTCGCTGGCACCGCCGCCGTGCGCCAGGTGCCGGTCGAACGCCTCCATCGTGGCCGGTTTCAGCCGCGGCGGAATTTCGATCCCGAGCAGATCGCGCAGCTCGCGGAGTCGATCCGCGCGCAAGGCGTGCTTCAGCCATTGCTGGTGCGGCCCCATCCGGAGCTTCCAGGCGAGTTCGAGATTCTGGCGGGTGAGCGACGCTGGCGCGCGGCGCAGGCGGCGCAGCTTGCCGAACTGCCGGTCCTGGTGCGCGAGATCGGCCATCGCGAGGCACTCGAAATCGCGCTCGTCGAGAATATCCAGCGCCAGGATTTGAACTCGATCGAGGACGCGCGCGGTTATCAGCGCCTCCTCGCCGAGTTCGGCCATACCCAAGAGGAGATCGCCCGCGTCACTGGCAAGAGCCGGCCGCATATCGCCAACACGGTGCGGCTTTTGAATCTGCCGGAGGAGGTCATCGCGCTGGTCGAGGAGGGCAAACTCACCGCCGGGCATGTTCGGCCACTGGTGGGGCAGGCGAAGGCGGTCGAGATCGCGCGCGACGCCGTGCGTTACGGCATGAATGTGCGGCAGATCGAGGCGCGGGCAAAGGCGAAGGCCGAGATGCCGCCGACTCCCGCGCCGGAACCGGCGCCGGCTTCAGCGTCAGCCGCCGATCCCAACATCAAGGCTTTGGAGCGCGAGATAGAGGAGCTGACCGGCATCAAGGCCCGGATCACCAACCGCAACGGCGAAGGCACCCTCACCTTCACCTATCTCGACCTCGACCAGATCGAGGATCTATTGGAGAAGCTCAGGGCATAGCTGGTCGGCGAAGATGACGCTGACCGGCCTCAAAGCGGCTTCACGAAATGGAAGCTTGAGATGGCGAGGCCTTCGCGGAAATAGAACCGATGGGCGCCGGCGCGATGGGTGCCGGAATCGAGCGACAGCACGGCGCAACCCTCGACCTGCGCCCGCGCCTCGAGCCAGCGCATCAGCGCGGCGCCATGACCCTCGCTGCGATGACGCTCGGCGGTGACGAGGTCGTCGACATAGAGCAGCCTGCCATAGGCCAGCATCTCGGAAAACCGCCAGCCGGCGCAAGCCACCGCTTCATCGCCCGCGAGGAGCCGTACCGTCAGCCGATAACCCAACGCCATCTGGCGTCTCACCGCGGCGAGATAGATTTCGACATCGGTGAAGCGCGGGCGCAGTTCGCGCATCACCGGAAAGCTGGCGCGAATTTCGGCATCGGTTTCGGCAACAACGATTTGGGCAGTCATCGGGCCTCTCTTAACAAGAAAATAACTTTAACCGCCAAGACATCCTGATGCCAAGGTTGTGGGGAAATAAGCCTGGATGGATAAGACTCTTCCTAATTAGCCTATTTGACGCCGCCCATTTGGCAAATCAGGCGCCACGCCTCGGCCGGGACCGGCGACACCGAAAGCCGGCTTTCGCGCACGAGGCGCATCTCCTGCAATTTCGGCTCGGCTTTGATGGCGGCGAGCGTCACCGGCCGCGGCACCGGCTCAACCGCCTTCACATCGACCATGACGAAGCGGCCCGACGGGTCCGAGGGATCGGGATAGGCGTCGCGCGCGATCTCGCAGATGCCGACGATGCGGCGCTCCTCACCCGAATGATAGAAGAAGGCGCGGTCGCCGATTTTCATCGCCTTAAGGTTCAGCGCCGCCGCGTTGTTGCGCACGCCGTCCCAATGGGTGCGCTCATCGGCGACGAGGCGATCCCAGGCATAGACGCCGGGTTCCGATTTGAGGAGCCAATAATTCATTTGCGTCTCCTGAAGCCGGGTCAGCGCGTGGCAACGAAGAACAGGCGGCGGAAGGGGAGGAGGGTCGTGCCGTCGCCGCGGCGTGGATAAGCCGCAGCAAGGCGCGCGGCCAGTGCGTCCTCGAAATCGGGCCGCTCATCCGCCTCGAGCCGCGCCAGCACAGGGCGCAAAATCGACCCCTTGATCCATTCGAGCACCGGCCGCTCACCTTCGAGCGCCGTGAGATATTCCGTCCGCCACAGATCGATGCCGCCTGATGCGAGCGGCGCCAGCGTATCGTAATAGAAATCGGGCGCGGCGACGAGATCGTCGCACAGCGGCCCGCCAGGTTCGGTGAGCGTGCCGAGCTTGTCGCGCCAAGGCGGGGCGAGGGCGAGCTCGCGGATGAGGCGGTGCGACGGTTCCTTGAAATTGTCTGGCATCTGCACCGCGAGGACGCCGCCCGGCACGAGCTCGCCCATCAAATGGGTGAAGAGGGTGCGGTGATCGGGAAGCCAGTGAAGGGTCGCGTTGGAAAAGATGAGCGCCGCCCGCCGCGGCGCCGACCAGCCGGCGATGTCGGCCTCGATGAAAAAGAGATTGGTCGGGATCGGCGGTGTACCGGCGATGTCGAGCATTGCCGGCGAATGGTCGATCGCGGTCACCGGCCGCTCAGGCCAGCGCGCGGCCATGGCGCGGGCATGGGCCCCGGTGCCGCAGCCAAGCTCATAAACCGGCCCCGGCGCCAGCTCGCCGACCAGGTCACCGCCCCGGGCCAACAATTCGTGGCCGGGACGCAGGCGGGCATCGCCGAACATCAGATATTGCCTGGGGTTCCAGGCGGCGGAGTCCATGACAGCCTCTTCTTCCAAGTGACCGGGTACGAGACTAGCGGGTTCAATTCCGATTGCCGAGGGATAGCTTAATAACCTTTTCTATGTGTAGAATATAACTAAAACACACCGCCACATTGTTTTAAGTTGGCAGGCCCAACGGAAAGGACTATATTCGCCAAAAGAGCGAGAGGCGAGGCGCTTTCCCCGTGCTGCCGATTGTCCTGAATCTGGTGACGTGCCGCGTGATGCTGATCGGCGACGATGCCGCGGCGGTACGGCGGTTGTGCCTCATCGAGGCGGCCGGCGCCGAGAATGTACGGGTGTTCGCGCCGATGCCGGTGGCGGAGCTGGTTACCGCGGCGGGATCGCGCCTCGTCCGCCGGCTGCCCGATCGGGCGGAGATCGCGGCCGCGCGCCTCGTCTTCATGAGCGATCGCCACGCCTCTTACATCGCGGCGATCGCCGCGATGGCGCGGGCGGCGGGGGTGCTGCTCCATATCGAGGACGATCCCGCGCGATCGGATTTCGCGCTGCCCGCAATCCTGCGCCGCGGCGATCTTTGCGTCGCGGTGTCGACCGGCGGCGCGAGCCCGGCGCTCGCCGTCGCCTTGCGCGACCGGATCGCCGGAATCATCGGTTCCGACTGGGACGCGCGCACGGCGGAGATCGCGCGGCTGCGCCGCGCCTGGCGCGCCGATGGCGCCGATGCCGAAAAGTTGAAGCAGCGCACCGCGGACTGGCTTGGCCGACAGGGCTGGCCGGCGCATTTCCATTCGTGATTAATGTCAGCGAACCAACGAGGAGGAGTCCATGACCTTACGTCTCAATCAGATCGCACCCGATTTCACGCAGGATTCGACCGAAGGCCCCATCCATTTCCATGAATGGCTGGGCAATAGCTGGGGGTTGTTGTTCTCGCACCCCAAGGATTTCACCCCGGTCTGCACCACCGAACTCGGTGCCGTCGCCAACCTCAAGCCCGAATTCGACAAGCGCGGGGTAAAGGCGATCGGCCTCTCGGTCGATTCCGTCACCGATCACAAGAACTGGGCCGGCGATATCCGCGATGTCGGCGGCAACGCGCCGAACTATCCGATGCTGGCGGATGCCGATTTCAAGGTGTCGAAGCTCTATGACATGCTGCCGGAATCGGCCTCGGGCGATCCGGCGAAGCGCACGCCCGCCGACAACCTCACTGTGCGCAATGTCTTCGTCATCGATCCCGATAAGAAGATCCGGCTGATCCTGGTCTACCCGATGGGCACCGGGCGCAATTTTCAGGAAATCCTGCGCGCCATCGATTCCTTGCAGCTCGGCGACAAGTATAAGATATCGACACCATCCGATTGGAAACAGGGCGACGATGTCATCATCGGCGGCGCGGTCAGCGACGAGCAGGCCAAGACCCTGTTCCCGAAGGGCTTCAAGAAGGTGAAGCCCTATATCCGGATCACGCCGCAGCCCTGATCGCGCCGACGGTCACGGCAGAAAACGCGGCCGGCAATCGCGCGCCGGCCGCTCTTCCTTACGCCGCAGGTTCGATCCGGTTACGGCACGCCGAAACCGAAGCTGAAGCCGGGTGTGTTGACAACGACGCCGGCGCCCGGGCCATAGACGACGGGCGGCGGGTTGTAATAGTAACCGGGCGAGTAGTAGTAGCCGCCCGGCGCTCCGTAATAGCCCCGGCCGCGGTTATGCCAATAATGGTGCGCATAGGCGTGGTGCCAGTGACGGTGCCAGCCGTGATGATGATCGTAAGCCGAGGCTGGCGACACGGAAACGGTGCTCACCGCCAGGGCCGCGCTCAACGCAAGCACGCTCGCGAAGGTCGCGCGTCTCGCCCAAGATCGTCGGTTCGTCGGGGTACTGGGAATGGTGATGCTCATAGCGATCTCCTTTCGGGTCCTATGGGATGTTCGGTTAGCCGTGCTGGCCGGTCTGCGGATGTTGCTGCTGTTCGCCGTTCTGGTTCGCCGCATGGCGTTGCTGCCAGCTATTGAAGACCTGGTCGGTGTTCTTCTTCTGCGCGGCCGGCATCGCGTCGTAGAGCCGGGTGAACGCGGCCGTCAGCTTGCGCAGGCCCTGCTCATGGGCTTCGGCAAAGCGCTGATAGGTCTTCAAATCCTGAACCGCCGTGCGGCCTGACGCCTTTTGCGAGCGCACTTCCTCGATCAGACTGCGCATTTTTTTCGCATTTGCCCGCATCGCCGACGCCACGTGGTTCCAGTCGCCCTCCTCCTTCGCGGTGATCTTGAGCTTGGACTTCAGGCTGCTGATGCGCTGATCGACGCTCTCGGGGCTCATGCGCGCGCGCATATTATGGGCGACGGGTTTGGTCGCCGCGGGCTGGCTGGGGGCGGTTTGCGTCTGCATTGCCGGCGAATGGGTCATCTCGGCGGCATAGGTGACCCGCGGCATGGCGAGCGTCGCGGCCACCAACAGGGCGGCGGCGGCCACGGACAGGCCCAGGGGTGCGGGTGCGGTACGGATACGGACGGGATTCGGCATCGCTTCGTCTCCTCGATTTTGGACGGGGTTGAATTTTGCGCCGGTAATGCGCCGTCACCGCGGTTCGGCGGTGGATCACCCCTATCTGGACCCTGAAATGGGAGATTGTGCGGCGATAGAACGGAATCTGCGGAGGGTTTTCGCCACCTTGTGGCGAAAACGTGGCTTCATATCAGAGGGTAATCGGCCGCATCCTCATAGATCGAGCCGGATTTCGTAAGATAACTAGCAATCAGGCTAAAGTGCTCTACAGGAAAGGGTGTGGCGCGATAGAGCGCGTTGGCCTCAAGATAGGATTGTAACCGCGTGTTGCCGCCTTTAAGCCGTGCCAGCGTGACATGCGGGGCGAAGCGCCGGCTCTCGGGCGGCCGGCCGACGCGCACCAGCGCGCTTTCCACCTTGCCGCGCAGATGGGAGAGCGCGTCGCTGCGCTCCACCCCGACGAACACTTCGCGGCCGCTGAACGAGCCGATCCCGGCGAGCGTCACGGCAAAGCGCGGCGCCTTGATGCGCGCCAGCGCGACATCGATGTCGCCGGCAAGGCCTTCATCGACCTCGCCGATGAAGCGCAAGGTGATGTGGTAATTCCCGGCATCGATCCAGCGCGCGCCGGGCAGCCCCGTGCACAGTATCGAGAGTTCGAGCTTCAAGGGCGGCGGCAGGTCGATGCCGGCGAAGAGACGCAACATGGCTACCGTGCCGCCGCCGCGCTGCTATCGAGGAGGCGCAGCACGTAAGGCACGAGGCGTCGCGCGATCAGCGCCGCCCCCGTGGCATTGGGATGAAGCAGATCGGGCTGGTTCAACGCGGGATCGAGCGCGACGCCCTCAAGGAGGAAGGGATAGAGCAGAATATGGTATTTCGCGGCAAGATTCGGATAGATGGCGTCGAAGCGGCGCTGATATTCGCGGCCCCAATTCGCCGGCGCCTTCATGCCGAGCAACAGAATCCGGATATTTGCGGCCTTGAAGCGCGCGATGATCCGGTCGAGATTGCGAAACGTGACCTTGGGATCGATCGCGCGGAGGGCGTCATTGGCGCCAAGCTCGACCAGCACGATTTGGGGATGCCGCGCCAGCGCATCGCCCAGGCGCGTGACGCCGCCGGCACTGGTATCGCCCGAGACGCTGTCATTGATGAGGGTTAGGGGATGCCCCTTGGCGGCAAGATCGGCGGCGAGCCGCGCCGGAAAGGATTGGCTTGACGGCAGGCCATAGCCGGCGCCGAGACTGTCGCCCAGGACCAGAAGCCGCGGCATCGCGGCGACGGCCGGCGGCGCCGCCGCAATCGCCAGGACCAGCAGCAGCGCCGCCGCGCCCCGCCCGCCAAACCATGTCCGATCCTTTGCCATGACTCTCACCCAAACCCCGATCCTTGCGCTCGATGCGGTCCGGCTCACCCTGGCCGGCCCGGCCGGCCCGGTCAATGTCTTGCGCGGCGTCGATCTGCACATCGAAGCGGGCGCGGCGGTCGGGCTGATGGGACCGTCGGGCGCCGGCAAATCGAGCCTGATGATGATCATCGCCGGGCTCGAACGCGCGAGCTCGGGCCGCGTTTGGGTGGCGGGACAGGACCTCTCGGCGCTTGATGAAAACGGGCTCGCGCGGTTTCGCCGCGATCATGTCGGGATCGTGTTCCAGGCCTTTCATCTGATCCCGACCATGACGGCGGGGGAGAATGTCGCCATCCCGCTGGAATTGGCCGGAAAGCGCGATGCCGCGACGCGGGCGCGGGACGCGCTCGCCGCGGTCGGCCTCGGCCACCGCGCCGAGCATTATCCAAGCCAGCTTTCGGGCGGCGAGCAGCAGCGCGTCGCGATCGCCCGCGCCATCGCGCCCGATCCCGATCTCGTCCTCGCCGACGAGCCGACCGGCAATCTCGACAGCGCGACGGGCGCAGAGGTGATCGACCTTCTGTTCCGGCTCGGCGCGGCACGTGGGGCGACGCTGCTCCTCATCACCCACGACCCGGCGCTCGCCCAGCGCTGCGACCGCATCGTCCGAATCGCGGATGGCAGGATGGGGTAACAGGTTGTCAATCAGTGATCAGAAAACGACTTGCGATCGACGACCGACAGCTCATCGATAACTCAATGCGCTCCGTCCCAATTGGGCGCGGTGCCGGTTTCGACCACCAGCGGCACCGCCAGCTCGATGGCGGGGAGCGGCGCGCTCTCCATCACCTCCTTGACGAGCGCGGCGGTCGCCGCCGCCTCGGCCTCGGGCGCTTCGAGGATCAGCTCGTCATGGACCTGAAGCAGGAGCTTCGCCTTGAGGCCCGAACCGGCGAGCGCCGGCCCAAGGCGGATCATGGCGCGCAGGATGATGTCCGCGGCCGAGCCCTGGAGCGGCGCGTTGATCGCCTCGCGCTCGGCATAGCCGCGCCGCGCCGCGTTCGAATCGCGGATCCCGGGAATGTAGCAGCGCCGGCCGAACAGCGTCTCGACATAACCCTTGTCGCGGCATTCCACCCGCATCCGGTTCATGTAATCGCGGATGCCGGGGAAGCGCTCAAAATAGGCGTTGATGTAGGCGGCCGCCTCGGATTGCGGCACCTGGATGCGGGCGGCGAGGCCGAAGGCGCTCATGCCATAGAGGATGCCGAAATTGATCGCCTTGGCGCGGCGGCGCAGATTGCTGTCGATCTTGGGCAAGGGCACGCCGAACACCTCGCTTGCGGTCGCGGCATGAATGTCGGCACCGGCGAGGAACGCCTCCTTCAAGGCATCGACCTTTGCCATATGGGCGGCGAGGCGCAACTCGATCTGGCTGTAATCGGCGGAGATCAGGACGTGGCCCGGTTCGGCGGTGAAGGCGCGGCGGATCTTGCGACCCTCCTCGGTGCGGACCGGGATGTTCTGAAGATTGGGCTCGTTCGATGACATCCGCCCGGTCAGCGTGTGGGCCAGCCAGTAGGTGGTGTGGACGCGGCCCGTTGTGGCGTCGATCTCGTCGACCAGGGCATCGGCATAGGTGCTTTTGAGCTTCGCGAGCTGGCGCCAGTCGAGCACGCGGGCCGGCAAATCGTGGGTGAGCGCGAGCTCTTCCAGGATCGAGGCGTCGGTGCCATAGGCGCCGAGCTTGTTCTTCTTGCCCCCGGGTAAATTCAGCTCGTCGAACAGCACCTCGCCCAATTGCTTCGGTGAGCCGATGTTGAAAGGATGGCCGGCGAGGCGGTAAATCTCGCGCTCGAGATCGGCGAGGCGCCGGGTGAAATCGTCGGAAAGCGCCGCAAGCTGTGCGCGGTCGATTCGGATGCCGGCCGCCTCCATCGCCGCGACGATATGAGGCAGGGGCCGCTCGTTGGTTTCATAAAAGGCATAGAGCCGCTCACGCGGGAGCCGCGGCTTCAGAAGCAGATAGAGGCGAAACGCCATGTCGGCGGCCTCGGCGGCATAATCCCGCGCGCGCTCCACCGGCACCGCGGCAAAGCCGATCAGCGATTTGCCCGACCCGACGAGGTCCTTGAGCCGCATCCGCTCCTGGCCGAAATGATGCGGCACCAGCGCACTCAGATCGTGGTCGTGCTGGCCGCCTTCAAGGACATAGGACATCAGCATGACATCATCGGCCCCGGTCAACGCGATGCCATGCTGCGCCAGCGCCGCGATCGGGAATTTGATATTGTGGCCGAGCTTCAGCACCGCGTCGTCCGCGAGGAGCGGCGCCAGTTTCGCCAGCGCGCGCGCCTGCGGCATCTGACGGGCGGCATCGAGCATGCCGCCATGGCCCAAGGGGAGATAGGCGGCGCGGCCGGGGTTGAGCGCCAGCGCGATCCCGGCGAGCGGCGAGCGCGGATTACCCGGAACATCGGTTTCAATATCGATCGCGATCAGCCCGCGTTCCGTCGCTTCGGCGATCCAGCGGTCGAGCAATGCCGTGTCTTCAATCAATTCGTACTGCGCCGCGACGGTGCCGAGGCTTTCGGCGGTAACGGCCGGTACGGCCGGAGCGCCGCCGCCATCCGCCTGCCGCCCCTTGCCCTCGGTCTGGACACGCGTCGAAAGCGCGCGGAACCCTTGCGTTTCGAGGAACCGGATGAGGCTCGCGCGATCCCCCGTCTTGATGGCGAGATCGTCGAGCGACAGCGACAGCGGCGCCGCATCGTCGAGGGTGACGAGCCGCTTCGAGAGCCGCGCCTGATCGGCAAAATCGAGAAGGCTCTGGCGCCGCTTCGGCTGCTTGATGCCGCCGGCCTGGTCGAGCAGCGCGTCGAGGCTGCCATAGGTGTTGATGAGTTCGGCCGCGGTCTTGACGCCGATGCCCGGTACGCCCGGCACATTGTCGATGCTGTCGCCACAGAGCGCCTGGACATCGATCACCTTGTCGGGATCGACGCCGAATTTCTCCCGCACCTCGGCTGCGCCGATCGGCCGGTTCTTGATCGGATCGAACATGCGGACATGCGGCGTGACGAGCTGCATCAAATCCTTGTCGGAGGAGACGATAGTAACCTCGTCGCCGGCTTCGGCGGCGGCGCGGGCATAGGCGGCGATGAGATCGTCAGCCTCGTAATCCTGGCGCTCGATCCGGGCGATGCCGAACGCGTCGGTCGCCTCGCGCACCAACTCGAATTGCGGCACCAGCTCCGGCGGCGTTTCGGGCCGCTGCGCCTTGTACTGATCGTAGATGCGGTTGCGGAAGGTGGTGCGCGACACGTCGAACACCACCGCCATGTGATCGGCATCGGTCTCGCGCAAGAGTTTCCACAGCATGTTGGAGAAGCCGAGCACGGCGCCGATCGGCGTGCCGTCGGCGCGCGTCAGGGGCGGCAGGGCATGGAAAGCGCGAAAGATGTAGCCCGAGCCGTCGACGAGATAGAAATGCCGGGGCGCGGTCAAGGACGGGGTTCGGGCGGCTGTTGCCCGTGCGCGCTCGCGCCGTCTTTCCTGTCCTTCAGGATGAAGAGGCGCGAGCAATAGGGGCACTCGATGCGCCCCTCGGTGCTGAGGTTCAAATAGACCAGCGGATGGCCACCGACGCCCTCGCCGGCGCAAGCGACCTTCACGTCATCGACATAGACGGTCTCGAATGGCTGCATTTTCGTTAATTCTGGGTTGATTGCCGGATTTCGCCAGCCCGCCGATTGACCGGGCCGAACCCCGAATGATACCCCTTGTCGCAAGGGATGCCAGCACAAAGCATGAATAGGAGAGTGGATAACGTGGCCTTGGATGCCGCTTCCGCGAGCCGGGCGGGCGATCGGGCCTTGCCCGAATTCGCGGTCGCCCTCTACGGCCTCACCAAGATCTATAAGGGTAACGCGCATCAGTCGGGGAAGCGCGCGCTCGATCGCATCGACCTCGAGATTCCGCGCGGCGCAATCTTCGGCCTGCTCGGCCCCAACGGCGCCGGCAAATCGACCCTCATCAACATCATGGCCGGTATGGTCATCAAGACCGACGGCACGCTCCGCATCTGGGACATCGATATCGACGCGGCGCCGCGCGCCGCCCGCGCCGCCATCGGCGTCGTGCCGCAGGAGCTGACCTTCGACATGTTCTTCACCCCGCGAGAGCATTTGGAGCTCCAGGCCGGGTTCTACGGCGTGCCGCCGAAGGAGCGGCACACCATGGCGATCCTCACCGCGCTCGGCCTCGCTGACAAGGCGGACGCGCCGGCGCGCACGCTCTCGGGCGGGATGCGGCGCCGCATGATGGTGGCGAAGGCGATGGTGCATGACCCGCCGGTGCTGGTGCTGGACGAGCCGACGGCCGGTGTCGATGTCGAGTTGCGCCGGCATCTCTGGGACCAGGTGCGCGCGCTCAACGCCGCCGGCACCACCATCCTGCTCACGACGCATTACCTCGAAGAGGCCGAGAGTCTCTGCGACCGCATCGCCATCATCGATGACGGCCACGTCGTCGCCTGCGACACCACCGAAAGGCTGATCGCCCGGGTCGACGATAAGGTCTTGACCGTCACGCTCGAGGAGCCGATCCGGGAGCTGCCGCCGGACCTCGCCATAACCGGGCTTGAATGCGCGGCGCCGGGGCGGCTCGTCCTCCATTACAAGGCGAGCCGGCCGATCGTCGGGGCGGTGCTGGAGGCGGTCCGCGGTGCCGGGCTTCATGTCCGCGACATGACAAGCGATGAAGCCGATCTCGAGGACATCTTTCTGCGCTTGACGGGAGGAGAGAAGTAGCATTGCGACGCTGGTTCGGAATGGTGCTGGCGGTGGGTTTGGCGGCCTGTGCCGGCCCCGGCCTGGGGACGCGCGGGGCGATGATGCCGCGTATCGGCCATGTGACGCCGACAATGACGGCTGACGCGCTCATCATGGATGACGGGGCGCGCCTGCCGCTGCGGGAATGGCTGCCGGAGGGTACCCCGCACGCCGTCATCCTGGCGTTGCACGGCTTCAACGATTACTCCAACGCCTTCGCCGCTCCGGCGCCGGTCTGGGCCGCGGCCGGGGTTGCCACCTTTGCCTATGACCAGCGCGGGTTCGGCCGGGCGCCGCGGCCCGGCGGTTGGGTCGGCACCTGGCGGCTCGATGCCGATGCCGCCGAGGCGAGCCGCCTCATCCATGCCCGGTATCCCGACGTGCCGCTCTACATTCTCGGCGAAAGCATGGGCGGCGCGGTGGCGATTACCGCGGTCGCCGGTTCGGTCGGCGCGCCAAAACCCTATTGCAACGGCATCATCCTCGCCGCGCCCGCGGTGTGGGGCCGCAGCACGATGACCATCTTCGAGCGCGCGGCGCTGTGGCTCGGCGCCAATCTGTTCCCGGGGGCGACATTCACCGGCCAGGGGCTCGGAATCCTGGCCTCCGACAACATCCCGATGCTGCGTGCCTTGGGGCGCGATCCGTTGGTCATCAAGGCGACCCGGGTCTCGACCATCAACGGCCTCGTCACCTTGATGAGCGAGGCGCTGAAGGCGGCGCCCAACATCCATCACGTGCCGATCCTCTTGCTCTATGGCGACCATGACGAACTGGTGCCGAAGGCGCCGACGCGGGAATTCATCGCCGACCTCGCCCGGCATGAGCGCGCCGAGAGCCGCATCGCCATCTATGCCAAGGGCTATCACATGCTGCTGCGCGATCTCGATGGCCGCCTCGTCGCCGACGACGTCGCGAGTTGGATCGGCGATCACCAGGCGGCGCTGCCCTCCGGCGCCGACCGCGCCGCGCGCGCGGGCTTCCTG
>JBOHLV010000015.1:0-1799 GCA_050729815.1 Allostellaceae bacterium
CGACTCTACGGGCGCTCGGGGTTCTACCAATATCAATGTGTCGTCCCCCGCGCGGTGCAGAGTGACGCGATAGCCGCGCTCGTGGGCGAGATTGCCCGAGCAGGCCAGGCATCCGCCCTAGCGGTCATAAAGCAATTCGGGGAGCATGTCTCGCCCGGTCTCTTGAGCTTTCCCATGCCCGGCACACATATCGCGCTCGACTTCCCCAATCGCGGCGCCCCGATCCATGCCCTCTTTGAGCGGCTCGACGCAATCATCGCCGCCGCAGGCGGGCGCCTGTATCCGGCGAAGGACGGCCGCATGCCCGCCGGTCTGTTTCAGAACGGGTATCCACGGTGGAGGGAGATTAACGCGCTCAAGGACCCTCAGGTCCGCTCCGACTTCTGGGATCGGGTGTCAAGGTAATGGAGCCGCACAGACGACCGGAGCAGTTGAGGATCGTGATCTTGGGGGCACTATCCGCTATGGCGACAGAGATCGCGAGGATCTACGCGGCCCGAGGCGCCGATTTCGGATTACTCGGCTCCTCGTCGGAGCGACTTGCCGATCTTGCCGCCGATCTCAAAGTCCGTGGCGCCGGCAAGATCAAGACATTGGCGGCTGATTTGTCCGCGTCTCAGTCATGCGACGCTACCATTGACGAATTCGCCGACGAGATGGGGGGTGTCGATCTCCTGATCCTGGCTTATGGCATCCTGGGCGACCAAGCACGTGCACAACGGGAGCCACAGCATACGTTGGATATTCTAACGACAAACTTCACCAGCGCGGCGCTGTGGTTGCTTGCGGCGGCCAAACGTATGGACGAAAAGGGGACTATTGCTGTGTTCTCTTCGGTTGCCGGCGATCGCGGCCGGCAGTCGAATTATGTGTATGGGAGTGCCAAGGCAGGACTAGGGGTTTTCGCTCAGGGAATGGCCCATGAATTTGCGCCCACTGGGCTGCGCATCATCGTCATAAAGCCCGGGTTGATCGTAACGCCGATGACCGAAGGCATGAAGCGCTCCGGTCTGCTGTGGGTCGATGCCCGGCGTGCTGCTCGCATCGTGGTGGACGCGATTGATCGGAAGCGCGGTCCGTTCGTCTATGTGCCGGGGTTTTGGCGCTGGATTATGTTGGTCATCCGAGCGGTTCCGGCGCCGCTTTTTCATCGGACGAGGCTTTAGAGCCCACCAGCGTTGGTTCTCGATCGACGGCAAGGGAGGGCTTGAGCGCCGCGAAGAACTTCCTGGCAACCGCCTGGGCACGATCGATGGAAGATGAGTATTTGCGTACGGCTCCCGCGAAAAGCGCGCCTGCAAGCAGGCCGACGTTCTCATACGCCTCGGCGTCGTATCGGAGCACGACAACCCCACGGGCTGTCAGTGCGGTCTCGGCTGCCTTGAGGATGGAGGTCTTGCCGAAGCGGCGGGGGCCGATCAGAAAGAGCGTGCCGTAATTATCTGAGGTTCGCATGACCCGCCGCAACTCGTCCGCACGGTCGACGAGGATGTCGGCCTCCCGGCCATAGCGAAACGGGTTCGTATCGGTCCTGGGCACGGGCCGATGACCTCGGGGTTGGAAGCTGATTGCGTCATGCAGATTGCGGCACAATTTGTAGCGCGAAATAGGTCATAGAAACAAGGTTGGGTGAATCCAGGAGTGACGCAAATTGCGTTACGCACTTTGCGTCAGAAAATGACGGTGCTGCCGGCCAGGATCTCATCGAGGCCGCGCAGCGCCTCGCGAATCGGAACGACGCGGATCTCCCCGAGGAAGAGGGGCTGGTCGCCCCCATACAGCAGCACGCAGCTCGCCTC
>JBOHLV010000016.1:0-1773 GCA_050729815.1 Allostellaceae bacterium
TGGCAACCGGAGAAAATGCCCATAGCGGAGGGGCTCACCCCTGCGCCGCCCCCATCAGTTCGGGGAAGCTGACGATATTGAGCACCCGCCTGAGATTATAGGCGAGCGCCGTCAGGCTGAACTCGCCGCGGACCTTCTCCAGGCCCCGCATCAGGAAAGCGCCCTGGTTCATCCATTGCTTGATCGTGCCGAACGGATGCTCGACTGTCTCGCGGCGTTGGTTGAGGACTTCGGGACGCTGCGCCAGCCGCGCCTGCATCCGGTCCAACACGGCTTCGTTCTCCAGGCGCAAGACGGCGCGGAAGCGGCGCCTGGTGCATCGCGAACGGATCGGGCACACGCGACACGCTTGCGTATTGGCGTAGTTGATCCTCTTGATCCCGCGCAGGAGTGATGACGAATAGGGCGGCAGACGCTGGCCCGCCGGGCAGAGCATGGTGTTGCTCTCCGGGTCGTAGTGGAACTCATCCTTGCGGAACAACCCCGCTTTGACCGACGAACCGCGTTGGGGCCGCGGTACGTACGGCTGCATCCCGGCCTTCTCGCAGGCCTCGATGTCCTCGATCTTGAAGTACCCGCGATCGGCGACCACTGCGATCTGTTCGACCCCGAGAATCTCTTTCGCCGGTTCGGCCGTGGATGTGAGCAACCCCATGTCGACGACCTGGTTGGTGACCTGCTGCTCCACAATCAGCTTGTGCTTGCTGTCCACCGCGACCTGGACGTTGTAACCGACAGCCACGCGGGTGTGCGCCGCCATCGCCCGGCTGTCGGGGTCGGTGAGCGAAATCTGGTCCTCACCGGTCCGCTCGAGTTCCGCCAGCATCGCCTGGCATCGCGTCCGGCGCGCGCGAAGCGCGGCGATCTTCTCGGCGAGGTCCTTGACCCGCGAGCCGCCCGCGGTCTGCTCGGCGGCGTCGCTCGTGTCGAGACGCTGGAGGTAGTCGTCGAGCTTGGCATCCGCCAGCTTGAGGAACGTGGCGAGCGAGGCCCGCGTGAAATTGCGGTCCTTGTTGTTCACCGCCTTGATCCGCGTGCCATCCACGGCCAGCAGCTCCCGGCCGAACAGGTCCAACGATCGTGTCCCGGGGATTGGTGTAGGAGCGCTGGTGATTTCGCGCTCTCCGGCAGGTCTGGCCGGATCGGTCAGGCGGTCACGGCGGGCAGCCTGACGATCGGATCATCGCTCAACGGAGCGATGGTTTCCAGACTCATATAGCGGGCGCGCTGGACGGCCCACTCGTCATTCTGTTCGAGCAGGATGGCGCCGACGAGGCGGGTGATGGCCTCCTCGTTGGGGAAGATGCCGACGACCTCGGTGCGGCGCTTGATCTCGCCGTTGAGACGTTCGAGCGGGTTGGTGCTGTGGATCTTCGGCCGATGATCCTTGGGGAAGCTCATGAAGGCGAGAACATCAGCTTCGGCTTGGTCCATCAAGGTGGCAAGCTTGGCGACCTTGGGCCTGAGCTGGTCGGCGACTTGCCGCCATTGGGTGCGGGCGGTTTCGGCGTCCTCCTGGGCGAAGGCGGTGGCGATGAACGCAGCGACGACGCGGCGGCCCTGCTTGCCGGCATGCGCCAGGACGCGCCCGTTCTGGCGGACCTTCACGTAGGTCGCATCGAGCCACAGGTAGGGCCAATCGCCTTCCAGCGGGCGGCTGAGAAAAGCGGCGATCTTGTCGTCGATCTCGGCGCACAGGCGGCTCACCTGGCTCTTGGAGATGCCGGTCATGCCAATGGCTTTGACCAGCTCGTCGACCGAGCGGGTCGACAC
>JBOHLV010000017.1:0-17846 GCA_050729815.1 Allostellaceae bacterium
CGCCCTTGAAGCTCGCGGCGGCGCTCGAAGCCGCCAACATCCCGATCCTCGGCACTTCGCCCGATGCCATCGACCTTGCCGAGGACCGCCGGCGCTTTCAGGAATTGCTGGCGCGGCTCGATCTGAAACAGCCCGAAAACGGCATCGCCACCTCGCTTGCGGAGGCGGAGGCGATAGCGGCGCGGGTCGGCTTTCCGGTCGTAATCCGGCCGTCCTATGTCTTGGGCGGCCGCGCCATGGAGATTGTCCACGGGCCGGAGGCGCTTGGCCGCTACATGACCCAGGCGGTGAAGGCTTCGGGCAAGAATCCGATCCTGATCGACCGCTATCTGGAAGACGCGATCGAGATCGATGTCGATGCCCTCGCCGATGGCGAGGACGTCCACATCGCCGGCATCATGGAGCATATCGAGGAGGCCGGAATTCATTCCGGCGACAGCGCCTGCTCGCTGCCGCCCTATTCGCTCCCTGCCGCCGTGATTGCCGAGATCGAGCGCCAGACGACGGCGCTGGCGAAGGCGCTTCATGTCGTCGGCCTCATGAACGCGCAATATGCGGTGAAGGACGGCACCGTCTTCGTGCTCGAGGTCAATCCCCGCGCCTCGCGCACGGTGCCGTTCGTGGCCAAGGCGACGGGCGTGCCGATCGCCAAGATCGCGGCGCGCATCATGGCGGGGGAGAAGCTCGGCCAATTCGCGCTGCGGCGCGCCGGCCGCGCCCGCGTCGCGGTGAAGGAAGCGGTGTTTCCCTTCGCGCGCTTTCCGGGGGTCGATCTGATCCTCGGGCCGGAGATGCGATCGACCGGCGAGGTGATGGGCCTCGATGCCGATTTCGGCCGCGCCTTCGCCAAGTCCCAGCTCGCCGCCGGCATCGTCCTGCCGCTTTCCGGCACCGTCTTCGTCTCGGTCAGGAATCGCGACAAGCCAGGCATCGTCGCGCCCTGCCGCCGCCTTGCCGAGATGGGCTTCGGCCTCCTGGCAACGCGCGGCACCGCGGATTGCCTGCGCCAGGCCGGGCTCGAGGTCGAAACCGTCAACAAGGTGCTGGAGGGCCGGCCCCATATCGTCGATCGCATGCTATCGGGCGGGGTGCAGCTCGTCTTCAACACCACCGAGGGCGCCCAAGCCAAGACCGACAGTTTCAGCCTCCGTCGCACTGCGTTGGTGAACGAAATCCCCTATTACACAACGGTAGCTGGAAGTCGCGCCGCGGTTCAGGCGATTGCCGCCCTCGCCGCGGGCAATCTTGAAGTCGCCTCACTACAATCCTATTTTGAAACGATCGCTTAATCGCCAGGCACGGGTTCAGGTGCCTTCGGCGTCGGCGATCTATCGTTCCCGGGTGGAGGCCCGGGGTCACCGCAGCCATATTGCTCGGGGGATGAGTCTTCCGCATGTCCAAGGTTCCGATGACGGCTGCCGGGTTCGACCGGCTTCAAGAAGAGCTGCGACGGCTCAAGTCGCTCGACCGTCCCGCCGTGATTCGCGCCCTTGCCGAGGCGCGCGAGCATGGCGACATTTCAGAAAACGCCGAATATCAGGCGGCGCGAGAGCGTCAGAGCTTCATCGAAGGCCGCGTCGCCGAGCTCGAGGACAAGATCGCGCGTGCCGAGGTGATCGATGTCTCGAAACTGTCGGGCAAGCAGGTCAAGTTCGGCGCCACCGTGACGCTGGCGGACGAGGAGACCGACGAAAAGAACGTCTATCAGATCGTCGGCGAGGATGAGGCCGATGTGAAGAAGGGCCGACTTTCCGTGACCTCGCCCCTGGCGCGTGCCCTCATCGGCAAGGGCGTCGGCGAGAGTGTCGAGGTCGCGACCCCGCGGGGTGCCCGCTCCTATGAGGTGGTGAAGGTCGCGTTCCGCTGAGCCATCGGGGTCGCCGTCACGCAAAGGTGATGACCGGATCGCCGCCGATCGCGGCCTCATGTCGAAATCATCTGTCGCCGAACGTCATGGTGTCGGCGGCGGATGGCGCCGCGATCCGATGAGGGAGCACCCCGATGCAATACATGTTGCTGATCTATCAGAACGAGGCCGGGCTGCGGCAAATCCGTGACCGCGACATCACCGAGGTGACGGGCGCCTACATGGCCTACACCAAAGCGATGCAGGAGGCCGGCATCCTGGTGGCGGGCGACCGGCTCGACCGCTCGGCCAATGCCACCACGGTGCGCAGCGAGGCCGGTAAGACCAAGGTGCTGAACGGCCCCTATGCCGAGACCCGGGAGCAGCTCGGTGGCTATTACATCATCGAGGTGAAGGACCTCGATGCCGCGCTGAGCTGGGCGGCTCGCTGCCCTGCCGCCCAGCATGGCGTCATGGAGGTCCGGCCGATTGTCAAGGTGTGACCGGAACAGTGGCCGCGGCCGGGATCGGCGCGTTGGCGGTCGAAGAGGCCGCCCGCCACAGCTATGGCAAGCTCGTCGCCTGGCTCGCGGCACGTACCGGCGATGTGGCCGGGGCCGAGGACGCCTTGTCCGAGGCCTTTGCCGCCGCGCTCGCCACCTGGCCCGGCGACGGGGTGCCGACGGCGCCCGAAGCCTGGCTCCTCACCGTCGCCCGGCGCAGGGCGATCGACGCGGCGCGTCGGCGCGACAGCGGCCGCGCCGCCGGCGAGACATTGGCGCTCTTCGCCGATGAGGCCGCGGCCGGCGCCGATGCCGGGGCTGTCTCCGACGAGCGCCTCGCGCTGATGTTCGCCTGCGCCCATCCGGCGATCGAGGAAGCGGCGCGGTCTCCGCTCATGCTACAGGCGGTGCTGGGCCTCGACGCGGCGGCGATCGCCTCGGCGTTTCTCGTGGCGCCGGCGACCATGGCGCAACGGCTGGTGCGGGCGAAGCGCAAGATCCGCGGCGCCCGAATTCCCTTTTGCCGGCCCGAGCCGGAAGACCTGCCGGACCGTCTTGAGGCGATGCTCGATGCGATCTACGCCGCCTTCGCGGCGGGCTGGGCCGATCCCGCCGGCACCGTGGCGCGGCGGCGCGACTTTGCCGAGGAGGCGATCTGGTTGGGCCGGCTTTTGGCGGAATTGCAGCCGGCGGAGCCCGAGGTCTTGGGTCTCTTGGCGCTGATGCTCCATGCCGAGGCGCGCCGGGCGGCGCGCCGCGATGATCAAGGCCGCTTCGTGCCGCTCAATGCCCAGGATGTGTCGCGCTGGGATGGGGCGCTGATCGACGAGGCCGAAGACCTCCTGCGATGCGCCGGCCGGATGGGTCGCGTCGGTCGCTTTCAGCGCGAGGCCGCGGTGCAATCGGCCCATGCCGCCCGGCGGCGCGGCGGCCCCACCGACTGGCTGGCGATCCGCCAGCTTTATGACGCGTTGCTGGCCCTTACCCGGTCGTCCGTCATCGCCCTCAACCGCGCCGTCGCGATCGGCGAGATCGCGGGGCCGGAAGCGGCGCTGGCGGCGCTCGATCCGATTGCTGGCGACGAGCGGCTCACCGAATACCAGCCCTATTGGGCCGCACGCGCCGACCTTCTGGCACGCGCCGGCCGGCAGGAAGCGGCGGCGGAAGCTTATGACCGCGCCATTGGCCTCGAGGCGGATCCCGCCGTGCGCCGGTTCCTGCAAGGGCGGCGGGTCAATGCGCGATCCTGACCCGCACCTCGACCGCGGCGCGGCTGCCGTCGCGATCGACCACCGCGATCCGGGCGAAACCGTCGCCTTTGGGGCGCCAGAACATGTCGGCGCCGAGCCGGGCATGGCCGAGCGGCCGGCCATTGACGATCCAATAGAGCTCGCCGGTGCCGCCGGTGGCCTTCAGCACGACGTCGGGCGCGTCCTTCTCGGTCTCGATGGTGATGCCGTCGGCGGGAAACAGGATTCGGGGCGGTGCGGCGCGATGCGGGATGGCGATTTCCGGCCGGCGGGTGAATCGGCGCAGATTGGGCGGCAGGGCTGCGTTGCTGCGGACGATGAGCGCGTTCGCCGGCGGCGGCGGCCAACCGGCGTGCTCGGCCGGCAGCAGGGCGAAAATTTTCAGCATGATCGGGGTCGCGGTGTTGCGGCCATAATGACCTGGCCGCGGCGTGCCGTCGGCGCGGCCGACCCAGACGCCGACGGTATAGCGGGGCGAAAATCCCATCGACCAGGCGTCGCGATAGCCATAGGAGGTGCCGGTCTTGAAAGCGATCGGCCGCGTCGCCGCGACGCCGATGCCCTGGCCCCAGCCATCGGGCTTTGACGAGCCGGCAAGAATGTTGGTGACGTACCAGGAGGCGGTCCGGCTCATCAGCCTGTGTCCCGTGCCGCGAACCGGACCGCGGGATGGGCCGGCATAGACGAGCGGCTTGGCGATGCCGCCATCGGCGAGGCCGACATAGAGCATGGTGAGGTCGGCAAGGCGGATGCCGACGCCGCCCAGCGCGACCGGCAGGCTCGGCATGCCGGCGAGGCGCCGGGTGGCGAGATGCACATCCGCTTCGGCCAGGTCGGTGACGAAGCGCACCGGCCCGACCCGCGACAGCACCGCGACCGCCGGGACGTTAAGCGAATCGGCAAGGGCCGCCCGCACCGTCACCGTGCCGCGGAAATCGCGGTCGAAATCTTTCGGGGCATAATCACCGAACCGTTCCGGCTGGTCCTCGATCAGCGTCATCGGGTTGATGTCGCCGTCATCGAACGCCATGCCGTAGATAAACGGCTTCAAGGCCGAGCCGGGCGATCGCCAGGCCCGGGCGAGATCGAGCTCGCCCGCCGGTCGGTGGAAATAGCCGACGCCGCCGAGATAGCCGATCACCGCCCGGTTGGAGTTCCGCACCACGATGGCGGCGATATCGGCACCGTCGGCGAAACGGCCGGCCTCGGCCTTGGCCAGCGTTTCGAGCCGGCGTTCGAGGCCGCCATCGATCATGGTGACGATCGTCTGTCCCGGCCGGCGGGCTTTCAAAAGCTGCGCCAGATGCGGCGCCGCGAATGGCATCGCCAGGCGGCGATCGGGCACCCTTTCCGCCTCGGCCGCGGCGGCCTCGTCTGCGGTGAGGGCGCCGTCCGCCTCGAGCCGCGCCAGCACCTTGTTGCGGCCCTGCCGCGCGGCGGCGGCGTGGCGGTCGGGCCGCAACCGCTCCGGCGATTGCGGCAGCGCCACCAACAGCGCCGCCTCGCCGGGGTCGAGGCGTTTCGGCTCCTTCCCGATATAGGCAAGCGAGGCCGCCTTGACGCCTTCGAGATTGCCGCCGAACGGCGCCAGCGTCAGATACATGGCCAGGATCTGGCGCTTCGAATAGCGCTCATCGAGCTGCAAGGCCCGGGCGATCTGGATCAGCTTGGTTGCAATGCCGCGCGGCCGTCGCGGTCCGAGGAGCCGCGCCACCTGCATCGTCAGGGTCGAGCCGCCGGAGACGATATGGCCCCACCATGCCCATTGCGCCGCGGCCCGGACCAGGGCTTCGGGATCAACCCCCCAATTGCCGTCGAAACCCCTGTCCTCATAGGCCTTGAGCAGCTTCAGATAGCGTGGATCGACATCGGCCACGGTCGCGCCCAGCCGCCATTTGCCGCTCCGGGTGGTGAAGGCCCGCAGAATGTGATGCTCGCGGTCGAGCACCACGGTCGATTGCCGGTGGAAGCGGGAGATGTCGGGCGGAAAGGCGCGGTCCACCGCGGCGAGTGCCATCGCCAGCACCAGGACAGCGATCGCCGCCCCGCCCAGCCGTCGCGCCGCCCGGCCGCGCCGCATCCGCTATTCCGCGATGACATTGTTGCGGAATTGGATCGGATGGGCGATGAGCCGCAACGGCTCGAAGCTCGAGCCGGCGCCGCGAACGATGATATCGCCGTAATCGAATACCCGGCCGAGGACCGACTGGTTGACGTGCACGCTTTCGACCTTGCTCATATTCATCTCGAAGGTGTGCCGGCGCACAAAGCCGCGCTTGTAGATGACCCGATGGCCGGTGACCGCGACCTCGACCGTGACGCGCCGCCACCAGGCGCTGAGCAGGGCAAGGAGACCGAACACCACGCCGATGCCGAGGGCGACGAGCGACGGCCAGCTCCAGCCGCTTGCCGATTTGGGCGCGATCCCCTGTAACAGCACCGCCGCGATGAAGCCGAGGACGATGAGAACGATCCCCGGCACATAGACGATCCAATGAATCCGGCTGGAGAAACGGAGAGTCTCGCCCGGCCGGAGAACCTTTTCGGTATATCCCATTCTTTGTCCCCGAATGGCATGATGGGGAGAATCCATGCTTTTTCCCCGGTTGCAAGCGCGGCGCCACAATTCCCGGTGCTGCGCCTGTCGGGCGATGGCCGATCGTTGCTCGCAGAAAGGGAATTATAATACTAATAATGTCGCGAATGGATATTTACTTTTTTATCTGAGTTCAAAAAGTAGATCAGTCAGGAAGAAGGCTAACCCAAGGTCAATAATCGTGTTAATTTTTACCAATCAGCGTCAAAGAACCGTTGGACCGCGTGCTTCAGTCGGCCGTCAGCACGACAGCCGATGCGAGAGGCGCGAGTTCAATGGATTTGTTTACGCTCTACAACCTCATCATCGCGTTCGCCATGGCCGGGGCCTGTGGTCCTTGCGGCTATCAGAGCGGGCCCGGTTACGCCGCGACGCCGCCGAGCTACAGCGCCAATTATGGCGGTTCTTATGATACCGGCGGCGGGGGCGGCGACATGCTGCCGCCGGCCGGGTATGTCATCAACTCTCCGCCGGAGATTTCCGATACCGGCTATTTCCCGGCCTTCTATTGGAACCGGGTCGCCGACCAGGATCAACAATCCTACGCCGACGAGGATGGCGGTTCCGGCGGTGACGAAGCCGGCAATTACGATGAAGGCCCCGGCGAGGGCTATGGCCCCGATGACGAGGCGAATGCCGGCTATGGCGGGCAGGGCTATGGCGGGCAAGGCTCTTACGACAACGGCCCTGGCATCATCGGCAATCTGGTGGCCGGGATCGCCGCCGGCCTCGTTGCCGGCGAGCTTTATGGCAGCTATGGCGGCTGCGGTGCCTGCGGCATCGGCGGCGGTTATGCCTATGGTTATGGTGGTGGCTACGGCGGTTCCGGCGGTCATTATTGGCATGGCCATGGCTGGGGGCACGGTTCCTGGCACCATCGCGGCTGGGCCAATCGCGGCGGACGGGGCCATGGCGGTTGGGGCCATGGCGGTTGGGGCCATCACGGCAAGCGGGGCTATGTTGGTTGGGAGCGTGGCGGCAAATCGGGCCATGGCGGTTGGGGTCATGGCGGCCAACGGGGCCATGCCGGTTGGGAGCGCGGCGGCAACTGGGGCCATGGCCATGGCGGCGGTGGCATGAAGAAATGGTGATGTAGAACGCGAATGCCCTTGCCGCTCGCTTGGATCGGGGCTCGAAAGGCCGGCGCTGTCCCCGTAGCGGCTCAAGGCTGGCCCGTTTCCTGTGGCGCGACCGGCGCCGCGTTCTCGGCGAGGACCCGGCCCGCGAGATAGAGCGAGCCGCAGATCAGCACCCGTCCAGGCTGGCCCGTCGTCGACTGGCGGATGGCGCCTACAATATCGGCGGCGGTATCGACCGCGGCGATGCCGGCGACGCGGGCCGCATCGGCGGAGTCCTCGGCGGTTCGGGAGGCCGGCTCGCCGGGAACCGCGATCGTGATGACCCCCGCGACATGCGGGGCGAGCGGCCGCAGGAACGCCTCGGCATCATGGCTGTCGAGCATGCCGAAGATCAGCTTTACGGGCTTGTCCTGCCAACCGAGCGCCGTCACGCCGAGCGCGCCGCCGCCGGCTTCGTTATGGCCGCCGTCGAGCCACAGGTCCCAACCGGGCGGCAGCAGGTCGACCAGGGCGCCACGGTTCAGATGCTCGAGCCGGGCCGGCCATTCGACCCGCCGCAACCCTAGGGCTATCGCGTCCGTCGTCAGATCGAATCCGCCGCGATCGAGACAGGCGATCGCGGTGCCGGCATTGTCATATTGATGACGGCCGATAAGGCCGGGCGGCGGCAGGTCGAGCTTCCAGCGCCGACTTTCGTAATGAAGACCGTCGGTATGGCTCGGCCAGGCGCGCCAATCCTGGCCAAAGCGGAACAGCGGCGCGCCGATCTTGTCGGCCCGTTCCACGAGGACTCGCTCCGCCTCCTCGCGTTGCGGTGCCAGCACTGCCGGCACCGCCGGCCGGAAGATGCCGGCCTTCTCGAACGCGATCTTGTCGACGGTATCGCCGAGGAAATGCTGGTGATCGAGCGAGATCGGCGTGATCGCGGTGACGATCGGGCGTTCGAACACGTTGCTGGCGTCGAAACGGCCGCCGAGCCCGGTCTCGATCAGGGTGACATCCGCCGGATGCCGCGCGAACGCCAGGAACGCCGCCGCGGTGGTGATCTCGAAATAGGTGATGCTCTGGCCGGCATTGATGCGCTCGCATTCTTCGAGCACCGCGATCAGCTCTTCGTCGGAGATGAGCTGGCCGGCGATGCGGATGCGCTCGTTGAAGCGGACGAGATGCGGCTTCGAGAACACATTGACGCGCCGCCCCGCGGCCTCCAGCACGGCACGCAGAAAGGCGATGGTCGAGCCTTTGCCGTTGGTGCCGGCGACATGGATGATACCGGGCAGGCGGTTCTGCGGGTTGTTGAGCGCCTTCAAGAGCCGCCGAACGCGGTCGAGCGAGAGGTCGATCAGCTTCGGGTGAAGGCCGAGGAGGCGTTTCAGTACCGCATCGACCCTCGCTTCGGATTGGGCGGTCATGTGTCCTTCCCGCCGCGACGAACCGGAAGCGGCACGATTTCGGCCTTGGGGCCGTCGCCGAGCCGCCGCAACAGGCCGATGATCCGGGCCAGCGTCTCCTTCAACTCGCCCCGCGGCACGACGCGATCGACCATGCCGTGCTCGAGAAGATATTCGGCGCGCTGAAACCCTTGGGGCAGCTTCTCGCGGATGGTCTCCTCGATCACCCGGGCGCCGGCAAAGCCGACGACCGCCCCCGGCTCGGCAAGGGTGATGTCGCCCAGCATCGCAAACGAGGCGGAGACGCCGCCGGTCGTCGGGTCGGTCAGCACGACGATGTAAGGCAGCCGCGCCGTCTTGACGTTCTCTACCGCAATGACGGTGCGCGGCATCTGCATCAGCGACAGAATTCCCTCTTGCATCCGGGCGCCGCCCGAGGCCGGGATCACGATGAGCGCCGCTTCCTGCAACACCGCGAGCCGTGACGCCGCCAACAGGCCCTCGCCGACGGCGACGCCCATCGATCCGCCCATGAAGGCGAAATCGAACGCCGCCACCACCGTCGCGTGGCCGCCCAAGGTGCCGTGCGCGACGAGGAGCGCGTCACGCCCCGGTGCCTTCTCCTGGGCTTCCTTCAGCCGGTCGGCATAGCGCTTGCGGTCGCGAAAGCGCAGGGGATCAACGACGGTCTGCGGCAATTGAATGGTCTCGAAATGGCCGCCATCGAACAGCATGGCAAGACGTTCCGCGGGGCCGAGCCGCAGGTGAAAGCCGCAGCTCGGACAGACATGAAGGTTGGCGGCGAGGTCGCGATGGAACAGCATCGCATCGCATTGGGGACATTTGGTCCACAGATCGTCCGGCACGTCGCGCCGCGCCGGCACCACGGCCCGAATCTTGGGCAGAACGAAATTGCTGATCCAGCTCATCGCTCGCGATGCACCCCTTTGGCGAGCGCGGTCACGTCTTTCAATACCGCATCGATGAGGCCGGGTTTCGCCCGCCCGGCTTCATCGAGCTCGGCGGCAAGCCGGTCGACCAGCACCGAGCCGACGACGGCGGCGTCCGCGACCCTGGCGATCTGCGCCGCCTGCTCCGGCGTCCGGATGCCGAAGCCGACCGCGATCGGCAAATCGGTGTGGCGTTTGAGGCGCGCCACCGCGTCGGCGACGCCTTCCATCGCGGCGGAACGCGTGCCAGTGATGCCGGCGATCGCGACGTAATAGAGAAAGCCGGCGGCGTTGGCGAGCACGGCGGGAAGACGCCGATCATCCGTTGTCGGCGTCGCGAGGCGGATGAAATCGATGCCTGCCGCCCGCGCCGGCAGGCACAGCTCGTCATCATGCTCGGGCGGCAAATCGACGATGATGAGGCCGTCGATCCCGGCCGCCTTGGCGTCGGCGAGGAACTGCGGCACGCCATGGCGATAGATCGGATTGTAATAGCCCATCAGCACGATCGGCGTCGTCTCGTCGCCGGTGCGGAAATCCCGCATGATGGCAAGCGCATTTCGGAGCGTCATGCCGGCCTTCGAGGCCCTGAGGCCCGCCGCCTGGATCGACGGCCCATCCGCCATCGGATCGGAAAACAGCATGCCGATCTCGATAAGGTCGGCGCCCGCCGCCGGCAGCCGCGCCAGCAGCTTTGCAAAGGTCTCGGCATCGGGGTCGCCGCACATCAGGAACGGAATGAACGCGGCGCGGCCGGCGCGGCCGAGTTCGCCAAAGCGGGTGACGATGCGGCTCACACGCCGACTCCAAGCCGCTTCGCCACGGTGTCGATGTCCTTGTCGCCGCGGCCCGACAGATTGATGACCACGAGGTGGTCTTTGGGTAGCGTCGGCGCGCGCTTTCCCGCCTCGGCAATCGCATGCGCCGATTCGAGCGCCGGGATGATGCCTTCGAGCCGGGTCAGGAGCTGAAACGCTTCTAGCGCCTCCCGATCGTCCACCGCGGCATAGTCGATGCGCCCCATATCATGGAGCCAGGCATGCTCCGGGCCGATGCCGGGATAATCGAGCCCGGCCGAGATCGAATGGGTGTCGAGAATCTGGCCGTTCTCATCCTGAAGCAGATAGGTGCGGTTGCCGTGCAGCACGCCCGGCGCGCCGCCATTGATCGAGGCGGCGTGGCGGCCGGTCGCGATGCCATCGCCCGCCGCCTCGACGCCGATCATCTTCACCGATGCGTCATCGAGGAAGGGATGGAACAGCCCCATCGCGTTGGAGCCGCCGCCGACGCAAGCCATCAGCGTATCGGGAAGGCGCCGCTCGGCAAGCGCCATCTGCGCCTTCACTTCCTCGCCGATGACGGATTGGAAATCGCGCACCATCGCGGGGTAGGGATGCGGCCCCGCCACGGTGCCGATGAGATAATAAGTGTCTTCGACATGGGCGACCCAGTCGCGCAGCGCCTCGTTCATCGCATCCTTCAATGTCGCGGTGCCCGAGGTGACGGCGCGCACCTCGGCGCCGAGCAGTTTCATGCGGACCACGTTGGGCTGCTGCCGCGCGATGTCGGTCGCGCCCATATAGACGATGCAGGGTAGATCGAAGAGCGCGCACACGGTCGCGGTGGCGACGCCGTGCTGACCCGCGCCGGTTTCGGCGATGATGCGGCGCTTGCCCATCCGCCGCGCCAACAGAATCTGGCCGATGGTATTGTTGATCTTGTGGGCGCCGGTGTGATTGAGGTCCTCGCGCTTCAGATAGATCTTGGCGCCGCCCCAATGGCGCGTCAGCCGCTCGGCGAAATAGAGCGGGCTTGGCCGGCCGACATAATGTTCAAGGTAGTAGATGATCTCGTCGGCGAAGGACTGGTCCTGGCGTGCCGCGTCATAGGCGCGCTCGACCTCGAGGATCAAGGGCATCAGCGTCTCGGCGACGAAGCGGCCGCCGTGAATGCCATAGAGGCCGCGCTCATCCGGCCCGGTGCGATAGGAATTGGGACGCGCCATGGGCCAGACCTTACAGCTTTGCCGCCAGGCGAAGAAACGCTTCGATCTTTGCCGGGTCCTTGTGGCCGGGGCGGGATTCGACGCCGGAGGAGACATCGACGCGGGCGGCATGCGTCGTGGCGACGGCCTCGGTGAGATTACTGGCATTGAGACCGCCCGACAGCATCCAGGGCAGGGGCCATTGCCGAGCGCCGAGCAACTCCCAATCGAAGGTGAGCCCGTTGCCGCCGGGCAGCGCGCCGGCCAGATCCTCGGGCGCCTTGGCATCGAAGAGGAGCCAGTCGGCGACATCGAAATAGCGTTCGGCCGCGGCTAAATCCTGGCGCGAAGCGACCCGGATCGCCTTCATCACCTTGAGGCCGAAGCGGCGTTTCGCCGCGGCGACCCGCGCCGGGGATTCGTCGCCGTGGAATTGCAGCATGTCGAGCGGCACGGCGGCGAGCGTCGCCGCGATGGTGTCGTCGTCGGCATCGACGAACAGCCCGACCTTGGCGATATCGGCCGGCACCGTCGCGGCCAACAGGCCGGCACATTCGGGCGAGAGCGCGCGCGGGCTCGGCGGATAGAAGACGAAGCCAACGAAGCGCGCGCCGCCTTCGACCGCGGCGGCAATGCCGGCGGCGTCGGACAGGCCGCAGATCTTGGCGGCGAGGCTCATGGCCGCTCCAGTCGTTTCGGTTCGGCGGCCGGCTTCGTCGCCACCATCTCCCGTTGCAGCCGGTCGTGCCGGCGGCGCAGATCGCGAGCCTCGGCGCGGCGGCGCGCGCCGCCGATCCAGGCCGCTGCCTCGCCCAGAAGGAAGCCGACGACCAGTGTCACCAGCACGACGAGGTAAAGCGGCGCCTCCAACTTCGCTGGCACCGGAAACAGGGTTAGCGATACGCCAGTCCGGTTCGACACCGCGAACAGCACCAGCACCAGCGCGATCAGCGCCGTCACCGCCCAATAGACGTATCTCACAGGCCCTCGTTGAGCCGTTCGCGCAACTGCTTGCCGGTTTTGAAGAAGGGAATGAACTTCTCCTCGACCGAGACGGTCGAACCGGTGCGCGGATTGCGGCCGGATCGCGCATCGCGCTTTTTCACCGAGAACGCGCCGAAGCCGCGCAGCTCCACCCGGTCGCCCCGGGCCAGCGCCGAGGCGATCTCGTCGAAGATCGCGGTGACGATGCGCTCGACATCGCGCTGATAGAGATGCGGGTTGCTCGCGGCGAGCTGTTGGATGAGTTCGGACTTGGTCATGGCCGTGGTCGGATCAAAGCCTGCCAAACCATTGATCCAGCGTCAAGTCGTCACTGGACGCCGGGCCGGGGCCAAGATGGCCGCCAAACGCGACAGAAGGAGCCCCAGCGCCGCGACACCAATGAGCCAGGCGGCATCGGAGAGCGTGACCAGGGCGATGATCCGCGGCGCGAAATTGGCGCTGCCGCCAAGCGCCAACGAGACCAGAAACAGCACCCCCTCATAGCTCGCGACCGCGGCGAGGAACGCGCCGCCGAGCCGCGGCCAGGAGGGCCGAGCCAGAATCGCGCCGGCGGCGAGGGTCGCGACCGCTGCGGCGATGCCGATGGCGACGCCCCAGGCGAGGCCGATCCCGTTCACGGGATAGCCGAGCGCCAGATAACCGAGCGCCTGGTTGATGAGCCAGACACCGAGCATCGCCAGGATCGCGCCGCGCCGCGGCAGGGTCGCCACCACCAGCACCGCGAACGCCACAAACGGCGTCACGCAGGCGAAGGTGACGCTGCTCAAGGCGGCCATCGCCAGGAGCAGCGCAAGCCACACTGGCCGCGCCCGGCCGCCGATCGGAATCATTTCTGCGCGAGCCATAGGGCCTCCTGTGGGGCATTGAACCACCAACAAATCGCGACACCAAGAAATGTTTTATCGTTGGGCGACATCGAAGCTGACCTTGATGCCGCCATAGACGCCAAGGCCGGGCCGCAGAAAGCCGACAATATCCTCGTAATGCTGGTCGAGGAGGTTGTCGATCCGGCCGAACAGCGCGACCCGGCGGCTGAGCCGGTAATCCGCATCGAGATCGATGAGCCAATAGGGCTTTGCCGTGGCGCCGGGAAGGCCGGTATAGGTGACGTCGGGCCGCGCTCCGACATAGATCACGCTCGCCGCGAGGCCGAGGCGCGAAAACGGATGCCAATGCGCGCCGAGGGTTGCGGTGTGCTTCGGCCGGCGCAGGAGCTGCGCCCCGGTGTCGTCGTCGATCGCGAGGGTATAGGTGTAGCTGGCGCGGAGGCCGAACCGCTTCGTCACTGCGACATCGGCGAAGGTCTCGACGCCTTGCGTCGTCGCGTGGCCGATATTGACAAGGGTGGTGTAGGTGTCGTTGTAGTCGATGAGGTTGCGGATATCGTTGTGGAAATAGCGCGCGCCGAAACGCAGGCGGCCGCCCAGCACCGGTTGCACGAAACCGGCATCGATGCCGAGGCTTTGCTCGGGCCGGAGGTCGGGATTGGCGCTGAAGCCGAACGACGGATAGCTGACGAAGAGCTGATTCAGGGTCGGCGCCTTGAAGCCGGTGCCGGCGCTGAGCTTCAACTGGGTCCCGGTCGCGGCGACGGTATAGCTCGGCGCGATGTGCCAGGTCGCGATGCCGCCGAACCGGTCGTTATGGTCATAGCGCAGGCTCGCCACGCCATGGAGGCCCGGAAACAGCCGGCCTTGCCATTCGGCGAAGCCGGCCTCGTCGCCGTTTTCGGCGGAGATCGGGCTCGCGACGATATCGTCGCGCTCGACCACCGTGCCAAACAGCAGCTTCTCCTGCGGCGCCAAGGTATAAATGCCGCGCCAATCGCCCTGGTAGCGATGGCCGGTGGTGTCGCTGATGGGCGGCGTGCCGATCTCGAACGCGGTGCCGTCGAATTGCCGGGTGCGGTCGTCGGTATAGGCGATGCCGAAGCGGTTCTGGAACGCGGCCCATGGGGTCCAGTTGAGCTCGCCCCGGGTGAAGATCTGCTGCTCCTGTTGCTGGCTCTGTTCGGCGGCCGGCAGATAGGTCAGATCGTCCTCGCCGGTGTAATCGAGCAGCGAGCGGTCATAGCGCAAGGCGAGGTTGGCGCCTAGGGTCGGCGAAATCTCGGCGCCGAGCCGGCTCGACAGGTTCCAAATGTCGCTGAGATTGCCCTGGCGCGGCGCGCCCGGCGGCAGGAGGTCCGCCGGCGTCACCGGCGTGTCGGCGGCGCGCAGATGCTGGGCATTGACCTCGTAATGGAAGATGTTCGTCGCGCCGCTGAGCCCCGCGCGCTGATTGAAGGTGCCGAAGGAACCACCTTCGAGCGTGCCGGTGACATGCGGCGGGCCTTGGCCCTTCTTGGTCTCGATCATGATGACGCCGCCGATCGCTTCGGAACCGTAAAGCGCGCTCTGGGGGCCGCGCAGCACCTCGATCCGGGCGATGTCGGAGACCAGGATCTGGCTGAAATCGAAGGCGCCATCGGGGCTCGACGGGTCCGAGACGTCGATGCCGTCGATCAGCACCTTGGTATGGTTGGCGTTGGCGCCCTGGATGAAGACCGAGGTCGCGCTGCCCGGCCCGCCTGCCTGTCCGACGGTGACGCCCGGCACGGAACGCAGCACCTGCGGCAAGGTACGCCATTGATGACGGGCGATGTCGGCGGCGGTGATCACGGTAACGTCGCTGCCGAGCTGGCTTTGTGGCGTTGGAATTTCGGTGGCGCTGACCACCATGGGCGGCAGCGGAAATTCGGGTTGCTGTGCCGATGCCGGCGCGATGGCAGGGATGACGCCAAGGAGGGCCAAGGCGGCGACAAAGGAAAGGCGAAACATGGCGAGACCTCGCGGTGCCGTGACACGTCACCGCGAACGGAAGCCGGCCGATCCCGATCAAAAGGACGATTTCCCCGGGCGCGACCATCTTCTTCCCGCCGGCTCACCCCGTCCGACGTGCTCGCGCGTGACCACGCTTGGGTGGCAGGTCTCCTGGCTCGCGGGTCGGTGCGCGCTTCCCGCCTTCCCAGGGCCTCGGCCCCAGTGGCGTGATGGGTCGCGTGCTCGCCGCTTACAGTTGCGGGGGCAGCCGCGGAATTGCGCCGACCGACCAAGATAGCCGGGATGGCACACACCGCGTTCCCTATTGATCCCCGAAGGGAACCACCGCCACGAATGCTAGAAGGCTTTTGCGGCGCCGTCAATCGCGCCCAAGACCCGGGTTGGTGGAGCCGAGGGGGATCGAACCCCTGACCTCGACAGTGCGAACGTCGCGCTCTCCCATCTGAGCTACGGCCCCGCCATGTACCGAGCCCGCGCGACGGCGCCGAAGCGGCAAGCGCGAGCGGCGCGAATATGGGTGGGGGGCCGAATCCTGTCAAGGCGGTGTCGATCGCCAAGACGCCCGGTGCCGTTTTGCCCCCGTGCTTGCGCGGCCGCCGACCCGCCGCTAGGGTGACGGCCGGTCTTACTCCGCGGGGGCGCACTCCTTCATGGGCGGTTTTTTGATTCCGATTGTCAGGGTTATCAACGCCTTGCTGACAATCTACTGGTGGATCGTGATCGCTTCGGCGGTGATGAGCTGGCTTGTCGCCTTCCGCGTCATCAACACCTATAGCCGCCCGGTATCGCTGATCGGGGATTTCCTTTATCGCGCCACGGAGCCGGCGCTGCGCCCGATTCGCCGCATCTTGCCCAATCTCGGCGGGCTGGACATTTCGCCGCTGATCCTGTTGTTGATCATCTGGCTGATCCAAATGGAGCTGACCAATCTGGTCTACAAAATGGCCGGGTTTTGAGGGTGTCTTGTCGGAGTTGGAGGGTTCGTCGCCGTGGTTGATACCAAGCTGATCGATGGCAAGGCCGAGGCTGCCCAGTTGCGCCAGGAGGTGGCGGCCGCGGTCGCCCGGATGAAGGCGGCGCATGGCGTCGAGCCCGGCCTCGCCGTGGTGCTGGTCGGCGAGGATCCCGCGAGCCAGGTCTATGTCCGCTCGAAGGGCAAGCTGACCGTCGAGGTCGGGATGAAAAGCATCGAGCACAAGCTTCCCGCCACCACCAGCGAGGCGGAATTGCTCGATCTCGTCCGGCGGCTCAATGCCGATGCCGCGGTCGACGGCATCCTGGTCCAGTTCCCGGTGCCGGCGCAGATCAGCCAGCACAAGGTCATCAACACGATCGACCCGGCCAAGGATGTCGACGGGCTTCATCCCATCAATGCCGGGCGGCTGTGGTCGGGCGAGGCCGCGCTGACACCGTGTACGCCCTATGGCTGCATTCATCTGCTACGCCGCACGCTGGGCAAGCTCGCCGGCATGGAAGCGGTGGTGATTGGCCGCTCCAACCTCGTGGGGAAGCCGATCGCCGCCCTCCTCCTCAACGAGAATTGCACCGTCACCCTGACCCATTCGCGGACCCGCGACCTCGCCGCCGTCGCCCGCCGCGCCGACATCCTGGTCGCCGCCATCGGCCGGCCGGAGATGGTGAAGGGCGATTGGATCAAGCAAGGCGCCACGGTGATCGATGTCGGCATCAACCGCATCGAGGTGCCGGGCGGCAAAGCGAAGCTCATCGGCGATGTCGCCTTCGCCGAGGCGCAAGGCATCGCCGGCGCCATCACGCCCGTCCCCGGCGGGGTCGGGCCGATGACCATTGCCTCGCTTCTGCGCAATACGGTGGTCGCCGCCGCCCGCCGCCGCAACCTGCCAGTGCCGACGATCTGACCCTTTTCCCGGCGCCACGCGCGCCGAAATGGCTTCGGATTGGCTTTGGAGTGGCTGCGAATTGGCTTGGTTTTCCGGCGTCCTTTCGTTGATTCGCCTCGATTAATTGGCTTCGTTCGGCAAAATTAATCTTTCGCGTCACCGCCCGCCGCCCGAAAGAGACTCTGATCGGGTCGGGTGTACCGCGTTTTGCGTTAAATGTCAAGATGCCATCGGGCAGCGAATTTCTGAAGAAATCTGTGATTTATTCGTGTTTTTCCGGGTGGGTTTTCAGTTCTGAGCAGATTTATCTGGGTACGATATTACGACATTATGCAATATACGTTGAAATGATCCCTACCCCGCCAATTCCTTCGACCGTTTCTTGGCGGCAAGAACGGCTTTCTTCAATAATGGCTCGAGGCCACGGGGCTCCATCAGCAGGTCGAGCGCGGCCTCGGTGGTGCCGCCGGGGCTGGTGACGGCTGCGCGCAAGTGCGCCGCCGGCTCGCCCGAGACGCGCGCTAGTTCGCCGGAGCCGGCGACGGTGGCGCGGGCGAGGCG
>JBOHLV010000018.1:0-8021 GCA_050729815.1 Allostellaceae bacterium
CGTTCGCGAGCCAGGTCATTTATTGTCGCGACCGCCTCCACATCCCCGACGACAAGCTCAATGTCGATGGCGGCGCGATCTCGATCGGCCATCCTTACGGCATGTCGGGCGCGCGCATGGTCGGCCATGCGCTGATCGAGGGACGGCGCCGCGGCGCGAAGCGCGTCGTCGTCACCATGTGCGTCGGTGGCGGCATGGGCGCGGCCGGCCTGTTCGAGGTGCTATAGGGGCAGAAATTTTTTCCGATTTCCCCTTCGCCCGGCATGATCTGGAGGTTGAGTTCCGGGTGCGGTCCTCGCTATAAGGCATCGATCAATCAAGGGGGGGACCGTGTCTGGTGTCCGCACGCCTCAACAGAAACCGCCAGCCGGCGTCGCGGCTGGCCGGCCTCGCCGTCGTCATCGCCGTCGCCTGCTCGCATGGCATGCTGGTCTACGGGTCGGTGCCTTATGCGGCGATGGTCTATGTCGGCTACGGCCTGGTCGTCTTCTGTGCGCTCGGCCGCATCTATGCCACCGCCTTCGTCGGCGGCTTCAAGAACCAGGTGCTCATCACCGAGGGGCCGTTTGCGACGATACGAAACCCGCTCTATTTCTTTTCGCTGATCGGCATCGCGGGGGTCGGGCTGACGAGCGGCCGCATCAGCATCTTCGTCTTGCTGGTCGGCATGCACCTCATCTCCTATCATTTCCTCATCGGCCGCGAGGAAGCGGCACTCGACGAAAAATTCCACGGCGCTTACGCGGCCTATCGCACCCGCGTCCCGCGGCTGCTGCCGCGGCTCGCGCTCCGGCACACGCCGCGCGAGGTGACGCTGCAGATAGGCCCGTTCTATTCCGCCATCCGCGACGGCAGCGTGTGGTTTCTCGCTTTTCCCTTCTTCCAGTTGATCCATTATCTTCACACGGTGAGCGTGCTGCCTGCCTGGTTCTTCCTGCCCTGATCGGCGAGTGTTTCCATCCCGCCGGATCACCCGATAAGTTGCTGATAGGCTGACCACTCCTGGAAGGAGGACATGCAGTCATGACGAAGCCGCCCGATCTCGATGCGATGCGCCAGACATTCCGGGCGGCGATGCGCCGGCATTGGCTTGTCGCGCGCGCCGGCGGCACGGGATTGGATAGGCCATGAAGGCGGCTCAATTGTTTGATGTCTCGGGCCTTGTCACCATTGTCACCGGCGGGGCGAGCGGCATCGGCCTCGCCTATGTCGAGGCGATGGTCGGGAACGGCGCCCGTGTCACGATCCTCGATTTCGACACGGCACGGCTCGACGTCGAGACGAGGCGGCTCGGCGTGCGGGGCCTCCGGGTCGATGTCACCGATCGCGCCGCGCTCGACGCCGCCTTCGACGAGACCGTTGGCGCCGATGGCCGGCTCGATGTCGTCTTCGCCAATGCCGGCATCGGCGGCGGGCCGGGCTTCCGCACCCTCGACAACCGGCCCAATCCCGGCCGCGCCTTCGAGGCGCTCGATCCCGCACAATGGGACCAGATCATGGCGCTCGACCTCACCGCGCTGTTCGCGACCATCCAGGCGGCAGCGCGCCACATGAAGACGGGGCAGGGCGGCCGCATCATCGTCACCACCTCGATCTCGGCGGTGAAGACCGAGATGTTCGTCGGCGCGCCCTATGTGGCGGCGAAGGCGGGCGCGGCTCAACTCGTCCGCCAGGCGGCACTCGAACTGGCGCAATACGGCATCCTCGTCAACGCCATCGCGCCGGGGCCGTTTGTCACCAACATCTCGGGCGGGCGGCTCCAGGACGCGGCGGTGCAGGCGGCGCTCGCGAAATATTGCCCGCTCGGGCGCCTCGGCTCTTCCGACGATATAGAGGGCCTCGCTCTGTTCCTCGCCTCGCCGGCGGCGAAATACATGACCGGCGCAACCCTCACCGTCGATGGCGGCGTCACGCTGGGCTATGTCGGATAGAGTGTGTGGCCTCTCGACCGCAGTCGGGCCCGGATCACGCCAGATAGGGCGGTTTGTCCCAACCCTTGGGCGAGCCCGTGAAGATTTCGTGCCCAGTCGCGGTGACGCCGATCGTGTGTTCGAACTGGGCCGAGAGCGAGCGGTCCTTGGTGACGGCGGTCCAGCCGTCGCTTAAGACCTTCACTTCCCAGCGGCCGGCATTGATCATCGGCTCGATGGTGAAGATCATGCCTTCCTTGATCTCGATCCCCTCGCCGCGCTTGCCGTAATGCAGGACCGACGGCGCGTCATGAAACACCTGGCCGACGCCGTGGCCGCAGAAATCGCGCACCACGGAAAACCGGTTCGCCTCGGCAAGGGTCTGGATTGCCTCGCCGATATCGCCCAAAAACCCGCCCGGCCGTACCACCGCGATGCCGCGCATCATCGCCTCGTAGGTGATATCGACCAGCCTCGTCGCCTTGACGCCAACCCGGTCGCCGACCAGGAACATGCGGCTCGAATCGCCGTGCCAGCCATCGAGGACCGGCGTCACGTCGATATTGACGATGTCGCCGTCCATGAGCTTGCGGTCACCCGGAATACCGTGGCACACGACATGGTTGATCGAGGTGCAGATCGATTTCGGAAAGCCGCGATAGTTGAGCGGTCCCGACACCGCGCCATGGTCGCGGGTAAAGTCGTGACAGAGCTGGTCGAGCCGCTCGGTCGTGACGCCAGGAACCACATGGGGCGTGATGTAGTCGAGCAGCTCGGCCGCGAGCCGCCCCGCCTTGCGCATGGCCGCGAACGCCGCCTCGTCATGGATTTTGATGCGCGGCGCGGACGGTTCCGTCCGACGCGGCGCGGTGCTGAGATTCATGGGGCTTATCTAGGCTTTCCACTGCTCCGAGGCAAGCTTAGCATGGCCGTCCCAAGGTTGAAGAGAGCGCAGTGCATGAGTGAAGATACGCCGCCACGAACCCCGACCGCGTGCGTGCTCGTCATCGGCAACGAGATCCTGTCCGGCCGCACCCAGGACGTCAATCTTAACTATATCGCGAAGGGCCTCGCCGCCCGCGGCGTGCGGCTCGCCGAGGCGCGGGTCATTCCCGACATCGCCGAAATCATCATCGCGACCGTCAACGAGGTGCGGGCGAAATATGATTACGTCTTCACCACCGGCGGCATCGGCCCGACCCATGACGACATCACCGCCGAAAACATCGCGAAGGCGTTCGGCGTGCCGCTGGTCCTCCACCCGGAAATCCATCGCATGATGCTGGCGCGCTATCAGACGGGACAGCTCAACGAGGCGCGCCTCAGGATGGCGCACACGCCCGAAGGGGCGAGCCTGGTGCCGAACCCGATCCAGGGGCCGCCTGGCTTCCGAATGGAGAATGTCATCGTCATGGCCGGGGTGCCGCGGATCATGCAGGGCATGTTCGACGCCATCCTGCATGAGCTGAATGGCGGCCCGCCGATCGTGTCGCGTACCGTGAATTGCCGTCTCCCAGAAGGCACTATCGCTAAGGGTCTCGGCGAGATTCAGGCACGCTATCCCGATCTCGACATTGGCTCCTACCCGACCTTCGCCCGCGGCGCGCCGGAGACCAACCTCGTCCTGCGCGGGCTCGATCCCAGCCGGCTCGATGCCGCGACCGCCGAGGTGGCGGCGCTGGTGCGCACGCTCGGCGGCGAGGCGGCGGGATCGTGATCGGACCTCGCTCGGGCGGGCTTCCGTTTCGGCCGCCGCGGCTTTAGCCTTGGAAAAGAGGGCCCGCTTGGCGGAATTGGTAGACGCAAGGGACTTAAAATCCCTTGGCCGCGAGGCCGTGCCGGTTCGATTCCGGCAGCGGGCACCAATCGATTGCAATTGCCGCTTTCCGCAACCCAATCTTAATAGAAGGGCGACCTACGATAGCCGGTCTCGACGATTTCACGCCGGCCATCGAAGCCGGCGGCGAGGGGCAGATGACCGACACGCGCCGCTACCGGGATATCGAATACAGGATCGAGCACCGCGCCCTGTTCCTGTGGGACTGGACCTATTATCCGCGCATGGGGACGCCATTTCGGGTCTCTGGCATGACCCGCGGCCTCTACCGCGACGCTGACATCGCTTGCCGGCGCGCGATCGATGTGTTGTGCGCCGAGTCGCATCGGCAATGGCTGTTGCGGAAGGCCAGGTTGCGGTAATCGTCGCGGGAAGAACCGACGACGTTGACGACACATAGGGGTCGAGACAAATCATTAGAACAAAACGCGAATCTAGAGACGGGCGCGCCATTTCGGTACGCCCGCCGCCAAATTCCCTTAACTTGACCGGCCTGGCTTGCGCTTTTCTCTTGCCGAAAATAGCGCCGCCCTCCAATTTTATGCCGACGGTGGCCCGTTGGAGGAACCGGAGGAACTGAATGGCGGCTGGCGACAATCGGGCGAGGAAACAGACGGTGGCCAAGCGCATGGTTTTGGCCAAGAAGACGGCGCCGGCGCAAAAGGCGGCGCCGAAGAAGACGTCTGTGCCAAAGCCGCCGGCGAAGACGGCCAAAACGGCCGCCGCCGCGAAGCCGGTCGCGCGCCGGACACCGACTGCCGGGAAGCCCCAGATCGTCGCCAAGCCGGGGCCGACCGCCAAGGTGGCAAAGGCGGCAAAGGCGCCCGTCTCGGCCAGGCCGGTGGCATCGCCCATGGTCTCGGCGCCGCCCAAGCCGGCGCCTGCCGAGATGGCAGCGACGGCTGCCTCGTCCCAACAGACCGAGGAGCGGCGCAAGGCGGCGACCCGCAAATTCTTTGCCCGGCTACGGTCGCTCGAAGCGATCGTCGGCGCCGATCTCAGGAAACGCGGCAGCCTCGTGCTGATGCAGGCGGTCGACCAGTGGTACAGCGAGGCGGTTAGCGCCACCGCGACGGATGTCACCATCACTAACGCCGCCAAGACGGTGATCAGCCACCTCTGATCGGGCCGCCCGGGAACCGGGTGAAGCGGCGCTACTTGGCTGCCGCGACCCGGTGGAACATGGCGATGCCGCGGACGAGGTCAACCGCCCGCACCAGTTGATAATCCTGAGGGGTGCCGAACAGCGACATCGCCGACACTCCGGGCGCATGCTTGGCGGTCGGTGCCGTCTTCTTGGCCTTGCTGGTGGTGGTGGTGGCCGGCTTCGGCGGCGCCTTCGGGGTGGCGACGCCGGTCTGTGGCGCCGAGCCGGTATTCTTCAGGGCATGGGCGAGGTCGACCTCGCGGATCACCTCGTGCTGCGGCAGTTGCTCGATCCGGGCTGGCGGCACCACGACGTCGGGCTCAATGCCCTTCGCCTGGATCGAGACACCCGATGGCGTATAATAGAGCGCCGTGGTCAGCCGGATGGCACCGCCGCTTTGCTGGACCGGCAGGATCGTCTGCACCGAGCCCTTGCCGAAGGATCGGGTGCCGAGCAGCAGGGCGCGATGATGGTCTTTGAGGCAGCCGGCCACGATCTCCGAGGCCGAGGCGGAGCCGCCATTGATCATCACCACCATCGGCAGGCCCTTGGCGATCCGGTGGCCGGGGTGGGCTTCGAACACATGATTGTCTTCGGGCCGGCGGCCGCGGATCGAGACGATGACGCCCTTGCCGATGAATTCGTTGCCGACGCCGACCGCCTCGTCGAGGAGCCCGCCCGGATTATTCCGAAGATCGAGCACCACCCCAACCAGCTTATCATTGGATGCTTTTTTCAACTTCTCATAGGATTCGCGCAGATCCTCGGCCGTGCGTTCGGTGAAGCTGGTGATCCTGAGATAGGCGACATCATGGTCGATGAGCTTCGATTTAACCGGATCGATCTTGATATCGGCCCGAGTGAGAGTCAGTTCGAAAGGGTTCTTCTTAACGCGCTTGATCAGCAGCTTAACCTTGGTGCCGATCGGCCCGCGCAACTTGTCGACCGCCTGGGTCAGCGTCATGCCGGAGACCGGCATGCCGTTGATGGCGATGATGAGATCGTTCGGCTCGAGCCCCGCTTTCGCCGCCGGCGTATCATCGATCGGCGAGATGATCTTGACCTCCCCGTTCGTCATGGTGACCTCCATGCCGAGCCCGCCGAACTCGCCCGAGGTCTGAACCTGCATATCCTTGTATTCGGCCGCGTCCATATAATCCGAATGCGGGTCGAGATCGCCGAGCATGCCCTTGATCGCCCCTTGGAGAAGCCGCTGGTTCGTCACCGGCTTGACGTAGTTGGTCTTGACGGTCTGGAGCACTTCGTCGAAGAGACTCATGCTCATGCCGGATGGCGGCTCCGGGGCGGCGAGCACCACGGCGGTAACGGGCAGCGCGGCGCCGAGCGTCAGGACGAGAAGGTAGGTGAGGGGACGGAGCAGCTTCATGACGGACCTACGGGGGGGAGATGGGATGCTGGAGGGAACTTAACCGCTGCGCGCCGCCGCGCAAAGCTTCTCGCACACGCATTAACGACGCAGATGCGTCATGAGCCGGTCGAGAAACGCCTCGCAGCGCGCGACCTGGTCGAGGGCGACGAATTCGTCCGGCTTATGTGCATCGTTGATTGCACCAGGGCCACAGATCACGGCTGGGATATCGGCCTCCTGAAACAGGCCCGCTTCAGCGGCGAAGCTGACCTTGCCGAGATCGTTGGCGCCGGTAAGGGCCTGTGCCAACTTGACGATCGCCGCATCGGGCGCGGTGCCGAGGCCGGGCGCGTCGTTGATGAGATGGAAATGGATCGCGGCTTCGGCGCTGACGGCGCGCATCTCCGGGAGCAGCGCCTCATCGGCGAAGCGGCGCAACTCCGCGACCAGCGCCGCCGGATCGTCGCCCGGAATCGCCCGGATCTCGAACAGGAAGGAAGCTTCGCGCGGCACGATGTTAAGCGCCGTACCACCATGCATCAAGCCGGTGTGAATGGTTGTATAGGGCGGGGTGAAGCCGCCGTCGAACGGTCCCTCATCGCGTTTTCGCCGCGCCATCTTCTTGAGATGGGCGATCAACTCCGATGCCGCCTCGACGGCGTTGACACCCTCATGGGTGAGGGCGGAATGGGTCTCATGCCCCTCGACCTCGCAACGCATGCTGAGCTTGCCTTTATGGGCGATCACCGGTCGCATCGAGGTGGGCTCGCCGACGATGCAGCCGATCGGCTTAACCGGCCGTTTGGCGATGTCGGCGATGAGGTCGCGCACGCCGATGCAGCCGACTTCCTCGTCATAGGACAGGGCAAGGTGCAGTGGGATGTTGAGCCGTGCCGTTGCAAGATCGGGCACCCGGGCGAGGGCAAGGGCGATGAAGCTCTTCATATCGGCACTGCCGCGGGCATAAAGCCGGCCGTCGCGCTCGGTCACGGCGAACGGGTCACTCGACCAGTTCTGGCCGTCCACCGGCACCGTGTCGGTATGGCCCGACAGCATCAACCCGCCGCGATCCGCGGGGCCGATGGTGGCATAGAGATCCGCCTTGCGGTGGTCGCGATCAAAATAAAGCTCGGAAGCGACGCCCCATCCGTCGAGATACTCGCGCACGAAATCGATCAGCGCGAGATTGCTATCGCGGCTCGTCGTGTCGAAGGCGATCAGCCGCGTGATGAGGTCGTGGCTGGAAAGGCGGCTGCTCGGCATGGCGACACTATGCCGGAGCATCCCGCCTGCCGCCAGCGAGGAATCGGGGATCGGCCGCCAAACGCCGATCCCCGATACCGATCGCTAATAAAACACGCCGGGGATCACGTTCACGACGGCCCGGGTGGCCAAGTTTACCATGACCAGATCGGGGCCGAAGCGTACCCAGACGAAACCTGGCGGCGGCGGACGGAGCCCGAACGCACCATAGTTGGTGAAATAGTAAGTCGGGTTGAGGAACATCAACGGAAACGTCGAGCCGACATGCCAACGCCGATAATGCCAGCCATGAGGATAGTGGAAGGAGCGGGCATGAAGGCGGGAATGATAGTGGCCGCGATAATGGAACCGACCATGGCGGCCCGCCCCCGGCATGGTCCGATGATGCTGCATGGTCCGATGATGCTGCATGGTCCGATGATGCTGCATGGTCCGATGATGCTGCATGGTCCGATGATGCTGCATGGTCCGATGATGCTGCATGGTCCGATGATG
>JBOHLV010000019.1:0-20983 GCA_050729815.1 Allostellaceae bacterium
CACAAGACCCAATTGGCGTCCGACCGCACCTCGTGCCGGTCTGCCATCGCCAATCAGGTCCGTCTCGTGCTGCACACCGCCGCCTATTGGTTGATGCTCACCGTGCGCGACGCCATCCCCAAGACGCGCGAACTGGCCGGTGCCGAGTTCGCCACCTTGCGCCTGCGGCTGATCAAGATCGCCGCTCGCGTCATCGAGACCGCCCGTCGCGTGCACCTCGCTTTCGCCGCAGCCTGTCCGCAAGCCGGTCTGTTCCGGGGCCTGCCGGCAGCTCTCGCTCCGCTCGGCCCCTGACCGCCGGGGCACAGCCCCCGTTAGTCCATCCCCATCCCTCCAGCGCCTTCACCAAAAGTCCGGTTCCACAAACGGTGAAAAAGCCGAGCGGTGGCGCGCGACCGAAATCAACCAGCCACAGCGTGCGTCCGAAATCTACCGCCGTCGTGAATAGGATGGGCTAGTGGTTGCCGCTCCCCGCAGGTCTCTCGCCGAATCCAGCAAGTCAGGCTCAATTGGGGTGGCTACCTCACGAAGCCGGACCGAACGTAATAGGAAAAATAGTTTCCGGTGGGAAATTAGGTTTGGCGCCAACATTATTGGAGGTTGTCAGCGTCGGCTTGACATAAGGGCGACGCCTCGGCGCGTCGCCACCATCTTTCGGTTCTGGGCTTTGAGCGTAGGGGTTGGGCGGCATTAGCTCGCTCCTTGTTGCGGACATTCCGGGGACATAATACTTAATTTGGACATTCCGGGGACATAATACTTAATTTGACATTTCGGGGACATAATACTTAATTTGGAATCGAGATAAGTATTGTGATTATGCACCCGAATTCCTCGAATTCTGTATCATGTCCCTAAAATTCGCACTTTGACGACTTTGTCAACCGTAATATACGTCTCTTACGTTTTCTTTTTGCGAAATTTGTGCTTGGCCTCACGCGCTCATAAGGGGGCAAGGGACGATCCCCTTGCTATCGTCTTGTGCATCTGCACAATGGCCGGCATCGCGGCCGCCGGGAGCGACGGCCCCTCGGGGGGGAAGGCTTGAGGCAAAGATGAAGCTCATCGTCGCGGTGAAGCGCGTCATTGATTACAACGTCAAAATCCGGGTGAAGTCGGACCATTCCGGCGTCGAGACCCAGAGCGTCAAGATGTCGATGAACCCGTTCGACGAGATCGGGGTCGAGGAGGCGGTGCGGTTGAAGGAGGCCGGCATCGCCACCGAAATCATCGCCGTCTCGATCGGCCCGGCCCAGGTGCAGGAGACGATCCGCACCGCGCTCGCCATGGGCGCCGATCGCGGCATCGCGATCGAGACCGATAGCGATGTTCAGCCGCTGGCGGTGGCGAAGCTGTTGAAGGCCGTCGCCGAATCAGTGCAGCCGAAGCTCATCATTCTCGGCAAACAGGCGATCGACGATGATTCGAACGCCACGGGCCAGATGCTGGCGGCGCTGCTCGGCTGGAGCCAGGGCACCTTCGCCTCGAAGCTCAAAATCGAGGGCGAGGAGGCGGTGGTGACGCGCGAGGTCGATGGCGGGCTCGAGACCGAGCGCTTGAAGCTTCCCGCCATCATCACGACCGATCTGCGCCTCAACGAGCCGCGCTATGCCTCGCTCCCCAACATCATGAAGGCGAAGAAAAAGCCGATCGACAAATTGACGCCGACCGAACTCGGGGTCGATGTCGCGCCGCGGCTCACCATCCTCAAGGTCGAGGAGCCGTCGAAGCGCGAGGCCGGCGTCAAGGTGGCGAGCGCGGCGGAACTGGTCGAAAAGCTCCATTCGGAAGCGCGGGTGATCTGATGGCGATCCTGGTCCTTGCCGAGCATGATAATCGGGCACTGAAGCCCGCGACGCTCAACACCCTCGCCGCGGCCCAGGCGATCGCCGGGTCCAGCCCGGCGACCGGCGACATTCACCTCCTCATCGCCGGCCAGGATTGCGGCGCCGTCGCCGAGGAAGCGGCGAAGCTCCCAGGTGTCGCCAAGGTGCTGATCGCCGATGACGCCCTTTATCAGCATGGGCTTGCCGAGGAGGTCGCGAACCTTCTCGTGAAGCTCGCGCCCCAATACGGCCATGTGCTGGCGCCGGCGACGACTTCCGGCAAGAACATCCTGCCGCGGGCGGCGGCGCTTCTCGATGTCGCGCCGATCTCGGATATTTCGGGGGTGGTCTCGCCCGACACCTTCATCCGCCCGATCTATGCCGGCAACGCCCTCGCCACCGTCCAGTCGAAGGACAAGGTGAAGCTCATCACGGTGCGCGGCACCGGCTTTCCGGCGGCCGCGGCGGAGGGCGGATCGGCGCCGATCGAACCCGTCGCGGCGACCCCGGCATCGGGCCTCGCGACCTTCGTTTCGGCCGAGCTGTCGCAGTCCGAGCGGCCGGAGCTGACCAGCGCCCGAATCGTTATCTCCGGCGGGCGCGGGATGCAAAATGGCGATAATTTCAAGATGTTGGAGAGCGTTGCTGATAAATTGAATGCGGCTGTCGGGGCGAGCCGCGCCGCCGTCGATGCCGGCTTCGTGCCGAACGACTACCAGGTCGGTCAGACCGGCAAGATCGTCGCACCCGATCTCTACATCGCGGTTGGCATCTCGGGCGCGATTCAGCACCTCGCCGGCATGAAGGATTCGAAAATCATCGTCGCCATCAACAAGGACGAGGAGGCGCCGATCTTCCAGATCGCGGATTACGGCCTCGTCGGCGACCTCTTCAAACTGGTGCCCGAGCTCGACGCCGAACTGGCGAAGCTCAAGCGCTAATTCGCCCTCGCTTTACCGGAACTTGCCCCCATGGCCATCCTCTCCATCGACGATATCAAGACCATCGGCATCATCGGGGCGGGCCAGATGGGCAGCGGCATCGCCCAGGTGGCATCGCTTGCCGGCTATGACGTCCGGCTCGAAGACGTCAACCCCGAGGCGCTCGACGGCGCCCTCGCCAACCTCGCCCGGAATCTCGAGCGCCAGGTGGCCAAGGGCCGCATCGCCGAGGACGCCATGACCGCCGCCTTGAAGCACATCCGCATCGGCTCCGACCTTTCGGCGATGAAGGAATGCGACGTCGTCATCGAGGCCGCGACCGAGCGCGAAGAGGTGAAACACGAGATTTTCAAGCGGCTGATGCCGGCGCTCCGCTCCGACACCCTCGTCTGCTCCAACACCTCCTCGATCTCGATCACCCGGCTCGCCGCCACGACCGACCGGCCGACGCTGTTCATGGGCATGCATTTCATGAACCCGGTGCCGGCGATGCAACTCGTCGAGCTGATCCGCGGCATCGCCACCGACGAGGCGACCTTCGAGACGATCCGGGCGCTCGCGGTGAAGCTCGGCAAAATCGCGGTGGCGGCGGAGGATTTCCCGGCTTTCATCGTCAATCGAATTCTACTACCAATGATAAATGAGGCCGTATATACCCTTTATGAGGGTGTCGGGTCGGTCGAGGCGATCGACACGGCGATGAAGCTTGGTGCGCATCACCCGATGGGACCCTTTGAACTTGCAGATTTTATCGGCCTCGACACCTTCCTCGCCGTGATGCAGGTGCTGCATGAGGGGCTGGCCGATTCGAAATACCGGCCCTGCCCCCTGCTGGTGAAATACGTCGAAGCCGGCTGGCTCGGCCGCAAGACCGGCCGCGGCTTCTACGACTATCGCGGCGACAAGCCGGTGCCGACGCGCTGAGTCGGGCCCAAGCCCTACATCGAATTGGCAACGGTGGTGAAGACGCTGCTCATGCCCTGACCGAGCATGGTGACGGCGCCAAGAATGAAGACCGCGATGAGGCCGGTAATCAGCCCATATTCGAGGGCTGTAACCCCGCGCTCGTCGTCCGCGAGCCAAGCACATAAAGTTTGAACGTTCTGCATCGCTCTTATCCCGTCCTGTCGCAATCGCCGGTACAAGCCTCCCGGCCCTGTCGTGCAACCTCACGCCCCGATCATGCGTCCAAAGTCTGAACGATTGGTGAAGATCGGGGACGATCGCGACCCATCGTCGCCCCGAGGGCGCGGGTCTTGCCCCGGATCGCCGATCGGGCGAGGGTAGCGGCAGGGTCCGATCATCCAAGAGGAAGCGTCCCCCAATGACCGCCCTAAGCCTGTCGTCCCGCGCCACCGACCGCACCGCCGACCGGGCCATCGCCTGGTGGCTTCTGCTGTGCGCGGCGATGATCTTCGCCATGGTGGTGATCGGCGGCGTTACCCGGCTCACGGAATCCGGCCTCTCCATCACCCAATGGCACCCGATCGAAGGCGTCGTTCCGCCGCTCACCTCGGCGGAATGGCAGGCGGCCTTCGCCCGTTACAAGGCAATTCCACAATATGACGCGATCCATGCCGGGATGACGCTCGCCCAGTTCAAGGGCATCTATTTCTGGGAATATTTCCACCGCCTCTGGGGCCGGCTGATCGGCCTCGTCTTCCTGCTGCCGTTCCTTTATTTCGTGATCCGCGGCCGGGTATCGCGAACGCTGTGGCCGAAGCTCACGCTGATCTTCGTCCTCGGCGCGTTTCAGGGCCTGCTCGGCTGGTACATGGTGGAAAGCGGGCTCGAGAACCGGATCGAGGTGAGTCAATACCGGCTCGCCGCCCATTTCTTCACCGCGCTCGTCATCTATGGCGCGATTATCTGGGTCGCGTTCGACCTGCTGCGGCCGAAGGCCGTGGCCAGACCCAAGAGCGCCGGCGTCAGACGAGCGCTCAACCTGGTGCTGGCGCTGATCGCCGTGACCGTGATCGCGGGCGCCTTCGTCGCCGGCCTGCGCGCCGGCAAGATCTACAATACCTTTCCGCTGATGGGCGGGAGGGTGATACCGGGCGATTATGCCGCGCTTCATCCCTTCTATCTCAACTGGTTCAGCAATCCGGCGGCGGCACAATTCGACCATCGCCTGCTCGCCGAGACCACCTGGCTCGTCATCATCCTGGTGTGGGCGTTCGGCCGCCGGCATCTTGCCGGCATGCCGCGCCACGCCCTCGACCTTCTCGCCGCGATGGCGACGGTCCAGGTGGCGCTCGGCATTTCGACACTGCTCACGGTGGTCTGGCTTCCCGTCGCGGTGACGCATCAGTCCAGCGCGGTGTTGCTGATCACGGCGGCGCTGTTCGCGCGCCATGCCATGCGGCCAGAGACGGGCTGATCGCAATTTTCGACGAATATTGGGAACGAGAAACTCCGCAGCCGCCGGAATCGGCGCAAAGCATTGCAATGAATCCCGGCCATTCTTCATAAAATCTCCCAAGACTTCGTCGTTAATAAAAATCCAATTAACTTTACCGCAAGACATCATTATCTTGGCCCTTCCGATACGGCGTCGCAAAAGGGGAGGCCAACGCTATGCCGGGACGGATTTGCCGTCGCTTATTTGTGCGCCCAGAGTCAGGTTGCTCCATTGCCATCCACGGAACCGGTGCCGTGCGGCCGTCGCGATCTCGGCCGGCATCGCGACGCGGAGGGGGGATGGCATGAAAGACCAGCCCGAATTTCTGCCCGAGCCCCTGCGCCCCGAATTTCTGGCGGAGGCCGCGCGCCGGCAAGGTTGGGCGCTCGACAGCGCCCCCTTGTTCCAAACCATGACCCGGTCGCGCGAGATGGCGTTCAGCTTGGCCCGCTTCGCCCTCGGGGCGATGCTGCTCCTCAACCTGGCCGGCCTGTTCGCGCTGCCGACCCTGGCCCAGGTGCTGGGCGCGCGGCTCGGCGACCATGCCCAGCTCGCGGTCTCCACCATCGCCGCCTTCGTGATCGGCCTTACCGCGGCCGCCTTCGCGACGCTGCTGGCGTTCCTCGCCATGTATCGCGATTCCGCCGTCATCTATGACCATATCGAGCGCATCGGCGAGGCACGCGGCCCGTTCGGCATGACCGCCGACAGCTTCGTCACCAGCAAGATCGCGCTTGAACGTGATCTGCGTCGCGACCAGCGGATGCGGGCCCGGGCCTTGCGCCTCGGCGGGCTGGCGTTCGGCTCGTTCGTGATCGGCGCGATATTCACCACCATGGTTCTGGCCTCCACCATTCCCGGGCCGCCGATCCATCTGCGCGTCGAAACCTCCGCACATTATACACCGTCGCCGCCGATCTGAAGGCGGCGCCCCGCTCATCATATCTGGCAGGCCCCGCGACAAGTTCGCGGTTACCGGGATGAAACCGCGTCTCGTGCGTTATAATGTCGCCAGAGGCGCGGCGGCGAGCGGCCCGCGCCGTCATCATCCCTCGAAAGGACGGGCCATGCGGCACAAGACGATCACCGGGGCGATCGGTTGCGGTGCGATCCTCATCGGCGTGGTTCTCATCGGTGGACCGGCATCGGCCCAACCACCCGAGACGCAGACGCGTTCCGCGGTGGCGGAATGCATCTGTGCCAGGGACGCGCTGCCTACCCTCGGCCACGAGCTGCGCGCCGAGCGGCGCCACTATGAGCACAGCCGCAGCACCGCCAAGGCGCTCCAGAACCAGGTCGACTCCTCGCGCGGCACCGTCAATGTCAACGACCGCGCCGATGTCGAGGCCTTCAAGACCCTCGTCGAGCGGCGCGACGCCGCGCGGCGGGCCTTCGATGCCGAAAGCGTGCGCTACAACGCGGCTGTAGAGCACTACAACCGTGCCGCCAGCCGCAACAACGCCGCCTGCAGCGGCCGCCTCTTCGATCCGGCGGAGGTCGCGCAAGTCCAGGCGACGCTGGAATGTCCCCGGCCGTAACGTTCAATACATGTGCTGGCCGCCATTGACCGACAGAGTCGAGCCGGTAACAAAGCCCGATTCGTCGGCGACCAGGAACAGCACGGTACGGGCGATCTCGTCGGCATGACCGAGCCGGCCGACCGGAATCCGCGCCACGATCTTGTCAAGCACGTTCGCCGGCACCGCGCGCACCATCTCGGTATCGATATAGCCGGGCGCAATGGCGTTGACGGTAACGCCCTTGCCGGCGCCTTCCTGCGCCAGCGCCTTGGTGAAGCCGTGGATGCCGGATTTGGCGGCGGCGTAATTGACCTGGCCGTACTGGCCCGCCTGGCCGTTGATTGAGCCGATATTGACGATGCGGCCGAAGCCGCGCTCGCGCATGCCTTCGATCACGAGCCGGCACATATTGAAGCAGGAGCCGAGATTGGTCGCGATGACGGCGTTCCATTGCTCCGGCGTCATGCGGTGCAGGACGGCGTCGCGGGTGAGGCCGGCATTGTTGACCAGAATTTCGTCCGGCCCCAGTTCGTCGGCGACCCGGTGCACGCCAGCCTCGCAGGATTTGTAGTCCGAGACGTCGAACTTATAGCAGCGGATGCCGGTCTCGTCGGCACAACGGCGCGCCGTGTCATCGTCGCTGCCGTAATTCGCCGCGACCTGATAGCCGGCCTCATGCAAGGCGACCGCGATCGCCCTGCCGATGCCGCGGGTTCCTCCGGTGACGATTGCTACGCGACTCATTGCTTCCTCCCTAAACAGTTATTCGTTCTCAGTCTTCAATTGTCAGCGAACCGCCCGAAAAGACCGACAACTCAAAACTGACAACTACCTCTCAACGCACATCTACCTCTCGACGCACATCGCAATTCCCATGCCGCCGCCGATGCACAAGGTCGCGAGGCCGCGCTTGGCATCGCGCTTCGCCATCTCGAAGAGCAGCGTCACCAGGATACGCGTCCCCGAGGCGCCGATCGGATGGCCGATCGCGATCGCCCCGCCATTGACATTGACCCGCGCGGGATCGAAGCCGAGTTCCCGGTTGACGGCGCAGGCCTGGGCCGCGAACGCCTCGTTGGCCTCGATAAGGTCGAGATCGGCGGCCTTCCAGCCGGCCTTTTCAAGGGCCTTCTTCGAGGCTGGGATCGGCCCGGTGCCCATCACCTTGGGATCGACCCCCGCGGTCGCCCAGGCGGCGATGCGGGCGAGCGGCTTGACGCCGCGGCGCTCGGCCTCCGCTGCCGACATCAGCACCACCGCCGCCGCGCCGTCATTGATGCCGGAGGCGTTGCCCGCCGTCACGGTGCCGTCCTTGGCAAAGGCGGGCTTGAGCTTCGCCAGCACCTCGATGGTGGTGCCGGGGCGGGGATATTCGTCGTTCTCGACGAGCTGGTCGCCCTTCCGGGTCTTGATCGTCACCGGGACGATCTCCTGCCGAAAGCGCCCCTCCGCGATCGCGGCGACGGCGCGCTGTTGCGAGCGGGCGGCGAGCTCGTCCTGCTGGAGCCGCGTGATCTGATAGGCCTCGGCGACGTTCTCCGCCGTGTTGCCCATGTGATAGCCGTTGAAGATGTCCCAGAGCCCGTCCTTGATCATGGTGTCGACCATCTCGACATTGCCCATCTTGGTGCCGGACCGAAGGTGCATGCAGTGTGGCGAAAGCGACATGCTCTCCTGGCCGCCGGCGACGATGATCGTGGCATCGCCGGTCTTGATCTGCTGCGAGCCGAGCGCGACCGAGCGCAGGCCCGAGCCGCACACCTGGTTCACGACATAGGCGGTGGTCGAAACGGGAAGGCCGGCGCCGAGCGCCGCCTGGCGCGCCGGGTTCATGCCCTCACCGGCAGTGAGGATCTGGCCCATCACCACCTCATCGACCTCCTCGGGCGCGACTTCGGCGCGGCGCATCGCCTCCGCGATCGCGATCTTGCCCAGCTCATGGGCGGCGAGCGAGGCGAGCGCGCCATTAAAGGCGCCGACCGGCGTGCGGACCGCGCCGGCGATGACGATGTCGGTGACGTTGCTCATGGCACTCCCCTTCGGCCTCTTGGAATGGACTTTAGATAATTCCGCCGACGCGGTTTGGAAAGCCCGGCGGTGCGGCCCGTCCGTCGCTGGCCGCTCCGGCTGCTCCTGCAGCGGATCAGCAGCCCAATGGTTAACATTGGTTAAAATCCGCCCGGCCCGGCTGGGTTAACGCGCGTCCGGCCCGGCTCCCGCCAAAAAATTGGCTTCGTTCGGCAATTTTAATATTTGTCGCCGCGCCGCCGTCCCGGCCATAAGAGACCGTTTGAGAATTCATCTCATCCTTCGAGACACGCGCTGCGCGCGCTCCTCAGCATGAGGGAACACGAGTAAATCCCTCATGGTGAGGAGCCTTGGCATCGCCAAGACGTCTCGAACCATGAGGCCGTTCTGGCATTTTCAAACCCTCGATAAGCCCCGATCCGACCAAGATGGATAAATAACGCCAAAAGCGATAATTGTCAAGCGTTTTGCGTATCATTCCCCAACGAGGAATTCTCATCATGTCCCCGGAATTCCAGGAATTACCATTACGTCCCCGGATTTCCGGTCCGCTTGGTCCCAACGCCAGTTCTGGTTGCGGTGCGACGAACGGGGGCAACGGCGGTCCGACTCGGACCATTCTTGCAGAAAGCACGATAAACCCGAATTACGCAGCAAAGATGTTAGGTTACGAAAGAAATATATTTGGACAAATGATCCATGAACTTAAGCCGTATTATGGACTATCGCCGTCCGCTACTCTGACATTCGGGGACAACGGCAAAGTTTATGTCGGTGGCGAACCGTATGTCGGTGGCGAACCGATAGGCAACATACATGACTTCGCACCATAGAGCCTCGGAGATTGGTGAGGGCACTCGTCCGCTTGCTTATGCAACGTGTGTTATATCAGGCGATGACGTGGAGCCAGCTTTTTGGACCAAATTTTTCTCCGTTGAGCCGAGCACCGCCGACGTGAAGGGCAAACCGTTCAAAACGCCGTCGGGTCGTACAAGCAGCCGTCCCGGCCGAACTGGGGTATGGGCGTTGTCGAGTAAATCGGTCGTTTCAAACGACGTACTCAATCCTCACATCGTATACCTGATCAGCCGGCTAAAGCTCCCGCGCGAAGACTTGAGCCGGCTAATTGGCGAAAGCGGAGCAACCCTAAGTTTCTTATGCTTTTGGTCAAACTATTCAGGCAGGAGAGTTCCATTAATTGATCCCGCGCTCAGAAAGATCGTCGAGAGTTGCGGTGGTATCATTCAAATTGACGAGTATCCGCAGCATCATAAGATCATTAATAAGGATGGAGCCGAAATCGACACTTGGGTATGACTACCTTCGCAACAAACCGCGAATATAGATACTCCCGAGCAGTTGAGGAAGTCCAGGGGGCTCGATCCTCATCAGCCCGACCGACCTACGCTGCCGACGGCAACCTGCTTTCGGGAATTCCGGGGACATAATACTTATTTCTAGAATTCCGAAAAATCCGGGGACATCGAAAAATCCGGGGACATAATACTTATTTTTCGTGATCCTTGGGTTTGGGGCGGGCGTCGAACATCGGCCGCGCCTCGGGACTGGAAAGCATGACCCGTCTCCTCGGTCGGCGCCAAGTCGGCGGGGCTCAGCCCTTGGTCCATTGGGCGGCGGCATCTTTTGCGAAGGCGGCATAGGAGCGCGGCGCACGGCCGAGCAGTTTGGTGAGGTGCGCGATGTCATCCGCGCTCGCCACCGCCCCGTCGGCCTGGTAGCGGCCGAACATCAGGCGCAGGTCGAGGGCGTGCCACGCCGGCACCATGGCCTTGAGACGCTGCTCCATCACGCCAAGATCGTCACCGCCATGGCGGATCGCGCGGCCGAGCGCCTCGCTCCAGATGGCCGCGATTCCTTCGCCGGTCAGGCTGTCCGGGCCGACCAGGGCGTAAGTCGCGCGGCTGAGCGGCGCGGCGGCCTGTTCCCGACGGACCAACTCGATCGCCGCGGCCTCGCCGATATCGCGAATATCGACCATCGAGACGCCCTTGGAGCCGATCGGCGCGCCATAGGCGCCGAAGTTCAGCAGCGGGTCCTTCTGACGAAGGTCGTTCTGGATGAAGTAGGCAGGGCGCAGGACGGTCGCGGGCAGGTCGAGCGCCTCGATCATTCGCTCGACCGTATGCTTGCCGGCGAAATGCGGCACGTCGGCATAGGCCTCACCTTTGAACACCGACAGATAGACGATGCCCTTGACGCCGGCCTCGCGAGCGACCGTCAGCGCCAGCATCGCCTGGGTCAGTTCGTCGGCGACGTTCGGGACCAGCAGGAACAAGGTGCTGACGCCTTTGAGCGCCGCCCGCAATGAATCGGTGTCGGCAAGGTCGCCACGGACCGGTGTCATACCGGAGGGAAGCCGCGCCGTCTCGGGCGAGCGGGTCAGAGCGCGGACCTCGATGTTTCGACCCTGCAGATGGGCGAGAACCTGGGTTCCGATGGTCCCAGTGCTGCCGGTAACGAGAATGGCCATTATGAAACTCCTCAAAAAAGTGGCGCGGAGGTCATGCGCCTCGAAATGCAAGATATGTGTTTCGAAAATGAATTGGTGAATGGAAATATCCGGTCGCATCTCCGGCCGACCCAAAGCCACGCGGTCGCGCCGGGTCGCGGAATTGGAGGCAGGGGCGTTGTCCCCTGACCAGGTAAGCCAACTTTGTCCCCTGACCAGGTAAGCCGACTTTCCATCGCATGAATCGGCGCCGCTCGCAATCAAAAAGTTCTTGTCTTGTTCTCATAGACGAACCCTCGGCGTCTCACTAGGTTTTCGGGATCATAAGGCGAGGAAAAATCATGACGCGACCATCGGGACGCGCGGCCGACACGCTGCGGGCAGTCACGCTCGACCCCGGCTTTTCGAAACATGCCGAGGGCTCATGCCTCGTCCGGTTCGGCGACACCCATGTGCTGTGCACCGCGAGCATCGAAGAGCGCGTGCCGCCGTTCCTGCGTAATTCGGGACGCGGCTGGATCACGGCGGAATACGGCATGCTGCCGCGCTCGACCCATACCCGCACCGACCGCGAGGCGGCGCGCGGCAAGCAATCGGGCCGCACCCAGGAGATCCAGCGCCTGATCGGCCGCTCCTTGCGCGCCGTCGCCGACCTGAGGAAGCTCGGTGAGCGCCAGATCGTGATCGATTGCGACGTCCTTCAGGCCGATGGTGGCACCCGCACCGCCGCCATCACCGGAAGCTATGTCGCGCTCTATCAGGCGCTGGCGAAGCTGGTGGCGAAGGGCGCCATGCCGGCGATCCCGCTCCACGATGCGGTGGCGGCGGTGTCGTGCGGCATTCATCAGGGCGTGCCCGTGCTGGATCTCGACTATGCCGAGGATTCGGCGGCCGAGACCGATGCCAATTTCGTCCTCACCGCGACCGGCGGGATCGTCGAAATTCAGGCGACCGCCGAGGCCACGCCCTTCAGCGAGCAAGCGTTCACCGAACTCTTATCCTTGGCGCGGCAAGGCACGGCCGAGCTCCACCGCCTCCAGCGCCAGGCCCTCGGCCTCGATGTGAGGGGCCATGTTCCTCAGTGACCGGAGACTGGTGATCGCCACCCACAATCCCGGCAAGCTTCGCGAGATCGAGGAGCTGGTGGCGCCGTTCGGGATCGAGGTGAGAAGCGCCGGCACGCTCGGCCTCGCCGAGCCCGAGGAGACCGGCACCACCTTCGAGGAGAATGCCGCCTTGAAGGCGCGCGCCGCCGCCTTGGCCACCGGGCTCGCCGCGCTTGCCGATGATTCGGGCCTCGTCGTCCCGGCCTTGGACGGCGCGCCCGGCATCTATTCGGCACGCTGGGCCGGCCCGACCAAGGATTTCGCCATCGCGATGAACCGGGTCGAGCAGCAATTAGAGGGCGAGGACGACCGCCGCGCCTACTTCGTCTCGGTCCTGGCCCTGGCCAGGCCCGACGGCACCGCCCTCACCTTTCGCGGCGAAGCGCATGGCCGCCTCGTCTGGCCGCCGCGCGGCGACCGGGGCTTCGGCTATGACCCGATGTTCCTGCCCGATGGCGGGCGCCTGACCTTCGGCGAGATGGACCAAGCCGAAAAACATGCCATCAGCCACCGCGCCAGGGCTTTTGAAAAGTTCCGCGAAGCCTATCTATCCTAGGCGCGGATGTCGGCGCGGCCGAAACCATCCGTCGCAAAAGCTATTTCGTCGAACGAAGCCAATTTTCCTCATGGAATCAAGTATCTGACATCAAAAACGAAGCCAATACGAAGCCAATACGAAGCCATTGACGGGGGTTTAGCGCCGCTCGCGCTCTATATTCATTGGCCGTTCTGCAAATCGAAATGCCCCTATTGCGATTTCAACTCCCATGTCCGCGCCGGGATCGACGAGGCGCGGTGGCAGGCGGCGCTGCTCCGGGAGCTCGATCGCGGCGCCGGCGAGACCCGCGGCCGCCCCTTGACCTCGATCTTCTTCGGCGGCGGCACGCCATCGCTGATGGCGCCCGCAACCGTGGCGGCGCTGCTGGAGCGCGCGGCGGCGTGGTGGGATTTCGCCCCCGACATCGAGATCACGCTTGAAGCAAATCCCAACTCGGTCGAGGCGGCGCGGTTTCGGGACCTTGCCGCGGCCGGGGTCAACCGCCTTTCGCTCGGAATCCAGGCGCTCGATGATGCCAGCCTGCGCTTCCTCGGCCGCGGCCATGACCGCGCCGAGGCGCTGGCGGCGATCGACCTCGCCCGGCGGCATTTCGGGCGCTTCTCCTTCGATCTCATCTATGCCCGGCCGGGTCAGACGCCGGCGGCCTGGGGACACGAGCTCAGGGCGGCGCTGCGGCTAGCCGGCGAGCATCTATCGCTCTATCAGCTCACTATCGAGGCCGGCACCGCCTTCGCCACCCGCCATGCCCGCGGCGATTTCGTCCTGCCGGACGAGGATTCGGCGGGCGCGCTCTATGAGCTGACACAGGAGACGCTCGATGCCGCCGGCCTGCCCGCCTATGAAATCTCGAACCACGCCCGGCCCGGCCAGGAATCGCGCCACAACCTCACCTATTGGCGCTATCGCGACTATCTCGGCCTCGGCCCCGGCGCCCATGGCCGGCTGACCCGCACGGGCGAGAAATTCGCGCTCGCCAACCATAGGGCGCCGGAGACCTGGCTCGCCGCGGTGGAGCGCGACGGCCACGGGCTCGCCACCCGCGTATCGCTCGACCGGCGCGAGCGGATCGAGGAAATGACGATGATGGGCCTGCGCCTCAGGGACGGGATCGAGCGGGCAGATTTCCATGCCGAGACCGGCAAGGAATTCGACGCCGCCTTCGATCGGCGCACGCTCGACGGCCTCGTCGCCGCCGGGTTTCTCGAATTCGACGCGGCCGGCCTGCGCGCGACCGCGGCCGGACGCCAGCGCCTCAACGCGGTGCTGGCCCGGCTTTTGGGCTGAAGCGATCTTCGCGACGTGCGGAGATTTTGCCAGGCCCGCCCAAGGCGGGCGCTATTCGCCCGGCGCCGGGGCGAAGCTTTGCGGTGCCGGGTCGATCACCTTGGCGCCGCCGGGTTCGACCTCGAGCACCGCCAATTCGCGCTGCACCACGCCGTCGGAATCGAAGCGGAACACGCCGTCGAGGCCGACGAAACCCGAAGGATTGGTGAGCGCGCTTTCCGAAAAATTCGGCCCGCCGGGGCTGTGCGACAGCACCGCCGCGAGGGCGGTGGCGTCATAGGCCAGCGTCGCGAGGCGCGGCGGATCGTGACCTTCGGCGGCCGCGAAGCGGCGCTCGAAATCGGCGCGGTCACGCGGATCGGACGCCGCATACCAGCCGCCGACGAGGCTCGCTTCCTGGCCCAGGCTCGGATCGTCCCAAAGCCCGGTGCCGAGAAAACGAATCTTCTGGGGATCGATGCCGTGATAGACGAGGAGCGGCGCCAGCGCCTTGAGCCGCGCGCCGCCATCCGGCAACAGGAGGGCGTCATAATTCCTGCCCTGGGCGGCAAATCGCTGTGCCGCGCCATTGAGCGCCGGAATTTTCGGCGCGTATTGGCCGATGACGTTGAGGTTGGCCTGATCCTCGGGGACGTCGGCCTGCATCGCGGCGGTGGCAAGATCGCCATAGGGCGTTCCCGGCGCGAACACGGCAAATCGCGTAATGCCCTGCGAGCGGGCATAGGCGACGACCCGGGCGATCTCCTGCCGCGGCTGAAAGCCGATCAGATAGGTGCCGTCGCCGGCCAGGCTGGTGGTGGTGGAAAAGGCCAGCACCGGAATGCCGGCGCTTGAAGCGATCGGCTTCACCGCGGCGACATCGGCGGCCAGCAGCGGCCCGATGATGAGTTGATCGCCCTCCGCGACCGCGGCATGGGCGGCGGCGGCCGATTTGTCCGGATTGGCGGCCGTGTCGTGCGGCATGAGCTGGATATTGTTGGCGTGGGTGTCATAGAGCGCCATCATCGCCGCGTCGAGCATGCCGTGGCCGAGCGCGCTGTTGGCACCGCTGAGCGGCAACAGCAATCCCACCCGCACCTTGCCGCCCGGGGCCAGCGGCGGCTGGGCCGCGACCGGCGGCGGCGCGGATTGGGGCGGCACCGGCGGTTCGATGACCGGCGGCGCTTGCGGCGGTGGTGGTGGTGGCACTACGGTGGGCGCGCAACCCGATAGCAGGACAACGCCGAAGAGCAGGATGGCGGGGCGACTCCAATGTGGGCCGGCAGCATTTGAACGACGACCGAACAAAGAGACCCTCCATCGCCAGCGAATTGCGCCGGGAGCCTAGCGACCGCGCCCGGCGAAGTAAACCCGCAGGAGAAACGGCGCCGTCCGGGCTCTATCTGGTTGCGACGCCGATCGGCCACGCCCAGGACCTCACCCTTCGCGCCCGCGACCTTCTGGGCCGCGTCGATGCCGTTGCCTGCGAGGATACCCGCGTCACGGCGAAGCTCCTCGCGCTCCATGACATTCGCGCGCCGCTCCTCCCCTATCACGAGCACAACGCCGAGCGGATGCGGCCGCGCCTCCTCGCGCGGCTGAACGACGGCGGGGCGATCGCCCTCGTCAGCGATGCCGGTATGCCGCTCGTCTCCGATCCCGGCTATAAGCTGGTCCGCGCGGCAATCGCGGACGGCATTCAGGTGACGGTGGTGCCCGGCCCATCGGCGCCGCTCGCCGCCCTCTTGCTTTCGGGCCTGCCGCCCGATCGCTTTTTCTTCGCCGGATTCCTGCCGGCGAAAGCAACCGCGCGCCGGGAAACGCTCGCCGAGTTGGCTGCCATCCCCGCCACCCTCATCTGGTTCGAAAGCGGCCCGCGCCTTGCCGCCTCGCTCGCCGATGCAGCGGAAATCTTGGGCGATCGGCCGGCCGCCGTGGCGCGCGAACTCACCAAGCTTCACGAGGAGGTGCGGCGCGGCCCTCTCGCCGAACTCTGGGCGCACTATCGGGACGCCGGCCCGCCCAAGGGCGAGATCGTCGTGGTGGCGGGACCGCCCGAACCGGCCGCGCCGCTTGAGGATTACGAGATCGATCGCCGCCTCGCCGCGGCACTGGCGGATCGGGGAGTTGCCGCCGCCGCCGCCGCCGTCGCGGCCGATAGCGGGCTGCCGCGCCGCCGGCTCTATGCCCGCGCCCTCGCCCTCAAGGAGAAGACGGGATGAGTACCGAGGCCCGACGCCGCGCCGCCCGCAAGGGTTTCACGGCAGAGATGGTGTGCGTGTGGCTGCTCCGGGCGAAGGGCTACCGCATCCTCGCCCGCCGGTTTCGCGTGCCGTCCGGCGAGATCGACATCATCGCCCGCCGCGGCCGCAGCCTGGTCGCGGTCGAGGTCAAGGCACGATTACGGTTCGACACGGGCGCCGACGCGATCTCCTCCCATCAGCGCCGCCGAGTCGCCCGGGCATTGGAGCATTTTATCGCCCGGCGGCCGGACCTTGCCCGCCTCGATCCGCGTTTCGATGTCATGCTGGTGGTGCCGCGGCGCTGGCCACGGCACCTTCGCGATGCCTGGCGCAGCCAAAGCTGATTGGGTGCGCAGGCGACGCTTTCCGTCCTCAGCGAACTCGACCACAATGCGGGCGGCCCGGTCATCGGGCGTTGTCTTCGAGGAGTTGCCGGTGCCGCGTTTTCGTTCTTCCGCCGCGATCGCGATCGCGACCCTGGGTCTCATGATCATCCCCCTGGCGACGTCGCTCTCAGGCTGCGTCATCGCTGCCGTCGGCGGCACCGCGATCGGCGGCTATTCCGTCCTCGCCGAGGATTTGTCGCCAGAGCAACAATTGCGCGATGTCGCGATCAAGGTCCAGATTCAACAGGTCTGGGGCCGCTTCAATCAGGCCATGGTCGATCGGCTCGGCGCCACCGTGTTCGACGGCCGGGTGTTGATCACCGGCCGGGTCCCCAACCGGCATTGGCGCGACGTCGCGGTGCGCCGCGCGTGGCGCGTTGCTGGCGTCAGGCAGGTCTTCGACGAGATCACGATCGGGCCCAACACCCATTTCATCGACGCGGCACGCGATGAATGGATCACGACCGAGCTGCGCGGCATCCTCATCGCCGACATCAACATCAAATCGATCAACTATGTCATCACGACGTTCGACCGGGTGGTCTATCTCATGGGCGTCGCCCGTAACCAGGCGGAACTCAACCTCGTCATCAACCACGCGCGCACCGTCGCCGGCGTGCGGCGCGTGATCTCGTTCGTGCGGCTCTTGGGATCAGAGCCCGCATCGCCGCCGCCCGGCGAACCACCGCCACCGCCCACCGCGGCAAGCGCGCCGACGTCGACGCAGCCGACGCCGCTCGCCGCGCCCGGCGGCCAGATCAAGGTCCAACCGCTCAAGTGATGCCGAGAAGCCGATGAGTCTTGTCGTCGCCTTTCAGATGGACCCGATGGAGGCCCTCAATATCGCGGCCGATTCCACCTTTGCCTTGCAGCTCGAGGCGCAGCGGCGCGGTCACGTGCTCTATCACTATCTGCCGCGCGATCTGTCGCTGCGCGACGGCCGGCTGACGGCGCGGGCGCGGCGGCTCGAGGTCCGCCGCGAGTCCGGTCGCCAATTCGGTTATGGCGGGTTCGAGACGCTCGACCTCGCCACCATGGACATCATCCTGATGCGCCAGGACCCGCCGTTCGACATGGCCTATATCACGGCGACGCATCTCCTCGAGCATGTGAGGGACGAGGTGCTGGTCTTGAACGACCCGGTCGCGGTGCGCAATGCGCCCGAGAAGCTGTTCGCGACCCATTTTGACGGGCTGATGCCGCCGACCCTCATCACCAGCGACCGCGACGCCATCGGCCAATTCCGCGCCGAGCATGGCGAGATCATCCTGAAACCGCTCTATGGCAATGGCGGCGCCGGGGTATTTCACCTCCGCCCCGAGGACGACAATCTCAACGCGCTCATCGAGATGTTCACGGGCATGAGCCGCGAGCCGATCATGGTGCAGCGCTATCTCCCCGAGATCCGGGCGGGCGACAAGCGAATCATCCTGATCGACGGCGTCGCCGCCGGCGGCGTAATGCGCGTGCCGTCGGCGGGCGAGGCGCGCGCCAATCTTCATGTCGGCGGCAAGGCGGAGAAGACCGTGCTGACGCCGCGCGAGCGCGACATCTGCGCCGCCATCGGCCCGACCCTGGCCGAGCAAGGGCTGGTATTCGTCGGTATCGATGTCATCGGCGACTTCCTCACCGAGATCAACGTCACCTCGCCGACCGGCATCCAGGAGATCAACCGGCTCGACGGCGTCACCCTCGAAGTGCCGCTCTGGGACGCGATCGAGGCCCGCTTCGCAGCGCGGGCACGCAAGGCCGATTAATGTCCAGCCCTATGCCGCGGGCAGCGTCGCGAGGTCCGAGGTGCAATGGGCACAGCGCGTCGCCGCCTTGGGGATCGAGGAAATGCAATAGGGGCACTCCTTCAGTTCCGCCGCGGTCGGCGGCACCGGCTTCGGCACCAGGCGGTTGATCAGCCGCATCACCAAGAACACGACGAAGGCGATGATCAGGAAATCGATCAACGCGTTGACGAAGAGGCCGATATTGAGCGTCGGTGCACCGGCCGCCTTGGCCGCGGCGATCGAGGGATAATGGTGGCGCGACAGAGAGATGAAGATGCTGGAGAAATTGACGTTCCCGAGCAGCAGGCCGATCGGCGGCATCAGGATGTCGGCGACCAGCGAACTGACGATCTTGCCGAACGCGGCGCCGATGACGACGCCGATCGCGAGATCGACGACATTGCCGCGCATGATGAAGGCACGAAAATCTTTCCACATGACGTATCCCCCAAATTCCCACGCATGATTTTAGCGCCGCCGCAAATTCCGGGCTAGAGGCAACGCAACGAGGGGCATTTTCATCGACGGTTAAGACCTCGGCGGCACAATGCCGGGCATGAACACGACAACCACCACCGAATTCCGCTTCGAGGACAGCGACACCGATCGCCTCGAAGATATGTCGGGGCAGGAGTTCGACTCTCTGCCCTTCGGTGCAATCCGCCTCGACGGCATGGGCCGCGTTCTCGCCTATAACCGCACCGAGAGCCTCTATTCCGGCATGCGCCAGCAGGTGGTGATCGGCCGCGACTGGTTCCGCGACCTCGCGCCCTGTACCAACACCGCCAAATTCTATGGCAAGTTCAAGGAAGGCGTCGCCAAGGACATGATCGACGCGTACTTTGATTACGTCTTCACCCGGTTCAGCGAACCGACCGTGCGCGTCCATCTCCTGAAGGCGCCGGCCGAAGATTTCTGGCTGCTCATCAAGCGCGCCTGAGCGCCCTGCCCCACGGAACTGGCATCAGGGCGCCGCCTGACTTAAGGTGGCGGCGAGTGGGGCGCGGTTTGGGGGATCGGGGTGGTCGCACGCGTTAGAAGCGTCGCGTTTCAAGGCATCGATGTGCTCGATGTCGAGACCCAGGTGGTGATCGCCTCGGGCCTTCCCGCCTTCAATATTGTCGGCCTGCCGGATAAGACGGTGGCGGAATCGCGCGAGCGGGTCCGCGCGGCGCTGACCGCGATGGGGCTCGCCCTGCCGGCAAAGCGCATCACCGTCAACCTCGCTCCCGCCAATCTCTTGAAGGAAGGCAGCCATTTCGACCTGCCGATCGCGCTCGGCCTTCTCGCCGCAATGGAGGTGGTGCCGCACGAGCAGGTGGCGGGGTATGTCGCGCTGGGGGAATTGTCGCTCGACGGCTCTCTCTTGCCGGTGACGGGCGTGCTGCCGGCGGCGATGGGCGCCGCGGGCGACGATCTCGGTCTCATCTGCCCCGAGGCCTCTGGCGGCGAGGCGGCATGGGCCGGCGGGCTCGAAGTGCTGGCGCCGCCGTCGCTGATGGCGCTTATCAATCATTTCAAGGGCACGCAGCTCTTATCGCCGCCGCAGCCGCGCATCGCCGAGGCCGCGACCACGCCGCTCGATCTGAAAGACATCAAGGGCCAGGAGACGGCGAAGCGCGCGCTCGAAGTGGCGGCGGCGGGCGGGCATAACGTGCTGATGATCGGCCCGCCGGGCTCGGGCAAGTCGATGCTGGCGGCACGGCTTCCGGGGTTGCTTCCGCCGCTCGACCCGGCCGAGGCGCTCGAAGTCAGCACGATCCATTCCGTCGCCGGGTTGTTGCCCGGCGGCAAGCTCATCCGCAGCCGGCCGTTCCGCGACCCGCATCATTCGGCGTCGCTGCCGGCGCTCGTCGGCGGCGGCACGCGCGGCAAGCCGGGCGAGGTGTCGCTGGCGCATCTGGGGGTGCTGTTTCTCGACGAGTTGCCGGAGTTCCAGCGCGCTACCTTGGAGGCGCTGCGCCAGCCGCTCGAGGCGGGCAAGATCAGCGTCGCGCGGGTCAACGCGCATGTGACCTATCCGGCGCGGGTGCAGCTGGTGGCGGCGATGAATCCCTGTCGCTGCGGCTATCTCGACGATCCGGCACTCGCCTGCGGCCGGGCGCCCAAATGCGCCCAGGATTACCAGTCGCGCATCTCCGGGCCGCTCTTCGACCGCATCGACCTCCATATCGAGGTACCGGCGGTCAAGGCCGCCGATCTGGCCCTGCCGCCGCCGGCCGAAGGTTCGGATCGGGTACAGGCGCGGGTCGCGGCGGCGCGCGAGGTGCAAAGCCTGCGGTTTGCCAAGCTGCCGCCGGAACGCCGCATCCGCGTCAATGCCGAGGCCGACGGCGCGCTCCTCGACGAGATCGCCGCGCCCGACGCCGAGGGCCGGCGGCTTTTGTCCGACGCGACCGAGCGCTTGCGGCTCTCGGCGCGCGGCTATCACCGCGTGCTGCGGGTGGCGCGCACCTTGGCCG
>JBOHLV010000020.1:0-10042 GCA_050729815.1 Allostellaceae bacterium
TCTCAAAATGTAGTCGGGGCTACATTCCAATCGTTCGGTCGAAGGGGCGAAAAGGTTACGGTCGCCGAGGGCAATTCTGAAAAAAAAGGCGGGCGCGGCGGTAACGGTGGTGCCGGCCGCAACGGGACTTGGAATAAAGGGTTCGGCGAAATGTCGCACGAGGTTATGAGAGGGGAGAGATTTTTGCCGTGGCACCGCGGCGCATTCTTTCGGGCACGGCGTAACCTTGTGGCTTCCCGCGGCGAATTACTGATTGCGGAAGGTCGGTGTGCCGCATCGCGCTCGCGACACATGACATCTCCTCAATTTGTTTCGCTCGACAGGCTCGCGGATTCGATCGACACGGAAGAACCTAACCGCAACGAGAGCCCTCATCCTTGGCCCCAAATCCTCGAAAACCACCGCTGACTGTCATCGACGGCGGGCACGAGGCGGAAGGGGCCTCGGGACGCGGGCATGACAATGCGGGCGCCTCGCGGCCTCGTGAGATCGACTGGTCGATTCTCATGGCGCACGCCCAGGCCGGCGATTCCGATGCCTATCGGCGGCTGCTCTCGGCCATTTCGCCCTATTTGCGCGGACTGGCGGCGCGGCGCCACCGCGATCCACGGGATATCGAAGACGTGGTCCAGGATATCCTTCTCACCCTGCATGCCGTCCGGCACACCTACGATCCGACGCGGCCCTTCGGCCCGTGGCTTCACGCCATCGCCAATCGTCGGCTGATCGATCGAATCCGGCGCCACGCCCGGATACGATGGCGCGAGTTGCCTCTCCTCACCGAACATGAAACATTTCCGGCCGATCAAGCGAACTTAGACGATGAACTCTCGGATCGACGTGAACTCGGCGACGCCATCGCCACTCTTCCTTCCAGCCAGCGACAGGCAATTCAGTTGTTGAAGCTTAAGGAGATGTCATTGAACGAAGCGGCCGCGGCATCCGGCATGACCGTCGCCGCGCTCAAGATCGCGGCGCACCGGGGACTGCGCAGCTTACGCAAGATGATCTCCAAGCGGGATTTGCGCTCGTGATCACGACGCCCGATCTTATCAACTCGTTGGCCGCGAATTTGAAGCCGGTCCGGCCGCTGCGCCAACCCGTCACGCGCGCAGCGAGCTGGTTATCGCTGGCCGCAATCGTGGTCGCATTATTGGCGGTCGCGCAAGGCATCCGCCCGGATCTGGTCCAACGCATCCAGGACACGACATTCGTCGCTAGCCTTGCAGGGGCAGTGATAACGGGCTTTCTTGCGGCGATTGCCGCCTTCATGCTGAGTTTGCCGGATCGCTCCCGCCTTTGGGGGCTGCTGCCGATTCCCGGTTTGGCCTTGTGGCTCTCGACAATCGGGTATCAGTGCCTGACCAATTGGGTCGTGTTCGAGCCTTCGGGCGTTACCTTCGGCGAAACGGCCCAGTGTTTCGCGACCCTGGTTCTCACCAGCCTGCCGCTATCACTGGCGATGCTCGTGATGCTCCGCCATGCCGCGCCGCTGCGTCCGATCGCGGCAACCCTCACGGGAAGTTTAGCCGTAGCGGCGATTGCGGCAACCGCCCTATCATTGTTTCATGAATTGGACGCGACCCTCATGATCCTTGCCTGGAACTTCGGCACGACGGCTCTCCTTGTGGGGGCGGCCATGATCTTCGGCGGCAGAATGTTTTCATGGGTCGCCCCCCGCCGCGGGCTTCAGACAAATTGAAGACTGCACGACAGGTCCTGCCGCCCGGCGCTCGCAATCTGTACGCGATTCATCGCGGCGCCGTGTGGTGCTGAATCTCCACGCGAGCTGGTGCCGGCCCTGCGCCTGCGAGATAATGAACCCAATTCGGGTAGCGGCGGCGATGGAGGAAAGGGGATGACCATCTTAGGCGTGCTCGGTGGCAGCGGGGTCTACGACATCCCCGGCCTCCAGGACGCGCATTGGCGAAAGGTCGCGTCCCCCTTCGGCGACACCTCGGACGAGTTCCTGTTCGGCGTTCTAGACGGGCTCGAGATCGTTTTCGTGCCGAGACACGGACGCGGGCATCGCCACTCCCCGAGCTCAATCAATTATCGCGCCAATATCGATGCGCTGAAGCGGGTCGGTGTCACCGACATTCTTTCGGTTTCGGCCTGCGGCTCGCTGCGGAAGGATTTGCCACCCGGCCAGTTCGTGATGATCGACCAGATCGTGGATCGCACCTTCGCGCGGGAGAACAGCTTCTTCGGCGAGGGGCTGGTCGCGCACGTGTCGATGGCCAACCCGGTATGCACGCGGCTCGCGCGGCTTGCCCATGATTGCGCAAATCTGGCCGCTATTCCCGCGCGATATGGCGGCACCTATGTGGCGATCGAAGGGCCGCAATTTTCGAGCCGTGCGGAATCGAGCATCTATCGGCAGCTCGGCTGTGACGTCATCGGCATGACCAATATGCCGGAAGCCAAGCTCGCCCGGGAGGCGGAGATGTGCTTCGCGACCGTCGCCATGGTGACCGACTTCGATTGCTGGCATCCGGACCATGCCCATGTCCAGGTGACCGATGTCGTGCGGATTCTAAGTGCGAATGCGGACCGCGCAAGATCGCTCGTCCGGACGCTGGCGCCGCGGCTCAAGGGTGACCGGCCGGTGCCGTGTCCTGATGGCTGCGACCGTGTGCTCGACAGCGCGCTCATCACTGCACCCGAGGCGCGATCCGGCGAGATGGCGCGGAAACTCGATGCGGTGGCGAGCCGCGTGCTCAAATTGAAATAGAGGCTTTACTCCCATTGGGGAATTCTGGGAGGGGCTCATCTCGGCAGGCGGCAGAAGCCTTGCGCTTCCGGGCCGATGCCAGGGCGCTTGGCTTCGGCAGGCAAGGCATGCGTCGCTTCGAGATTGCCATAGCCATCCCCGAAAACGAGGATCGGGCGCTCGAACGCCAGAACCGGAAATCGCGCCATTTCCGGCAATTCGTTCGGCTTGTCTGGTCTCGGGAACGCTCCGCCCACTCGTTTCTCCGCTGGGATCGGCGGCTAATTCCATGAAGGCGGGAAATTGGCCGAGAACCGCTGCTCGTACGCGCTCATCGGCCGGGGAATCCGCCGCCACGCGGTGGGCGGCCGCCGCCGCGTGCTCTCCGGCGCCGGAAGGGCTAGATTGGCGCCATGGATTTCGACCTTTCCCCGGAACAGCGCGCCATCCAAGAGACCGCGCGGGAATTCGCTTTGAGCGAGATGGCGCCTTATGCCGCGCGCTGGGACGAGGAGAAGATATTTCCGGTCGAGACGCTGCGCGCCGCGGCGGCGCTGGGGTTTGCCGGAATTTATGTCGGGGAGGATGTCGGTGGTTCGGGGTTGACGCGGTGTGATGCCGCGATCGTGTTCGAGGAGCTGGCGGCGGCGTGCCCCTCAACCGCGGCCTATCTCTCGATCCACAATATGGCGGCGTGGATGATCGACCGCTTCGGCGACGCGGCACAGCGCCGGCGCTTTCTGCCGAAGCTATGTTCCATGGAATGGTTCGCGAGCTATTGCCTGACCGAGCCCGATGCCGGCTCCGACGCCGGCGCGCTGAAGACCCGCGCGGTGCGCGACGGCGATGATTACATCCTCGACGGCACCAAGGCGTTCATTTCGGGCGGCGGCCGGTCCGATCTCTATCTCGTGATGGCGCGGACCGGCGAGGCCGGCGCGCATGGCATTTCATGTATCATCGTCGAGAACGGCACCCCGGGCCTGTCGTTCGGCGCGCAGGAGAAAAAGCTCGGCTGGAATTCACAGCCGACTGCGATGGTGATCTTTGAGGGGTGCCGGGTGCCGGCCCTGAACCGGATCGGCGCCGAGGGCGAAGGTTTCAAGATTGCGATGATGGGCCTCGATGGCGGGCGGCTCAATATCGGCGCCTGTTCCCTTGGCGGCGCGCGGGCCGCGTTTGACCTCGCCATCGAGCATGTCAAGACGCGGAAGCAATTCGGCCGCCCGATCGCCGAATTCCAGGCGGTACAGTGGAAGCTCGCCGATATGGCGACCGAGCTCGAAGCGGCGCGGCTCTTGCTGCGCCAGGCGGCGGCGAGGCTCGATGCCGGCACTGACGACGCGACCCTTCTCTGCGCCATGGCGAAGCGCTTTGCCACCGATGCCGGCTTTGCCGCCTGTAACGAAGCGTTACAGCTTCATGGCGGTTACGGGTATCTCAAGGATTTGCCAATCGAGCGTATTCTGCGCGATCTGCGCGTTCATCAGATCCTCGAAGGCACCAACGAGATCATGCGAGTTATCATCGCGCGGCGGCTTCTTCGATAGATGATCGTCAGTGAAGAGGTATTTCAAATACGGTTTTAGAGAATTATAGTCGGAACGGACACCGAGCGAGGATGCGCCGATGTATGATGTTGTTGTCGCCGGCTATGGGCCGACGGGAATGATGGCCGCCATTCTGCTTGGCCGGGCGGGCCATCGCGTCGCGATCGTGGAGCGTCACCGCACGCTTTATAACTTGGCCCGCGTCGGCATCGTTCATGACGATGTGCTGCGCATGTTTCAGGAAGTCGGCGCAATCGAGCGCGTCCTTCCCGCGACCGCGTTCCTTCCCGTCTACGAACTGGCGCGGAATGGCCGGGTGCTGTTGTCGAGCGAGGTTTCGCCATTCGCGACGCACGGTTGGCCGGAGTACACCTCGATCTACCAACCGACTTTCGAGAAGGAGTTGGATCGGGTCGTCAGGTCTTTATCGACCGTCGATCTGCTCCAAGGCGAAACAGCGACTGCGCTTCATCAAAAAGACGATCAGGTCGCCGTTACGGTTTTGGGCGAGGTCGGCGAAACGCGCACGATCGAGGGGCGATATCTCATCGGGGCGGATGGCGGCAACAGCTTCGTTTGCCGGGCGCTTGGGGTGCCTTATGAAGATCTGGGGTTTGACCAGGATTGGCTGGTCGTCGATGGCAAGGCGAAACGGCCGCGTCCCGGACTCCCGGCCATGCGCCAATTGTGCGAGCCGGAACAGCCTGGCGTCACGTTGCAGATGGGGCCGGAGCATCGTCGCTGGTCGTTCATGATCTTCCCCGGCGAGTCACCGGAAGACGCGGTGAAGCCGGAAAACGTCTGGCGGCGCCTCGACCGGCCGGAAGGGGCAACGCCCGAGGAATACGAACTGACGCGGGTCGCGGCCTATCGGTTTCAATCCTTGTTCGCGCAGCGATGGCGCATTGGCCGCGTGTTTCTTGCGGGCGACGCCGCGCATCAAATGCCGCCGTTCCTGGCGCAAGGTCTCTGTTCAGGTTTTCGCGATGCGCACAATCTCGCCTGGAAGCTCGATCTCGTCCTGCGCGACCTGGCGTCGGATGCCTTGCTCGATACCTATTTCGCCGAACGTGGACCAAATGCCCGTGCGACGATTGTCGAAAGCATGCGAGTCGGCCGCTATGTCAACGAGCGTGATCCCGAGGGAGTACGCCGCCGCGACGAAGAGCTGCTGGCGTTACAGGCCGAGAAGGAGCGGGCCAGCAACCGGAAACAGCTCATTGCCTTCCGGGTCCCCGGATTCGATGAGGGGTTCTTCGCGCGCGGCACGCCGGGGGCCGGCGATGTCTTTCCACAGGGACGGGTGCATGGCGCAGGCGACGGGCTGTTTGACGACATTGCCGGCCACGGCTTCATCATCGTTGCGCGCGGCGATGGGGATCCGTCCGCCGCGCTGCCTGCGGATGTGGCGGAATTCTGGACGAAAATCGGCGGCAGGATCGTGCGCTTGGCCGCCGCGCCGGCTTCGACGGGTTCCGAAGCGGTGGTCGATGAGGATGGTGTCTATCACCGGCTGATGGACGAATATCGCTGTGACGTCATGGTGACGCGGCCCGACTATCACATCTTCGGCGCGTGCCGCTCGCTCACCGAATTGCCGGAACTGATCACGATGCTGCGCCGCGAGCTTGAGGCCGGCGCCGCATCGGAACATTAATGGGGAGAACGGAAAATGCCGAACAATGAATTGCCGGTGCTGATCGCGGGCGGCGGCCTCATCGGGCTCTCGACCGCCATGTTCCTCGCCCGGCATGGCATTCCCTCGCTGGCGATCGAGCGGCTGCGGAACGTGTCGCCCTTGCCGCGCGCCGCGCATTTTCATATGCGCACGCTCGAACTGTTTCGCGCCTGCGGCATCGAGGAAGAGGTGAAGACGCAATCCCTGAAGGAGTTCGAACCGGAAGGCGCGGTGGCCGCGTTCGACACGCTGGCCGGGAAGCAGATCGCCGCCTTCGTGCCAAGCCTCAATGAAGGCGTCGAGGCCGTCAGCCCGTCGCGCCGTCTTTTCGTCACGCAACCGGGCCTTGAGCCGATCTTGCGTCGCCGGGCGGAGCAGGCCGGCGCCCGTGTCGAGGATGGCAGCGAGATCGTCGGCCTTGAGCAGGATGATGACGGCGTCACCGCGACGGTGCGCGACACCGATAGCGGCGCCGAACGCCGGATCCGCGCGAAATACCTTGTCGGTGCCGACGGCGGACACAGCGCGGTCCGCGATCTCCTCAAGATTCCGTTCGAAGGCCGCGGCGTCTTTTCCAACAGCATTACGATCTATTACGAAGCCGATGTTGCGCCGCTGATGGCGGGGCGCAATGTCAGCGTCGAATACATCGTCAATCCGCGGCTGAGCGGCTTCTTCCGGCTCGACAAGGAGCAGAAGTCCGGCTTCCTCTGCGTCAACACGGTTGGCGACACCTCGAAGCCGGAAGCCAGCAACGCCGCCGCCGATGTCAGCGAGCCGCGCCTCGTCGAGTTGGTGCGAGCTGCCATCGGCGTAGCAGACATCCCGGTCAAGATTACCGGCGTCGCACGGTGGCGTTCGGTCTCGGACGTGGCGCGGCACTATCAATTGGGGCGGGCGTTTCTTGCCGGCGACGCGGCGCATCTCATGCCGCCCAATGGCGGGTTCGGCGGCAACACCGGCATTCACGACGCGCACAATCTCGCCTGGAAGCTGGCATATGTGCTGAAGGGGATCGCCGCACCCGATCTCCTCACCACTTATGAGACGGAGCGGCGCCCGGTCGGCAAGTTCACCGTCGAGCAGGCCTATTCGCGCTATGTCACCCGTTCGGCGACCTATCTCGGCGCCAAGGATTACGAGCCGGTGGTGCATGATTTCGATATCGAGGTCGGCTATCTCTATCATTCCCCGGCGATCCTGTCCGAGCCGGGCGAGACGAAGCTGCATGAATTGCCGAGCGAGTCCTTGGGACGGCCCGGCTCTCGCGCCCCGCATCTTTGGGTCGAGCGTGACGGGCAACGAATTTCGACGCTTGATCTCATCGGCACGAATTTCACGCTCCTCGCGGCAGTCGACGGCGGCGCCTGGGCGGATGCTGCGCGCGGGATGAGCCATCCCGCCGTCGATGCCTATGTCATCGGCCGCGACGTTCATGACCCTGATCGCGAATTCGCCGAAGCTTACGGCATCGCATCATCCGGTGCCGTCCTGGTGCGGCCGGACGGCTTCGTCGCCTGGCGTGCGAAGACCCTGTCCCAGACGCCGGGTGAGAGGCTTGCCGACTTGTTGCGCCAGTTGCTGATGATGGGATGACGGCACGCGCGAGTCCAACCGGGCCCCGATCGGCGGGTCCTGGTCCTCAGCACCTTGAGCGCCGTGAGCCCACCCACGCCTCTAACACGCTTACCCGTACGTTCGGGCCAACACGAACGCACAAATAATATCAAAAAACTCTTAGATCTTTCAATGTGATAACCGACAATGGCAAACATCAGCCAATGGCGAATTTGGCGGAGAGGGTGGGAGACGAACTAGGTGTTTTATCCTGTTCCACTCCGGTCCACCTCGTTCCGCGATTCATTGATAAGACGATATTTTATCCGATTTGGCATCCCAAAGCATCTCTCGACATTTCGCTCAAGCGCGAGCAGGAAGTGGGGCCGGAAGTGGGGCCGGATTTTTTCTCCGCCATACTGGCAGGTCGCCGCCCCAAAAAGTGAGGCCGAGCGCCCCGGGGAGAGTGGGACTGCATATGGGCAAGCGCACGCTTAACAAGCTGACCGCGTTGGAGGCCGCCAAGCTGAAGACGCCGGGCCGGCATTCTGACGGCGGCAGCCTGTATCTCTCAATTGACGACACGGGCCGCCGACGCTGGATTTTCATGTATGCCCGCAATGGCAAGCGGGTGGAGCTTGGGCTTGGCAGCGGCCGTGATCTGCCGCTCGCGTCCGCGCGCGGCGAGGCGGCGGCGCTGCGGGCGATCCTCGCCGAAGGCGGCGATCCGAAGGCCGAGCGCGCGAAGCTCAAGACCGTGCCGACATTCGGCGAGTTCGCCGATGCCTATGTCGAGGCGATGACGCCGTCCTGGCGGAATCCCAAGCACGCGAAACAGTGGAAGATGACCCTCACCACGTACGCGGCGCCGATCCGCCACCGACCGGTAGACGAGATCGACACCGATGACGTGCTGAACATCCTGCAGCCCTTGTGGCAGCGCACGCCCGAGACCGCCGAACGGCTGCGCGGTCGCATTGAGAACGTGCTCAATGCGGCCAAGGCCAAGGGCTACCAATTCGGCGAGAACCCGGCCACCTGGCGCGGCCATCTCGACCAGCTCCTGCCCAGGCGCCAGCGGCTCTCGCGCGGCCATCATGCCGCGCTACCGTTCGATCAGGCGCCCGCGTTCATGGCGAACCTCCGAGGACGGCGAGCGGTCGCGGCGCGCGCATTGGAGTTCACGATCCTCACCGCCGCGCGGTCCGGCGAGGTGCTCGGTGCCCGCTGGAGCGAGATCGATGCCAACCGCGCACTGTGGATCGTGCCGGCCGAACGAATGAAGGCCGGCCGCGAGCATAGGGTGCCGCTGTCTCCACGCGCGATGACGATCATTGCCGAGGTGGTGGAACATGGCACCACCGGATTTGTCTTTCCTGGCCCAAAACCGGGCGCCGCCCTGTCGTCGATGGCGATGGCCATGCTGCTGCGACGGATGAAGGCGGACGTCACGGTGCATGGCTTTCGATCGACGTTCCGCGACTGGGCGTCCGAGGCAACCGCCTTCCCACACGAAGTCTGCGAAATGGCTCTGGCACACGCCGTGGGCAACAAGGCCGAGGCTGCGTATCGGCGCGGCGATCTGTTCGACAAGCGTCGCAAGCTGATGGAAGCGTGGGCGGCTTACTGCGCGGGTACGAAGAGCGGAAAAGTTGTTCCCCTTCGCGAGGGAGCTGCGGCCTGAATTCAGTCAGTGGATTTTTCACGATATCCAGGCGGATCGTTGATCCATTGATTGATGGCGGACTCGCGCCAGCCGGCGCTGTGTTCGCCGATTTTGACCTGCCGCGGAAAGCTGCCGTCGGACATTTTGCGATAGAGCGTCGAGCGGCTCAGCCCGGTGCGGTTGAGAACGGTGCGGATGCGCAGAATACGATCGGGTTCGGGCATGGCGACGCTCACTCGGGAAGCTGGCGCCGAACATATCGACCGGCGTTCCAATCGCGACAAGATCGGTCGCGCTCCGCGCGAAGCGCCGGGAAGAAATAGATGCAATTGGGATGGTGTGGTTGCTTCCATACATACTGGGTTCCGCCGATTCCAAATCGCCCATAATCACGGCGCAACAGCAACTTTACCCCGCGTCCCGTTCCTCCTCCTTCTCGGCGACGTCCGCCGCGAAGGCGCGATGTCCGCGCCGTCCCCAGCGGACCAGCGTCTGCTGGCGCTCGGCTTCACGGAGCCGATCCGCGACCGTCAAGAGGGCGCCAAAGATCACGGCACGATCATCGCCCGTCAGTTCGACCAGCCCAGCCTTGGCAACCAACCCGCCGAGCTCAATCAAATGGCGCGTGCGCTCGCGGCGCTTCACGACCCATTCGCGCCTGTCGTTTCGCGCATGAGCCGCCTCAAGCCGATGCCGCATCGCTCTTGCTCGCCGCAAGGCCAGCGTCACGGGTTTGAGTGCCGCGCGCAGCGTCACGTGGCCGCCGCTGAAAGAACGCCTGGCCGCGCTTGCGCCAGCTCTCCTTTCTTGCCGGATCGCCAGCTTCCATCATCGCCAGCAAACCACCCGCCAGCGTTTCGGCGTCGAGCGCATCGGCA
>JBOHLV010000021.1:0-29306 GCA_050729815.1 Allostellaceae bacterium
CATGGTCGATGAAGCCGACGCATTCTCCGCCGGCCAATGGCGCGGGCGCGCCGTCGCCGAGATCGCGGCCACCAGGGCCGCGGGCCGATTGCCGATCCTTGTCGGCGGCACCGGGCTTTATTTGAAGGTGCTGATCGAAGGCATCGCGCCGGTTCCCCGGATTCCAACGGCAATTCGCGACGAGGCCCGGACGCTGCACGCGGCGCTCGGCCCGACCGCCTTTCATGCCGCGCTGGCGCGGCTCGATCCCGCGGCGGCGGCACGGCTCGCGCCCGGCGACCGACAGCGCGTCGTGCGCGCCTATGAGGTCGTGGCGGCGACCGGCCACCCCCTCGCCGAATGGCAGGCGGCATCGCCGGCGCCGGAGGCCGGCTTCGATGCCACCCTCATCCTGCTGCTGCCGCCACGGGCGCCGCTTTACGAGGCATGCGATGCCCGGTTCCTGCGGATGTTGGATGAGGGTGCCGAAACCGAGGTCGAAGCGCTGCTCGATCGTGGCCTCGACCCGGCGCTACCCGCGATGCGGGCGCTCGGGGTAGGCGAACTCGCCCGGTGGAAGCGTGGCGAGATCACGCAGGGCAACGCCATTGCTGCGGCGCAACAGGCAATTCGGAATTATGCCAAACGGCAATATACCTGGTTCAAACATCAGATAAAACCTGGGCCAGGCCAGCGCGTGCGAACGATCGATGCGCAATTTTCGGAAAGAATATTACCTGAAGTATATTCATTTATTCGCCATTGAAGGTTGACCCTGGCGGGCGCGGCCATTAGGTTGACGGCCTTGCCGCGGGATTCTCCCGCAGCGCAAAATCATTGGGCCGGCGCGGGCCGGCGTCCTTGAACCGGAGGAGTGGAGATATGGCCGCGGGTCAAATGCTGGGTGGGGAAATGGTCATCAAAGCCCTGGTAGATCAGGGGGTTGAGGTCGTTTTCGGCTATCCGGGCGGCGCCGTGCTGCCGATCTATGACGCGCTCTTCAAGCAGAACCAGCTTCGCCACATCCTGGTCCGGCATGAGCAGGGCGCGCTGCACGCCGCCGAAGGCTATGCCCGCTCGACCGGCAAGGTCGGCGCCGTCCTGGTGACGAGCGGCCCCGGCGCCACCAACGCCGTCACCGGCCTTGCCGATGCGTTCATGGATTCGGTGCCGATCGTCTGCCTGACGGGCCAGGTGCCGACCCACCTCATCGGCAACGACGCCTTTCAGGAGGCCGATATCACGGGCATTACCCGGCCCTGTACCAAGCACAATTATCTCGTCAAGGACGTGAACGACCTCGCCCGCATCATGCACGAAGCGTTCTATGTCGCGCGCACCGGCCGGCCGGGGCCGGTGGTGGTCGATCTGCCGAAGGACATCCTGATGACCGCCGGCACCTATCACGAGCCGGACGACAGCGCCAACAAGCGCTACAAACCCCAGGTGAAGCCCGACCCGGCGCGTATCGCCGAGGCGGCGGACCTCATCATGGCGGCGAAGAAGCCGCTCTTCTATGGCGGCGGCGGCATTATCAATGCAGGACCGAAGGCTTCGAAGCTCTTTACCGAACTGGTGCGGACCTCGGGCTTTCCTTGCACCTTGACCTTGATGGGGCTGGGGGCGCTGCCCGCCTCGGACCCGCGATTCCTCGGCCTCGTCGGCATGCACGGCACCTATGAGGCCAATCTCGCGATGCACGATTGCGACCTCATGATCGCGGTCGGCGCCCGGTTCGATGATCGCGTCACCGGCCGGGTCAACGCCTTCTCGCCCGGATCGAAGAAAATCCATCTCGACATCGACCCGTCCTCGATCAACAAGAACATCCCGATCGACGTCCCGGTGGTGGGCGATGCCGCGGCCGCGCTCGAGGCGCTCATCGCGCAGCTAAAGGCCAAACGCTTCAAGCCCGACAAGGCGCATCTTCAGAAATGGTGGAAGGAGATCGACGGGTGGCGGGCGAAGCGGTCGCTCGACTATGCCAATTCCGACAAGATCATCAAGCCGCAATACGCGATCGAGCGGCTCTATGCCCTGACCCGCGGCCGCGACGTCTATATCACCACCGAAGTCGGCCAGCATCAAATGTGGGCCGCGCAACACTTCAAGTTCGAGGCGCCGCAGCATTGGATGACTTCGGGCGGGCTCGGCACCATGGGCTATGGCCTGCCGGCCGCGGTCGGCGTGCAGGTTGCGCATCCCGAGAGCCTCGTCATCGACATTGCCGGCGAGGCCTCGATCCTCATGAACATCCAGGAAATGTCGACGGTGGCGCAATACCGACTGCCGCTGAAAGTCTTTATCGTCAACAATCAGTACATGGGCATGGTTCGCCAGTGGCAGGAGCTGCTTCACGGCGGACGCTATTCCGAGAGCTTTACCGCCGCGCTGCCCGATTTCGTCAAATTGGCGGAAGCCTTCGGCGCCAAGGGCCTGCGCGCGACGAGGCCGGACGAGGTCGATGACGTCATCAAGGCGATGCTGGCCCATGACGGCGCCGTCATTGCCGATATCGCGGTCGATCCGGCCGAGAATTGCTTCCCGATGATCCCATCGGGCGCCGCCCATAACGAGATCCTGCTGGGTCCGCCGGAAAAGGCCGGCCCGGCGCCGGTCTCGGAAGAAGGCATGGTCCTGGTGTGAGCGATGGCTTTGCGACTCCCAACCAAAGGCGCCGCCGCGAAGGCGGCAAGGAAGCCGACACCGTCGCCGCCGGCGACGGAAGGCATCCATGCCGCCACCATCTCGGTCCTGGTCGATAACGAGCCGGGGGTGCTTGCCCGGGTCGTCGGCCTGTTCTCGGGCCGCGGCTATAACATTGAATCGCTGACCGTCGCCGAGGTGGAAAAGCGCGACAATCTCTCGCGCATCACCATCGTCACCTCCGGCACGGCGATGATCATCGAGCAGATCAAGAACCAGCTCTCGCGTCTGGTGCCGGTCCATCGGGTGCGCGATCTCTCGGCCGAGGGGCCTCACGTTGCGCGCGAACTCGCCCTCATCAAGGTCAAGAGCAGCGGCGACAAACGTATTGAATCCTTACGCCTTGCCGATATCTTCCGCGCCCGGGTGGTGGATTCGACGACCGACAGCTTTGTCTTCGAGATGACCGGCTCGACCGAAAAGCTCGATGCCTTTATCCATTTGATGGAGCCGTTGGGCCTCGTCGATGTCTCGCGCACCGGCATCGTCGCGATCTCGCGCGGCGCCCAAGGGTTTTAACGCGAAGTGATAACGCGATGTGGAGATAACCCCTCGCCCGCTTGCGGGAGAGGGAAGCTCAGCGCGAAGCGCTGGGCGGGTGAGGGTTCTTTAATGCAAGGAGAAGCGCCGCCGCGACTCCATCGATATTGGTCAGAATGTCGTTGTTCCAGAAGCGCATCACGCGCCATCCTCGACTTTCAAGCCATGCGGTGCGACGCGCATCTTTTTCGCTGTCGGCATGCTGACTCCCGTCCGCTTCCACCGCCAGCCGATGTTCAATGCAAACAAAGTCAAGAATGAACGGACCGAGTGGGTACTGACGGCGGAATTTGTATCCTTCCAGGCGGCGGTCGCGAAGCGCGGACCATAGCCGTCGCTCGGCGTCGGTCATGGTCTGGCGTAATGTACGTGCTCTTTGCGAAGGCATATCGCAAGTTTAACATACCCTCTCTTGCGCAGCGCTCCGCGCTGGCCGCCACCGTGACGCTAACGCACCATGAGCCACAACACTACCCCGCACGATATTTGCGCCTACTGCGGCGAACCTGCCTGTACGGTCGATCATGTGCCACCGCGGTGCCTCTTCACGCCGCCCTTACCCTCCAATTTGATCACTATTCCTGCTTGCAAAAACTGTAATAACGGCGCTTCCGATGATGACGAGGTGTTTCGCAATGAATTGAGCATCATGGCCGGCAGTTTCCGGGAATCGGCAAATGCCGCTGAACGACTTCAGCCAAGCTTACGCTCCATGCGACGCAACAAGGCGACGCGGAAACGAGTTGTCGGGGCGAGACCGGTTGAACGATATTCGGCCGGTGGCATCTATCTCGGATACGGCTACGCTGTACCGATGACGCCTGACGCTCACAATCGCGTCCTTACAAGGATCGTCCGGGGGTTGTACTGGCATCATTTCGAGGCGCGTCTCGGTAAGGATGCTTGTATCGAGCTTGTGTTAATCGACAAAACCAAGCCGAATTGGGAGGGTGCGCTGTCTGTGCTCAAAAGGCTACAGCCCAAACATGTACAAGTAGGTGACGGCCAACCGTTTCGATATTTCTATGGAAGGGCAGTCGATGACGCGAGCTTTTCGTTTTGGTTGCTGGTCTTTTTCGAAGGGGCAGGCGAGAAAATCATCCTTGCCCATACTCACGCCGATAGCGCCCCGCCTGCCATCTCGTAGAGCACCGAACCCTCACCCGCCCGGCGCTTTGCGCCGGACACCCTCTCCCGCAAGCGGGAGAGGAGCTGCTATACTGATCACAACTGATCACAGCTTGAAGCAAGGATAACGCCAATGCGGGTCTATTACGATCGCGATGCCGATGTAAATCTGGTGAAGGGCAAGAAGGTGCTGGTGGTCGGCTATGGCAGCCAGGGCCATGCCCATGCCGCCAATCTGCGCGACAGCGGCGTCAAGGACGTGCGGGTCGCGCTGCGCCCCGGCTCCGCCTCGGCCAAGAAGGCGAAGGACGCCAAGTTCGAGGTCATGACCCCGGCCGAGGGCGCCAAATGGGCCGATGTCGTGATGGTGCTGACGCCGGACGAACTTCAGGCGAAGCTCTATGCCGACGACCTCCTGCCCAATATGCGGCCCGATACGGCGCTCGCCTTTGCCCATGGCTTCAACATCCATTTCCGCCTCGTCGAGCCGCGGCCCGACATGGATGTCTTCATGATCGCACCGAAGGGGCCGGGCCATACCGTGCGCTCAGAATACGTTCGCGGCGGCGGCGTGCCCTGCCTCGTCGCGGTCGCGCAGAACCCGTCGGCCAACGCCTTGGAACTCGCCCTCTCCTACGCCTCGGCGATCGGCGGTGGCCGCGCCGGCGTGATCGAGACCACCTTCAAGGAGGAGTGCGAGACCGACCTTTTCGGCGAACAGTCGGTGCTGTGCGGCGGCCTCACCTCGCTGATTCTCGCCGGGTTCGAGACCCTGGTCGAGGCGGGCTATGCGCCCGAGATGGCCTATTTCGAATGCTGTCACGAGGTCAAGCTGATCGTCGACCTCATCTATGAGGGCGGCATCGCCAATATGCGCTATTCGATCTCGAACACCGCGGAATATGGCGATTATACCAGCGGTCCGCGCATCGTCTCGCCCGAGGTCAAGGCCGAGATGAGGCGCGTCCTGGCCGATATCCAATCGGGCGAGTTCGCCAAGAAGTGGGTGCTGGAGAATACCGCCGGCCAGCCCAGCTTCAAGGCGATGCGCCGCCGCGCCGCGGAACACCAGATCGAAGAGGTAGGCGAGCAGCTCCGCGCCATGATGCCCTGGATCAAGCAGAACGCGCTGGTCGACAAGTCGAAGAATTAGCCAAGCCGGGGCAACCCCTGCGCCAGCCCGTCCAGCACGAACTGGACGGCGAGCGCGGCGAGGATGACACCGAAGAGCCGCCCGACGACATTGGCGCCGGTGACGCCGAGGAGCCTCGTTACTCGCTCGGCATAGCGCAGCGCGACATAGGCCATCGCCAGGACGACGAGCAGCGCGCCGATCACCAAGGCGACGCCGGACGGGGTCCCGGCGCGCGCGACCAGGAGCACGATCGAGGTCATCGCGCCCGGCCCGGCCAGGAGCGGAAAAGCCAGCGGGAACACGGCGATGTCCTGGCGCTGGCTCGCCTCGGCCTGTTCCGGCGCGGTCGGGGTGCGGATGCCGGAGGGTCGCGCGAACACCATGTCGATCGACAGCAGGAAGAGGAGAATCCCGCCGGCGATACGCAACGCCGGCAGGGTGATGCCGAGCGCCTCGAGCAGCGCTTCACCGCCGAAGGCGAAGGCGATGAGAAGGATGGTCGCGATGAGACTGCCGCGCCACGCGATCGAGCGCCGCGCCTCGGTCGACAGGCCTTGCGTCATCCCGCCGGCGATCACGGCGATGCCGACCGGATCGACCACCACGAACAGGGTGACGAAGGCGGAAGCGAACTGGAACCACATGGCGGTCATCGGCCGTCCGTGATCCAGTCTTCAGTGCGCACGCTGACTACTGATTAACGGACGAGAGATGACCAGTTACACCTTCTCTGTCTTGGCCGCCCGGTCATGACCGGTCTCGACCTCCGCGAAGCCATGGACCGAGAGGTCGAATTGGTTGCCTTCGGGGTCGCAGGCGCGGAATTCGGCATAAGGCCGCTCGGCGGGGCGCGGTTTCGGCATTTCGACGCCGAAATCGGCGAGTTTTGCCCGCGCCTTGTCGAGATCCTCGATCTCGAAGCCGAAATGATTGAGGCCGGCCGCCGCCTCACCTTCGAGCCGGTGCGGCAGGATGGCGAGGGTCAGATAGCCGTCGCTCAAAAAGAACGCGGTGTCGTTGGGCGCCTGATGGACCACCTCCATCTCGAACGCGTCACGATAGAATTGCGCCACCTTCTTGGGGCTGCGCGCGAAGATCGCGAGATGGCGGATTCTGGGCCGAGCCATGGTTTCTTCCCCTGGTAAGGATCGATCGGGGCATTGTCGCCGCATCGGCCTCCGGCCGCAATGGCATGGGCCATCATTGCCGGCGGCATGCCGGCGAGACTAAGCTAAGGCATTCGACGGGAGACGAGGTGAGCCATGACCATGCTGAAGGGCGGATTGATCCAAATGAGCCTCAAAGGCGACACGTCAATGTCGCCCGAGGTGATCAAGGCGCGGATGAACGATGCACATCTGCCGCTCATCGAAAAGGCGGGCAAGGCGGGGGTGCAGGTGCTGTGCCTGCAGGAAGTGTTCAACCAGCCCTATTTTTGCCCGAGCCAGGACGTCAAATGGTACGCCGCCGTCGAAAAAATTCCGGACGGCCCGACCACCCGCATGATGCAGGAGATTGCAAAGAAGCACTCGATGGTGATCGTGGTGCCGATCTATGAGGAGGACATCACCGGCGTCTATTACAACACCGCCGCGGTGATCGACGCCGACGGCAAATATCTTGGCAAGTACCGCAAGTCCCACATTCCCCAGGTCGCCGGATTTTATGAGAAATTCTTCTTCAAGCCGGGGAATTCCGGCTGGCCGGTGTTCCAGACCGCCTATTGCAGGCTCGGCGTCTATATCTGTTACGACCGGCATTTCCCCGAAGGTTGGCGCGCGCTGGCCTTGAACGGCGCCGAATACATCGTCAATCCCTCGGCCACCGTGGCGGGCCTCAGCCAGTACCTCTGGGAGTTGGAGCAGCCGGCCTCGGCGGCGGCGAATGGCTGCTATATCGGCGCCATCAACCGCGTCGGCACCGAGGCGCCGTGGAATATCGGCCGCTTTTATGGCTCGTCCTATTTCGTCAATCCGCGCGGCCAGATCATCGCCAAGGCGAGCGAGGATAAGGACGAACTCCTCATCGCCGACATGGATTGGGACCTGGTCCGCGAGGTCCGCAATCTGTGGCAGTTCTTCCGCGACCGGCGACCCGAAACCTATGGACCGCTGACGCAGATCTGAACCTCCGCCGCGCCAGCGCCACATGCAAACGGCCGTCATCACCGCGCCGCGCCTCGTGCGCTTGGTCCGGCGCTTCGTCTAGGCGCAATGTCACGGGATCGGCTCGCCCGAATGATCGCCACGTCGCGCCGCGTCGTGGTCTTCACCGGTGCCGGCATCTCGACCGAATCGGGTATCCCGGATTTCCGCAGCCCCGGCGGCGTCTGGAGCCGGATGAAGCCGATCTATTTCGATGAGTTCGTGCAAACCGAGGAAAAACGCCGCGAGGCCTGGACGCGCAGCTTCACCGGCGTCATGGGCTGGACCGGCGCCCGGCCCAATGCCGGCCATTACGCTGTCGCACGGCTCGTCGGGCGCCGCAACGTGTCGTCGGTCATCACTCAGAATGTCGACAATCTCCATCAGGAATCGGGCATCTCCGCGGCACAGGTGATCGAGCTTCATGGCAATGCGAGCTATGCCACTTGTCTCGATTGCGGGCTGCGGCACGAGCTTGAAGTGTTGAAGCAGAGCTTTCTCGGCCGCGGCGAGATTCCCGCCTGTCGCGATTGTGGCGGCATCGTCAAGACCGCGACCATCTCTTTCGGTCAGGCGATGCCGCGTCCCGCCATGGACCGCGCCGAGGCGGAAACGCTGCAATGTGATCTCTTCCTGGTCCTGGGCTCGTCCCTGGTGGTGTATCCGGCGGCCGGATTTCCAGTCCTGGCGAAGCGCAACGGCGCGACGCTCGTCATCGTCAATCGCGAGGCGACCGAGCTGGATGAGATCGCCGACCTCGTCATTCATGACGAGATCGGGCCGGTGATGTCCGCGGCCGTGCCGCTCGATTGATTGCGCACAGCGAATTTACTAGCCTCTCTAAATAATCAAATTCCTATAATGGGAGGGTCAGGATGATGCGGACGAGCTTAACTTTAATGATCGCCACGGTCGCGGCGGCCTTGGCCGTGGCGGGCGTCGCCCGCGCCGAGATTCCGAACGGCGTCGTCAAGATCGGGGTGCTGACCGACTTGTCGGGGCCGTATTCGGCTCAAGGTGGCCCCGGCGCCGTGCTCGCGGCGCATATGGCCGCGGACGATTTCGGCGGCAAGATCGACGGCGCCAAAATTGAAATCGTCGCCGCCGACCACCAGGACAAACCGGATATCGGCGCGGCGATCGCGAGCCATTGGTTTGATGTCGATCATGTCGATACGATCGCCGATCTGATCGATTCGGCCGTCGCCTTCGCCGTGCTCAATGTCGCGAAGAAGCGCCACAAGCTGATCCTGCTGACCGGCGCCGGCTCGTCCGATTTCACCGGCAAGGCGTGTGCGCCCAACAATCTGGTGCAATGGGTCTACGACACCTATGCCGCCGGCAGCGCCGCCGGCGCCGCGATCCCCTATCTTGGCAAGACGTGGTTCTTCATCACTGCCGATTATGTCTTCGGCCGTGGCATCCAGGCGGGTATCACGCGCGAGGTGCTGGCGCATGGCGGCAAGGTCCTGGGCGCGGTCTATCACCCGATCGGCACGTCGGATTTTGCCTCCTACGTGCTTCAGGCCCAAGCCTCGCATGCCCAGGTGATCGCACTTGCCAATGGTGGCCAGGACACGATTAACGCGATCAAGGCCGCCAAGGAATTCGGTGTAATCGCCGGCGGGCAGAAGATCTTTGCCGGCATGGATTTGACCGAGGTCAAATCCATGGGTCTCGCCAATGCCGCCGGATTGATCTACACCGCGTGGTGGAATCCGGATCGCGATGCCAAGTCCCGCGCTTTTTTTAAGGAATTCGTCAAGCGCAGCCATGGCATGGTGCCGGCCGATTTCCAGGTCGGGCTCTATTCAGTCATACGGTCCTATCTGCTCGCGGTGAAGAAGACGCATTCGGTCGATCCCAAGAAAGTGTTGGCCGCGCTGCGCCAGATGAAGATCGACGACGCCTTCACCGCCGACGGCCATCTGCGGCCCGACGGGCGGATGGTGCATAGCATCTATCTGATGCAGGTGAAGAGCCCGGCGGAATCGAAGGGCCCTTATGATTGGACGAAGGTGCTGGCCACCATGCCGGGCAACACGGTGTTCCGCCCGCTCGGTGGTCCGGGCGGCTGTCCCGCCTTCGCGAAGAAGTAGCGGCGGCGCGCGGCGGTCCCCGTCAGTCGGTCGGACCCGCCGCCAGCCCTTCGACCTGCCGCAGCGCCGGGAACAGCCGCATCCAGATGATCGCGACCGCGATGGTCGCGGCGCCGCCCAGCAATACCGCCGGCACCGCGCCCATGAGCCCCGCGGTGATGCCGCTTTCGAACTCGCCCAATTGGTTCGAGGTGCCGATGAAGAGCGAATTCACGGCATTGACGCGGCCGCGCACCGCATCGGGCGTGCCGAGTTGTACCAGGGACGAGCGGATCACCACGCTGACATTGTCGGCGGCGCCGACCGCGACCAGCGCGACGAACGACAGCACGATGTTGCGCGATAGCGCGAAGAGGATGGTGGCGAGACCGAACGCCGCCACCGCGACGAAGAGCTTGGTGCCGACCCGGCGCCGCAGCGACATCCGCGTCAGCACGATCGACATGACGAGCGCGCCCGCCGCCGGCCCGGCACGCAACACGCCGAGGCCCCACGGCCCGGTGCCGAGGATGTTGTCCGCAAAGATCGGCAGGAGGGCGGTCGCACCGCCCAGAAGCACCGCGAAGAGATCAAGCGAGATCGCACCCATCAGGATCGGCCGCGCCCGGATAAAGGCGATGCCGGAAAACACCGAGGCGAGGGTCGCCTTCTCGCGGGCGCCTGCGGCCTTTGGCCTCGCGCTGATCGCGGTGACCAGGATCGCGGCCGCCAGCATGAGTCCCGCCGCCGCCGTAAATGGCACCGCGACATGGACGGCATAAAGCAGCCCGCCCGCCGCCGGACCGATGATATTGGCCGACTGGTTCGCCGAGGACGACATCGCGATGGCGCGCGGCAATATCCTGGGCGGTACCAAGGAGGGCAGGAGGGCCGCCATGGTCGGTCGCTCGAAGGCCTGCGCAGCGCCCAGCACCGCGACCGCGGCGAATATTTCGCCGAGGCTGAGCCAGCGGCCAAGGACGCCGATGGCGAGCAGCGCGAGCGCCGCGCCTTCGATGAATTGGCAGATCGCGACGATGCGGCGGCGGTCGAACCGGTCGGCGATATGTCCCGCCGGCAACGTCAGCAACAACACCGGGACGAACTGCGCCAGGCCGATCAGACCGAGGAAATAGGCGCTGTGGGTGAGCTGATAGACCAGCCACCCGGTCGCCACCGCCGCCATCTGTACCGCGAAGGCGGAAAGGCTCCGCGCGGTCCAGAACAGAAGATAGGGCGGATAGGCGAAAAGGCGGTCGGATGAGGGCTCGTTCGAATCCTGCGCCACGTCACGCCAGGGTGAACATCGGCACCGGCGGGCCGCCTTCGGACGGCGTGAAGACGACCCGCACCGCCTTGCCGATCGCGATCTCGTCGAACGGGCAACCGACGATGTTGGTCAGCACCGTCGCGCCTTCTTCAAGCGCGACATAGGCGATCGCATAGGGTTCTGCCGCGCGGCGCATGACGCTATAGGAATAGATCGTGCCCTGGCCGGAGGCGGCGAGCCACTCCGTGCGATCGCTGTGGCAGAAGGGGCAGATCGTCCGCGGATAATAATGCACCTCGCCGCAGGCAAGGCATTTCTTCACCAGCAACTGCCCGTTCGCGGCCGCGTCCCAAAAGGGTTTCGTCTCGGCGTTGATCGCAGGGGCAGGGATTTTACGGGCGGTGGCCATCATTCGCGCTCCATGATGAGGGTGGCGCTGCCGTGCCGGGTGCCGAGCGAGCCGCCGGTGCCGTGCGCCAAGGCGATGTCGCAATTCTTCACCTGCACCGCGGGATGCGCTTCGCCGCGAAGCTGCCGCACCGCCTCGATCACCTTGGTCATGCCGCCGCGATTGCCGGGATGGTTATTGCAAAGACCGCCGCCATCGGTGTTGAAGGGCAACTTGCCAACGCCCGAGATGAGATTGCCGTCGGCGACGAAGCGGCCGCCCGCGCCCTTCTCGCAGAAACCCAGATCCTCGAGCGTCATCAGCACCGTGATGGTAAAGCTGTCATAGATCGAGGCGTATTTGATGTCGCCCTGCTTGACCCCAGCCTCGGCGAACGCGATCGGTCCCGAGACGCGGGCGCCGGAATAGGTAAGATCGATCTTGCCGCCCATCTGGTTTTTTGAGAACTCGCCGGCGCCGAGAATCTTGATCCGCGGCCGGTTGAGGCTTTTAGCGATATCCGGGCTGACCACGATCAGCGCGCCGCCGCCATCCGAGATGACACAGCAATCGAGACGGTGCAAGGGATCGGCGACGATAGGCGAATTGACGACGTCTTCCACGGTCACGACGTTGCGCAGCATGGCGTTGGGATTGTGCTGCGCATGGTGCGAGGCCGCAACCTTGACCCAGGCGAGCTGCTCCGGCGTCGTGCCGAACTCGTGCATGTGACGCATCGCGCACATGGCATAAAGGTTCAGGACCGCGGGACCGTAAGGCGCCTCGAAGCCGGCTTCGGGCGGTGGCTCGCCACGTGCCAGCGGCCGCATCTGGCCGCCGTCGGCGCGCGGCCGCCCGGCGAGGGTGATGAGCGCGACGTTGCATTTTCCTGCGGCGATCGCCGCGGCCGCGTGGGCGACATGGATCACATAGGAGGAGCCGCCGGTCTCGGTCGAATCGATGTGCTTCGGCCGGATGCCGAGATAGTCGATCATCGACAAGGCGCCGAGGCCCGGCGCGTCGCCGGCACAGAAATAGCCGTCGACATCCTGATGGGTGAGTCCGGCATCGGCAATGGCGCCCTTTGCCACCTCGGCATGAAGCTGCGGCAGCGATTTGTCGGTCGCGAGCCGCCTCGGATGCTCATAGATACCGGCGATATAGGCCTTGCCTTTGATGGTCATCGCGCCGACGCCCTCCCGAATCTGGTCCCCCCGCAATCTATCGCCCGGCGGGCGTGGACGGAACCTCCAAAGCGCGCATGATTTCGCCTATCTGACATCGCGAGATACGGGGGGGCGATCGCCTCCCAGCATTGGGGACGAGGTCGGCGCAAACACCCCACATTGACGCGTCGGGCTTGTCAGAAGGACGCGAGTGGAACAGATTTCCCCTCAAGCGTCATAACGAGGCTCGGGATCCTGACGATGTTGGCGTTGGCAGGGCTGGTAATCCGATGAGCGATGCGCCGCAGGACCGTCTCGAACACCGGCTTGCCGCGATCCTCGCTGCCGATGTGGTCGGTTATTCCGGCCTCATGGCGAGCGACGAGTCCGGCACCTTGCGGCGTCTGAAGCGCGCGCTTGGCGAGGTAGTCGAGCCGGTGGTCGCGGCGCATGGCGGCCGCATCGTGAAGACCACGGGCGACGGCGTTCTGGTGCAGTTCGGCAGCGCGATCGACGCCGTCACCTGCGCCGTCGCTTGGCAACGGGCAATGGCGTCGCGCGATGTCGATCTGCCCGCGGATAAGCGCCTCGCCTTCCGCATCGGCATCAATCTTGGCGACGTCATAATCGACGGCGATGACGTCTTCGGCGACGGCGTCAACGTCGCGGCGCGACTCGAAGCGTTGGCGAAGCCGGGCGGCATCCTCATCTCGTCCAGCCTCCACGACCAGGTCGTCGGCAAGGCGGAGATCGCGTTCGCGGATGAGGGCGAGCAGCAACTCAAGAACATGCCGCGGCCGGTGCGCGCCTTCCGCGTCGCTTCGACCGCGACCCCGGGCGAACCGCCACTTGCCGGGCCGTCGCTGAAGCTTCCCGACCGGCCTTCGATCGCGGTGCTGCCGTTCACCAATATGAGCGGCGATCTCGAGCAGGATTATTTCGCCGACGGCATGGTGGAGGACATCATCACCGCGCTGTCGCGGTTCAGGGAATTGTTCGTCATCGCCCGCAATTCGAGCTTCATCTATAAGGGCAAGGCGGTCGATATCCAGCAGGTGGCGCGCGAACTGGGTGTGCGCTATGTGCTCGAGGGCAGCGTGCGCAAGGTCGGCAATCGCGTCCGCATCACCGGCCAGCTGATCGACGCCGCGACCCGCACCCATCTCTGGGCCGACAAGTTCGACGGCGCGCTCGAAGACGTCTTCGAGCTACAGGACCGCGTCACCGAAAGCGTGGTCGGCGCGCTGGTGCCCAGCTTGCAGAAGGCGGAAATCGAGCGGTCGCGGCGCAAGCCGCCGGCCAACCTCGATGCCTATGATTATGTCCTCCGCGCCCAGGCTCATATCCTCGCCAATACGCCGACGGAAACGATACAGGCGTTCCAATATCTGGAACAGGCGCTCGCGCTCGATCCCGACTACGCTTACGCCCACAGCCTGCTGGCCAACGCCCATGGCCAAGTGTTTCGCAGCGCGGTTGGGGAGGCGCGGGTTGAGGCGCGGCAGGCGGCGGAGAAGCATGCCCACCGCGCCCTGGCGATTGGCGCGGACGACGGCGCCGTCCTGACTGAAGCCGGGTGGGTTCTGCTCATTGTGGGTGCCGACAGCGGCGGTGGTCGCGCGGCGCTCGACAGGGCCGTCCAGATCAACCCCAACCTCGCGGTCGCGCGCGCCTATCACAGTATCGCGCTGGCGCTGACCGGCGAACCGCGGGCCGCGATCGAGGACGCCACGAGCGCATTGCGGCTAAGTCCCATCGACCCGAGCGGCTATCTCGCCCATGCCGGTATCGCAATTGCCCGCATCGCGTTGAATGAGTATGACGAGGCCGCGGTCGCGGTGCACAAGACAATCGAGATGAACCCCCGCTTTCCAATGGGCTATGCGTGGGCGATCGTCGCGGAATGCGGTCGCGACGACAAGGCACAAGCCGAGCTTCGGCTGCGGCAGCTCGCCGATATCTTGCCCGGCTTCAAGGCCGAGGTGCTGCCCGGTTTGTTCCTGATGTTTCCCCAGGAAATCCGCGACAAGGTCCTCGGCCTAATGCGCGGCCAGGGCCTCGTCGCGTAGCGGCTTCCCGCCGGTCTCACTTCTCCGGCAGATAGCGCGAGATGGTGGTTTCCTTGGCGGTGATGAATTCGAGCAGCACCGGCACGCCCTTCCTGGTCTGCTCGATGCCGCGCTTGATGGCGGGGATGATCTCGCCCGGCGCCGTCACGCGCTCGCCATGGCCGCCAAAGGCACGCGCCATCGCCGCGTAATCGCCGGAAATATCGGTCGCGCGGTATTTCTTGGTCGAGACCGGCATGACCGCAAGCTCGATCGCCATCGAAAAATTGTTGAACAGCACCGACATGATCGGAATCTGGTTGCGCACCGCGGTCTCGAAATCCATGCCAGTGAAGCCGATCGCGGCATCGCCCCAGACATTGATGCAAAGCTTGTCGGGATGCACCAGCTTCGCGCCCATGGCGAGGCCGAGGCCATAGCCGAGCTGTGTCGTCTTGCCCCACCCGATATAGGAAAGCGGCGTCTCCGACACCCAGAAGGGCGAGAGCTGATCGCGCGGGCTGCCGGCGTCGTGGGTGATGATGGTGTTGGCGACATCGACCGTGTGCATGAGATCCCAGATGACCCGATAGGGCGTCAGCGGCGCGTCGTTCGAGGTCAGCTTCGGCATCCATTCCTTCAGCCAGCCCTGGCGCATCTCGGAGATCTCGCTGGCCACCTTCGCGGCGTCGCGCGGCTTTTTCTCCGTCTTGCCGAGTTCCGCCAGAAGCGCGTCGAGCGTCAGTCCGGCATCGCCGACGAGCCCGATCGTGGCATAGATGTCCTTGTTCAGATGGTTGGGATCGAGCGTTGCGTGGATGAATTTCTTCGACTTGTCTTTCGGCATCGGCACGCCGAACGCGGTCTCGGTGAAGCTGCACCCGACGCCGAAGATGACATCGGCCCTGTCGAGCCAATGTCGCACCGGCTTCGGCACCGCGACCCCGCCGGAGCCGAGCGACAGCTTATGAGTTTCGGGAAAAGCGCTCTTGCCTTCGAGGCTGGTGCACACCGGAATCGCCAGCAACTCGGCGAGCTGTTTCAATTGCGGCCAGGCCTTGGCCCAATGGACGCCCTGGCCGGCATAGATCACAGGCGATTTGGCGCCCGCGAGCAGCTTTGCCGCTTCCCGGACCGCCGCCGGGTCGGGCCCCATCTTGGTCCGGACCACGGGTTTGTAGTCGAGCTCGCCCTCGATCTCGGCGTTCCATAGATCGACCGGCACCTCGACGATCGCCGGTCCGCCGCGGCCGTTGCGCAACGCCGAGAAGGCGCGCCGCATGATGTTCTGGATCTCGGCCGGCAGCACCACGGATTCCGCGATCTTGGCGATGCCGCGCATCTCGCGCGTGGCGCTGTAATTGGCGCCGACCTGCGCCGTGCGGCGCGGATAGCCACCGGGTACCACGAGGATCGGGATCGATTCGGAATAGGCCTGGGCGATGCCGCCATAGGCGTTTTCCGTGCCCGGCCCATGCTGCATGCAGAAGGCGCCGAGCTTATCGCCCGAGGTGAGGCGCGAGATTGCATCCGCCATATGGAGCCCGACCCGCTCCTGGCGCACGATGATCGGCCGAATGTCGATCGCCGCGGCAAATTCGATGAGATGATTGACCGGATAGGCGGTGAGGATCTCCACACCCTCGCGCTTCATGATCTCCGCGATCGCTTCGCCGACTTTCATCCTGCTGCTCCTTTGCTCATCTCGTATCCTTACCGCGGCTTCCGCCGAGGCGAGGAATAAAGGGCGATAAAAAAATTGGCGCTCACGTCGCCGGGCCGCGCTCCATCGAATAGGGCTGCCAGCGCTTCAAATCGCTCTTCTCCAGCACGGTGGGATTGACCGCGCTGCGCGGCCAGTAGCCGCGCAGTACGAGCGCGATCTCATGTCCGACGCGGCGGCGGCGCGCCGGGTCGAACCGCGCCGAGGCCGAGGCGACATGGGGCGTCAGGATCACATTATCCATCTTGAGGAGCGGGTTGTCGGGCTTCGGCGGTTCGATCTCGAGCACGTCGAGCCCGGCGCCCGCGATCCAACCCTCTTGCAGGGCCTTGATCAAAGCCGCTTCATCAACGGTCGGCCCGCGCCCGGTATTGATGAAGATCGCGCCCGGCTTCATCATCTTGAAGTGCTTCTCCGTCAGCATGTGACGCGCGTCCTCGGTAGCGGGCGCGTGCATCGATACGAAATCGCTTTCGCACAGCACCTCCTCCAGGGTGGCGGGGCGCACGCCGTAGGGCGACATCACCAGCTCTTCGACATAGGGGTCATAGGCCATCATGTTGAGGCCGAACGCCCTCGCCCGCATCGCGGTGGCGCGCGCGACATGGCCGAAGGCGATGAAGCCCAGCGTCTGGCCCATGAGGCGCGGCTGGTTCAAGGCCGGGCGGCCTTCGCGCCATCGCCCTTCGCGTACCATCTTGTCCTCGATGAGGAGGCGGCGGAAGCTCGACAGCAGCAACATCAGGGCGTGATCCGCCACCTCCTCGATGAAGGTGTCGGGGATGTTGGTGACCGGGATGCCCTTGGCCGTCGCCGCCGCGACATCGATATAGTCGGAGCCGACGGTGCCGAGGGCGATGATCCTGGCCTTGCCGAGCCCGTCGATCATGCGCTTGGTGAAATTGCGGCCCTTGGCATAGACGGCGTCGGCATCGGCGGCGTTGGCGATGAATTCGTTTTCGGATTCGGCCGGGATTTCGATGATCTCGGCATCGAGAGGAGCGAGCGCCTCGTTCTCGAAATCGTAATTACCGGCCACCACGGCGAAACTCTGGCCCCGCGGGGTCACCACCTTGAACTTGGCCATGTCCACTCCTCCCTTGATCGGCTTGATTCATCGGGGCTTCCGTCCGGCTTGTCAAATGCCGGTGCGGCATGGGACGGATGAGCGCGATGATGTCCCCCTTATCGCTATTTGAATTCGCGGCCGGTGCCCGGCATGATGGCGGCATGATCCGTCCCGCTTCGCTTGCGGCCTGCGCCGCGCTCGTCCTTGTCCTCGCCGGTTGCGGCGCCGCATCGGCACCGTTTCGCGCTCGCGGCGACGGCACGCGCTGCGCCGAGATCATGCGCCTCTCCTATCCGGGCGTCCGGATCACGCTCAAGGTGACACATGTCACGATCTCCGCGCCGTCGCATGGCAGCCTCAGCACGTTGATCGCGGACGTCGTCGGTATCCGGCCCAACGTCCCGGCCAAGGGCGGCTTTCTCGCCCGCGATGTCGCCGCGCGCTGCCGCTTCGAGAATGGCATCCTGACCCGATTCCGGTGGACCAAGGGGCCTTACCGCGTCGCGCCGTGAAAGGCCTGAAGGGCGAGGCGCGCCGCCGCCGCGGCGGTAATGCTGCCGGCGGCAACGCGCCGTTCGAGATCGGGCAAGAGGCGCGCCGCCTCGGCATCGGCGTGAAACAGGTCGAGGAGGCCATCGCCGATCTCGCGCCATAGCGCGGCGACGGCCTGTTGCCGCCGTCGCGCCGCGAACGCGCCACTTTCCCGCGCGGCCTCGATGCGGTGCGCAAGGCGCTGCCAAACCTGATCGATCCCCCTTTCTTGAAGCGCCGATACCGCCAGCACCTCGATCGCATCCGCCGCCGCCGGCCCGAGAAGCCGCAAGGCATGACGATAATCGGCCGCCGCCCGCCGCGCCGCCGGGGCGAGGTCGCCATCGTCCTTGGTCACGACGATGAGGTCCGCGAGTTCGACGATGCCCTTTTTCATGCCCTGGAGGTCGTCGCCGCCGCCCGGCGCGATCAGCAGGAGGAAGAGATCGACCATCTCAGCAACCATGGTTTCCGACTGGCCGACGCCCACCGTCTCGACGATCATGATGTCGAACCCGGCCGCCTCCGTAACCAAGATGGCGTCCCGGGTGTGGCGCGCCACGCCGCCGAGGCTGCCGCCTGCGGGAGACGGCCGGATGAAGGCCCGCTCGTCCCGGGCGAGGGCCGCCATCCGGGTCTTGTCGCCGAGGATGGCCCCGCCGGTCCGTTTCGAAGACGGGTCCACCGCCAGCACCGCGACGCGGTGACCCGCGCCGAGAAGATACATCCCGAAAGCATCGATGAAGGTCGATTTGCCGACGCCCGGCGCGCCCGAGACGCCGAGCCGGACCGACCGGCCCGCCTGCGGCATCAGCCGCTCGATCAGCGCTTCCGCCGCCCCGCGATGGTCGGCACGGCGCGATTCGATGAGGGTGATGGCGCGGGCGACGGCGGCGCGTTCGCCCCGCAGCACGGCCGCGGCGAGATCGGCAGAATCACGCCGGGGGCTTTTCGATCGATCCGTCAATGCCCGAGCAGACCCTTCAACGCGTTGCCGATGCCGCTTCCGATCCCTTTGCCGATCCCCTTGCCGAGATTCGTCCCCAATCCCGCCGCGCCTTCGACCGCCCGCCCGGGTGTCTCGACCAGTCCCTTGGCGATGCCGGCGAGATCGGGCCGATAGCTGAGATCATTCCACGGGCCGCTGACGGTCACCGGCACGGTCACGATGCCGGCGACCAGCCGCGGCGTCACGCGATAATCCAAGGTGCGGTTCGGTAAATCGATCGTGCCCGCGCCGCTGGCATCGATCCCGCTCATGCTGGCCTCCAAATCCGAATTGCGGATGATGCCGCGACGGATGGTGAAATGGCCACTGGCCGCCGAGATGGCGGTGCTTCCGCCGCCGTGGAAGGCGTCCAAGCCGTTATGCAGCATGCCGCCTAAATTGACGCCGCCGAGCCGGCCATGATCGATGCGGAAAGCGCCTTTGCCGTCGAGGGTCTGGACGAGCGCGCGTTCGCTGTTGCCGGTCGCGGTCGCGCTGAGATCGCCCGAGCCGGTCCCATTGATGGCATCGATGTCGGCGAAATCATGGAGAAACGGCTTCAGCGCGACCCCGGTCGCTGAAACGGCGGCGGTGAGCCGGGCGTTGGGCGTCACGGCATCGAGTTGGACCTGTCCCTTGACGTTGCCCCGATAGAGCGCGAGCGACTTGATGTCGATCACGAGACGGGAATTCTTGAGATGCAGCGCGATATCGCTCTTGCCGATCGTCAGCCGGCGATAACGGAGCGCGGTTGCCGTCAGCGCGAGATCGAGATCGATCTGGCGCAACGGCGCAAGGTCGAACGGGGCGCTGCTCCATCCCGATTGCGCCGATGACGCGGCGGCGGGGCCGAGATAGGGGTTGAGGTCAAGGGTGCCGGCGGCCAGCGTCGCCGTTGCCGCAAGGCGGGGGCCGGTCATGGCGATCGTCATTTTTCCGGTCGCCCGAAGGGCATCGAGCTTGAAATCCGCGTCACTGAACTGGGCGATCCCGTCCGCATCATGAATCTTGCCAGACACCGATAGCGGCCCGAACCCGTGTTTCGGCAGCGAAATCTTGAGGCCGGACCAGGCGATGAAATCGCGCGCCGACGGCATCTTGATCGTGGCCGTGCCGTCGAAGACGAGCGGGCTTGCGGTGGTGCTGGTGCCGCGGAGGGTTCCGGTAAGCTTGGCCGATATCTGTTTTGCCGTGAGGCTCAGTGACAGGGCGCTCTTGCCCCCGGGGTTCATGATCGCACCGGGGTCGGCGAGAGTCGCCGAAACGGCGACCGGCGTGCCGCGCCATTGGACCGTGCCGCTGAAGGTTGCCGGCCGGTCGAGGGCCGGAAGGGCCATGGCGAGGTCGACCTTGCGCAATTCCGCCTGCGTGCCGGTGCGGCGATCGGTGAAGGTGATATCGCCGTTTTCGACGCGCATCTCGCCGACCCGGAAGCGGGCTAGCGCGGCCAGGGCGCTCGCGGCTGGTTGTGCCGTGCCCGCCGCTGGGGCCTCAGTGGCCGACGGCGCCGCGCCGAAATTCCAGTTCGGCCGGCCCTTGGCGTCGATGACGAGATGAATGGCCGGATCGACCAGGATGAAACGGTCGATCTTGAGCTGGCCTGAAATGAGCGGCAGGATCGCCACGGCAAAATCGAGCCGTTTGACCTGGACCATCTCGGTCTCGGTGCCGCCGGGTGCCCCGGCCAGTGATACCTTCGTTGCCGAGATGCCGATCTCCGGGAACAGCGACAGCGACAGCGGCCCGGCAATGGTTACGTCGCGGCCAGTGGCGGTTTGCAATTGTGCCAGGATGATGCCCTTATAGGCGGTGGGCGAGACCGTTAGGATCGCGATGGCGGCACCGATAACGACAATCGCGACCACCCCGCCGATCGCGATCACCAGCCATTTTATCGTCCGCTTCATCTCACGCCTCCCCCGATTGTGGCGTTCGCAGTCTAGAGGAAGCGCCGCGTGATGCGAAGCGGGGAAGGCGCGGACGGCGCCCGCGCTTTCCCCTAATCGCGTGTCACTTCAGCCGTTTCGCCGCGGCTTCGATCAAGCCGGGATCGACATATTTCGCCATGTCGATTTTGGTCTTGAGGAAGCCGTATTTATAAAGGGTGTCGACGTTCGCTTGCAGCACCTTGGCGCTCGGCACGCCGTTGGGCGGACGGTAATAGTCTTTATGGGTGAACAGCCAACCCTGGAACACCTTCGGCGGCAGCTTCGAATAATTCGACGCGATCTTGACAGCCTCCGCATGGTTCTTCGGATTGAGATAGAAGTGCAGGGCGCGCAGATAATCCGACAAGAAATCGATCACCGCGGCGCGGTGCGCGGCGATGAACCCCGTGCGCGCCACCCAGATGGCGAGGTCCGAGGGGCCGCCCATGCCGTCGCGCTGAGTGAAGAGCGAATGCGCCTTCGCCAGCAGCTTCGGCGATACGGAAAACGGCAGTACGTCAGGAACGAGATCCGCCTTGCCACCCAGCAGCATCGCCGTCATGGTCGGAAATGCCGCCTCGACGATGTTGACGTCGGTCTTGGGGTTGACGTGGTGCTTCATCAGCTCGACCCGCATCGCCAGATCGACGGCACTGCCATAGGCGTTGGTCGCCAGCACCTTGCCCTTGAGATCGGCCACGGTTTTGATGCCGCTGCCATTGCGCACGAAATATCCGTCGGTGGCATAGCCCGGCTCGCCATCCTCGAGCTCGTCGATGATGACGCGCAGATCGGTCAGATGCGCGTTCTCGATGGCGAGCGGCAGCGAGGTAAACCCTAACAGCCCTAAATCAAGATTGCCGGTCGCGAGGGCGTTGATCTGGGTCGTCGTGCCGCGGAAATGGATCATGTCGAGCGTGTAGGTCTTGCCCAAATATTTCGCGACGCCCTTCTTCGCGAACAAGATCGAGCCGATATTGGCGACCGGCACGACAAAGGCGGCGCGGATATTGACCGGCGTCGCCGCCCCGGCGCCCGGCGCGCCGACGAGGCCCAGTCCCAACAGCAGGACCGGGAAAAATCTGAATGTTCGCATCGTTTCTCTCCCTTCAAATGATGTCGCTCCAAGACAAGCGCCGCCACGCGCGTCACCGACTATATCATCGTCATGCCGCGTTCCTCCTGATGCCAGGCAAGTAGCCGTCGCCTGATCATCGTCATTATCTTGACGAGAACCAGCCCCACCGCGCCGATCTCGACGATGCCGGCGAACACGCCGGGCGAGTCGGCATAGCGCTGGGCATTCACCATGGCGGCACCGAGTCCGATCCCGCCGGTCAGCATCTCCGCAACGATGGTGACGATGAGGGCGATCGGCAGGGCCACTTGCAATCCGGTGATGATCTGCGGCAGGGCAGCCGGTAGCAGCACGTCGAGAAACAGCTCGTGATCCTTGGCGCCCATATTGCGTGCCGACCAGATCAGGTGTCGATCGACCCCCTCCAGCCCCATCAGCGTCGCGGTGGCCACCGGGAAGAAGGCATCGATGGTCGCCATCGTGATCTTCGACAGATCGTGAAAGCCGAGCCACAATACCACGATTGGCAGGAAGGCGATCTTTGGCATCGGAAAGCCGACGGAGATGATGGGATCGAAGAACCAACGCACCGATCGGCTGCCGTGCATCAGCGAGGCAAGAAACACGCCCGCCACCGCCGCGATGAAGAAGCTCAGCAGCGAGCGATAGAGCGTCAGGGCAAGATAGAGCGGCAGATCGCCCGTAAGCGTGTCGCTCCAGATGCGTGCCATCACGGCGCTGAACGATGGCAGGAGATAGGACGAGACGATCCCGCTTCGCGCCACGAGTTCCCAGCCGCCGAGGAGCGCGAGGATGACGAGCCATTGGCCGCCGATATGAAGCCATCGTCCCGCCACCGCGCGCCAGGATGGCGCGGCCGCCAAGCGACCCCCGGCGAGGGGTACATCGTGCGCTACTCCCGCCATTGCAGAATCCGTCCTGCGGCGAGCACATATAGCCGGTCGGCGGCGAAACCGAGGAACGCCACCGTCAGCACGACGGCGAACATCGGCGTATAGGCGCCCGAGGCACCGAGCAGCCCGATGAGATAACCGAACCCGGCCCGCGCCACGATCAGTTCGGCGCTGACGAGGAGCACAAACGAGAGGGCAATAGCGACGCGGATGCCGTTGAAGAGCTCTGGCAGCGCGCTTGGCACGGCGATGTCCCAGAGGGTGCGCAAGCGGCTCGCGCCCATCCCTCGCGCCGACCAGATCAGCACCTCCTCGGTGCTGCGCGCGCCATTATAGGCGCCGATCGTCACCGGCAGCATGCAGCCGAGAAAGATCAGCAAAATCTTCGAGCTGTCGCCATAACCAAGCCAGATCGCCGTGACCGGGATGAGGGCCGATTTCGGCAACGGGTAAGTGAGCTCAACGATCGGATTGAGGAGGAAATGGGCTCCGCGCCACCAGGCCATCGCGATACCGAGGGCGCTGCCAACGACGATCGCGAGCGCGAGCCCGACAACGCCGCGATAGACCGAGGCAAGGCCATTGGCGATAAGATCGCCCGCCATCAAGAGATGCCACCAGGAGACGATAATCGCGCTCGGCGCCGGCAAGGAAGCGAAGAGATCGAGCCGCGCGATCCCTTCCCACGCCAACGCAATCAGCAGCAGCGGCAGATAGTGCGAGACGACGCGTCTCACGGGGTGGCCCCCATGCCCTGCGCCTGCACCGCCTCGTCATGAACCAGTTGCCAGACCTCGTCGACCTTGGCGGTGAAGGCGGGTGCACGCCGCAATGTCGGGTCCTTCTTATCGAGATCGGTGGCGACGACCGCCTTGATGGTGCCGGGCCGTGACGACATGATGAAGACGCGCTGGGCGAGATAGACCGCTTCCTGCACATCGTGGGTCACGAAGATCACAGTCTTTCGTGTCCGCTCCCAGATCGTCAGCAGTTCCTCCTGCATCAGCGCGCGCGTCTGGGCGTCGAGCGCGCCAAACGGTTCGTCCATCAAGAGAATGTCGGGATTGAAGGCGAGCGTGCGGGCTATCGCCGCGCGCTGCTTCATGCCGCCCGAAAGTTGCGAGGGATAGCTGTCCTCGAACCCGCCAAGCCCCACCATATCGATGAAGGATTTGGCGCGTCGCCGCCGTTCATCGCGGGCCAAGCCTTGGCGCTCGAGCCCGTAGAGCACATTGCCGAGCACCGTCTTCCAGGGGAACAGCGCGAAATGCTGGAACACGATGCCGCGGTCGGGGCCCGGACCAGTGACGGGGCGACCGGCCACGGTGATCGACCCCGCCTCGATCGGCAGGAAGCCGCCGACGAGATAGAGCAGGGTCGATTTGCCACAACCGGATGGCCCTAGCAGCGCCACGAACTCCCGCGCCCCAACGCCGAGCGACACATTCCGCAGCGCCGTTACGCTGCGTCCCCGTGCCGGCCGGTACTGAAAAGAGAGACCTTCGACCGAAATATGCGTAAGGGCCGCCTGTGTTTTGGCTTCGGTCACCTCGGTTGGTTGCTCCCATACCAGCCTGTCGGGCGCGGATTCCATCCGTCGTCCCGCTTCGCGTTGTCCTATCCTGTCAAGGATCGGGATTATATCAACAACTGATCGTTAGCGCCCCAACGTTCTGGACGAGCGGGCCGCCGGCGGTGTCGCGCAGGAGGTTGATATCATCGCGAACGCCGGGGAGCGGCCAAACAGAATGCACGTCTTGGAATTTTTTGCCGGCGCCGCGCGACATTCGCGAAGCTTGGGAACATTGTTACCGGCCGCCGCGCGCGACCTCATCGGCAAGTGCGATATTGGTCTCGTGCGAGCGCAGCATCTCGCTGAGATCGGCGTGCAGCGCGCCATCGCCGACACGCGGCAGCATCTCGCGAAGCTTGCGCACGACCCAGCCCTGGCCCCGATTGAGAAATACGATACGTTCGTTGATATCTGGAATGGCCATCGCCTTGTCGTAGAACGCGCCGATGTTCGGCGATGGCGCCGCTCCCAGCGCCTTGATGTGGCGGAGCAGCATGCCACACCACCGCGCTTCATCGCCCTGGATGGTTCGCATCAAATCCGCGATCGGCCCCACGCCGGCAGCGCGCGCCGTCTCAAGCGTAACCCGGGACCCGGCCCGTTCCGCTTCCAGAAGCTCATTGAGGAAGGCGATCACCTCATCCCCGCCGGCATCACCCGTCTGGTTGTCGGTCAGCATTTCCCGCCCGCGGGCTGACGGATGATCGTACCATGCTCGGTGATGATCGCGTCCATCGGAACGTCGTGCGGTTGCGGATAGATCGTCGGCAGGGATGCCGCCGCCGCGCCCACGCCGATGATGCGCGGCCGACCCGAAACCGCGGCCAGCGTCCGGTCGTAGTACCCGCTGCCGTTACCGAGGCGATAGCAGTCCCTATCAAAGCCGACCAACGGCGCAATAACGATGTCGGGCGCCACCAATTCGGTTGGGGGCGGGACCGGAATGTTCAACAAATCGCGTTCGAGCGGATCGTCCGAATGCCAGGCACGGAACTCTACGGGGGCGCCGCGTCTTACGACGGCCGGCAAGGCGCAAACGCCGCCGCGGCCCCGGAGACGCTTCAGCCACGGGCGGAGGTCGAGTTCGCTGCGGATCGGCCAGTACCCGGCAATCGTTCGGCCGGCGATCTCGCCCAGAAATTCGTCGAGAGCGATCGCGATGCGCGACGACATTTGTGCCCGTTCCGCCGGGTCGATTTTCATCCGCGCGGCGATGAGCCGTGCACGGGTCGCCTTCCGCCAGCGCGTCACGTCGATGAGCGTTTGCGGGTCCGTCTCGGACGCCAACCCCAGGCCATCGGCAAACTCATGCATAAGGCAGGGTGGTGAGGCAAAACTGCCCAGCGACTCGTGGCGATCGTCGGCGTTATCGGTCATCGCGAGATACCTTTGGTATGATCGTCAATGAATAGGCATTTCAAATACCAAATTAGAGCTTATAGTGCGCCCTGCCAACACCGAATTAGCGGAGCGTCGAAAAATCCCATGCGGTTGACCGCCTTCACCGATCTCGGGCTGCGCGCCATGATGCGTCTTGCCGGGGATCCCAGCCGGACCTTCACCACCGACGACATCGCCACCGAATTCGCGATTTCGCGCCATCACCTCGCCAAGATTGTGCGCGACCTGTCGCGCGCCGGCTATGTCGCGACGCGGCGTGGCGCGGCGGGCGGAGTCCGTTTGGCACGGCCGGCGGAGGCGATTACACTGGGCGACATCGTGCGCACGTTGGAGGCAGGGGAAGCCCTGGCCGAATGCTTTCGCAATGACGGCGGCGCCTGCGTGCTGACCCCGCGTTGCCAACTCAAGAAGCGGCTGGCGGTGGCGCGCGAGGCCTTCCTCTGTTCGCTTGACGCGACGACTCTCGCGGAGTGCGCGTACCACGCCTGATGTGAGTGGGCAACGGTTGCCACGGATTTCTCGACAACGAAGAGACCGCTATGGATAAGGCTCAACAGATAGAGATGGCGAAGAGGTTCCTGGCACGGCACCAGGCGCCGCCCGTTCTCCTGCTGCCGAATGTGTGGGATGGAATGAGCGCGCGGCTGTTCGTGGCCGCGGGGTTTGATGCGCTGGCCACCACGAGCGGCGGTGTCGCGTGGACATTGGGCTATCGGGACGGCGAAGCGGCGCCTTGGACGGAAGTGGTTGCCGCGACCCAGCGCATCGTGCGGTGTGCACAGGTGCCGGTCACGGCGGATATCGAGGCCGGCTATGGACGGACGCCGGACGAAGTCGGCACGCATATCGCGCAGATCGTTCAAGCCGGGGTGGTTGGCGTCAATCTCGAGGACGGCCTACACGGTCCGATCCGCGACACCGAGGACGCCGTTGCGCGGATTGGCGCGGCACGCGAGGCCGCGCGCCAGGAAGGCGTCCCCATCGTCATCAACGCCCGCTGTGATGTTTTCTTTCTACAGCGTGGTGCGGAAGAAGAGCGTCTCGCCGCGACGGTCGCGCGTTGCAAGGCCTATCTCGCCGCGGGCGCGGACTGCGTCTATCCGTTCGGCTTGCGCGATCCCGCGACCATCGCGGCGTTCGTCAAGGCGGTTGAGGCGCCCGTCAATATCACCGGTCGCCCCGGCATGCCCGATGCGACCGCGTTTGAGCGGTTGGGCGTCGCCCGCATCACCATCGCGACGGCGCCGGCACTGGTGGCGATGTCGGCGGTCCAGGCGCTCGCAACCCAGCTCCGCGCCACCGGCGACTTCGAGATGTTGGCCGCGACGATCCGCCATCCCGATGCCCAAGGTCTGTTCCCCTGAAAGGATGATGTCGATGGAAGCACGCCTCGACCCACGCAAGGCTGCGCCCGATGCGATGAAAGCAATGTCCGCGCTCCATGCCTACGTCGGCAATTGCGGCCTCGACCACAAGCTCGTCGAATTCGTCAAGCTTCGTGCCTCGCAAATCAACGGCTGCGCCTGGTGCATAGACATGCATACGAAGGAACTGCGCGCCGCGGGCGAGAGCGAGCAACGGCTCTATCTCGTCGGCGCGTGGCGTGAATGCCCGTTCTATAGCGAGCGGGAGCGCGCGGCGCTCGCTTGGACGGAAGCGCTGACACTACTCGCTGATGATCACGTACCGGACGATGTCTTCACCCTGGCGCGTGCGCAATTCAGCGAAGAGGAGCTGGTAAAGCTTACCCTTGCGATCGTTGCCATCAATGGCGCCAACCGTATCAATGTCGCATTTCGAGCCGTCCCCGGTACGTACCGCCCGGCGGTTCGCAACGCCGCCGAGTGAGTTATTGGAGCGGATCGAGCCAATGAACGGGCATATCACCGCGATCAGCCGTTATGTCGTCAAGGGATTGACGCCGGAACGGCTCGAAATTGTTCATCTGACTTCTGGGCACGGCTTGCCGAACGACCGCCGCTTCGCCTTCGCGCTGGCCGGAACCGAATTCGACGAGGCCAATCCGAAGCCACTACCGAAAACGAAATTTCTTACCCTGGCGCGGTTTGCGCGCCTGGCGGCGCTAACCAGCCGCTATGAGGATGCGACGGGGACGCTCGCCCTCGATCACGACGGGAAGAGCGTGGCATTGGGACGGCTCGACAATCTCGCCGATCGCGACACTATCGAGCGCGCGATCGACGCTTTCATGGGAGACGAAATCGGCGGCCGGCCACGCCTCGTCGCGGGGCGGGGACACCGTTTCACCGATGTCAGCGTCCGCTCGCCCGAGATGATGGAAGCGGTCTCCATCGTCAATCTCGCCTCGGTGCGCGAATTGGAGGCGAAACTCGGTCGGGTCGTCGATCCGATCCGGTTTCGCGCGAACTTCCTCGTTGATGGCCTCGATCCCTGGGTCGAACGCGAGTGGGTCGACCGGGAGGTATCGATCGGGGGCCTGTCCTTCCGGGGCGCGTTGCGAATCCGGCGCTGCCCCGCGACCGAGGTAAACCCGGCCACGGCCGAACGCGATATCCCGGTGCCTACCGAGCTGACGAGGCATTTCGGCCATGGCGAAATGGGCGTTTATCTTTATGTCCAATCGGACGGCACGGTTCAGCCGGGCGACCGCCTTACGTTTTGAATTTTCCAATCTCCCGGCAGGAAGGCGCTGGCGGGGGCGGTTTGCGCTGGCGCAAAGACAGAACCGGACCGACGCGCGAGAATATCCGAAATAATGAATGGAGAGCCGCCCTTTGGAGGGGCGCGAATGCGGGTTTTTGACGTTCTGCGCGAGCGGCTCCCGCCGCTAGAGATCGGACGGGGACAGCCATGAATGATGTCATCATTGCGCGGGCGTTGCATGTTCTCGCGGTGGTCATCTGGATCGGCGGCGTGGCGACGGTGACCACGGTCGCGCTGCCCGCAGTCCGGCGCGGCGATCTTGGTACCGACCGGTTAAGGGCCTTCCAGGCGATCGAGCGCCGATTCATCTGGCAGGCGCGAAGCGCCGTCATCATCGTGGGGCTGACCGGATTTTACATGACATGGCGGCTCGCTCTGTGGGAGCGGTTCCGTTTGCCGGAGTTCTGGTGGATGGACGCCATGGTCGGCCTGTGGCTGCTGTTCGTCCTCATCCTGTTTGTGGCGGAGCCGTTCATTCTGGACCGGTACTTTCATAAATGGGCGACGGCAACGCCGCAGGTCGCGTTTGCATGGTTACATCGGGCGCATTGGGTCCTACTCGTGCTCAGCCTCATTACGATCTTCGGCGCGGTCGCCGGCAGCCAAGGTTGGAATGTCTTCTAATACCGTATCGCGATGAGCATGACTCCTCGGGATACGGTATCGCGAGCAAGTGCGAGCGCGCGCCCTATGGCGCGGAGCCAAGCACGCGGATGCGGGCGCCGGCGATTGATGTCCCGCTGAGCCGATCCACCGGTTAGGATCAGCGGGATTTTGTATAACGCATGGAGCGGATAACGATGGCAGCAGCCGAAAGACGGCTCGATCTCGGCA
>JBOHLV010000022.1:0-5960 GCA_050729815.1 Allostellaceae bacterium
GGGCCGGCTCGAGCGCGCGCTCGCGCGCTTCGCCCGCGAGGTCGAGATGCAGATCCTGCCCGATGGCGGCCATGTCGAGCGCAGCCCCAAGGCGCAACTCCTGGCGCTGCGCTATCTCATCGATGCGCGGGACGCGCTGCGCACGGCCCAGCATGACGTGCCGGCCGAGGTGATGGGCGCGATCGATCGCGCCGCGCCGCTCGTGCGCTTCTTCCGTCACGGCGACGATTGCTTCGCTCTCTTCAACGGCGCCGATGAGGGCGATCCTGACCGGATCGAGCTGGTGCTGAACCGCGCCGAGGCCAAGGGCAAGCCGCCGGCGAGTGCGCCCTATACCGGCTTCCAGCGCCTTCTTGCGGGGCGCAGCCTCATCCTCATGGATGCGGGTCCGCCGGCGCCCGCGGGCCTTGACCGCGACGCCCATGCCGGCACCCTGTCGTTCGAGATGAGCATCGGCAAGGAGCGGCTCTTCGTCAATTGCGGCGGCTATCGCGGGCCGAGCCTCGATTGGCGGATCACCGCCCGCGCCACCGCGGCGCATTCGACCGTGATCGTCGCCGATACCAATTCGTCGGAGGTGTGGCCCGCCGGCGGGCTCGGCCGACGCCCGATCGACGTCATCTGCGAGCGCGCCGAGGACCAGGGCAGCCAATGGATCGAGGCCAGCCATGACGGCTATGAGAAGGTGTTCGGCCTGGTCCATTCGCGGCAATTGTTCCTGGCCGGCGATGGCGAGGATCTGCGCGGCGAGGATCGGCTCAAAGGCCCGGCGGGGCAGGGCTTCTCGATCCGCTTCCATCTCCACCCCGATGTCCAGGTGTCGCTGATCCAGGAGGGCGCGTCGGCGCTGTTGCGCCTTACGGGCGGCAGCGGCTGGCGGCTGCGCGTCCAGGGCGCGGTGATGAGCATCGGCGAGAGCGTCTATCTCGGCGGCGAGACCTTGCGCAAGACGCGGCAGATCGTGCTCGATGGCCATGTCGGCAGCGGCGGCGCGACGGTACGCTGGGCCCTGAAACGCGAGAAGAAACCTGGGGATGGCAACAAAGGCAACGGTTGATCCGATGACAAATGACCAGATTCGGCGCGTCGACCGCGCCCTCTTGTCGGTCCATGACAAGAGGGGACTGGTGCCGCTGGCCCGGGCGCTCGCGGCGCGAGGGATCGAGCTGGTGTCGTCGGGCGGCACCGCCCGGGCCCTGACCGAGGCCGGGCTTCGCGTCACCGAGGTGGCGCAAGTCACCCGCTTTCCCGAGATGCTCGACGGCCGGGTGAAGACCCTCCATCCGGCGATCCATGGCGGCCTTCTCGCCCGGCGCGACCGGCCTGACCATATGTCATCGATTGCGTCACAAAACATCGCGCCGATCGATCTTTTGGTCTCGAATCTGTACCCGTTCGCGGCCACGGTGGCAAAGGGCGCGCCGTTCGAGGAATGTATCGAGAATATCGATATTGGCGGCCCGGCCCTGATCCGCGCCGCCGCCAAGAACTATGGCGATGTCGCCGTCATCACCGATCCCGGCGACTATGACGCGCTCCTCGCCGAGATCGGGGCGCAGGATGGCGGGACGACGCTCTCCTATCGCCGCCGCCTCGCCGCCCGCGCCTTTGCCGCGACGGCCGCTTATGACGCCGCCATCGCCCAATGGTTCGCGAAGGCCGAGGGCGAGCTGTTCCCCGAGACCCTGGCGCTCGCCGCGACCCGGCGGCAGCTCTTGCGCTATGGCGAGAACCCGCACCAGGCGGCGGCGTTCTATGTCGATGGCGGCGGTTCGGCCGGCGGCCTCGGCGCGGCGCGGCAGCTTCAGGGCAAGGAGCTGTCCTACAACAATTTGAACGATACCGACGCCGCCTATGCGCTCGCGGCGGAGTTCGACCGGCCCGCGGTCGCGATCATCAAACATGCCAATCCCTGCGGCGTCGCGGTCGCGGGCGACCTCGCCACGGCGTATCAGCGCGCGCTCGATTGCGACCCCGTCAGCGCCTATGGCGGCATCGTCGCCGTGAACCGCGGGATCGATGTCGCGGCGGCGGAACTGATCGCGAAGCACTTCCTCGAAGTCGTGATCGCACCCGACATCGCGCCCGAGGCGGTGGCGGTCTTGGCGCGCAAGAAATCGCTGCGGCTGCTGATCGCGCCGCTCATCGATCCGGCGGCGCCGGGCCTCGTCTTACGCTCGCTCGCCGGCGGCTATCTCCTCCAGACGCGCGACACCGGGAGGATCGCGGCGGCCGATCTGCGCACCGTGTCGAAGCGACCGCCGACCCGCGCTGAGATCGCGGACCTGCTGTTCGCCTGGGCGGTGGTGAAGCATGTGAAATCGAACGCCATCGTCTATGCCAAGGGCGGTGCCACGGTCGGCATCGGGCCGGGACAGCCGAACCGCGTCGATAGCGCCCGCATCGGCGCGACGCGCGCCGGCACGCGGGCGAAGGGTTCGGTGGTCGCGTCGGATGCGTTCTTTCCGTTCGCCGACGGGCTCGAAGCGGCGCTGGAGGCCGGCGCCACCGCGGCGATTGAACCGGGCGGCTCCCTCCATGATGACGAGGTGATCGCCGCCGCCGACAAGGCCGGCGCCGCGCTCGTCTTCACCGGCATGCGCCACTTCCGGCATTAGGGCAATATCCCTCCAAATCGACTCACCCCTCATCGTCATTCCCGCGCAAGCGGGAATCCAGGGCGGGCGACATCCCTTTGGAATTCAGGGGACATAATGCCGAATTCAGCAATTCTGTTACGTATTGTGTCCCCGGAATTCCCGTAGAAGCTCTTACCGTGCTTCTTGGTCCAGCGTGCATCCTTGTCTTTCTGCCGGTTTTTCGCGGGGTTCTTCCGCCATTCCTTTGGCGTCTTGCCGGCCTTCACGGCCTCATTCTCTTCCCGGCTATTACGCTGCTTGGGGACCGGCACGATCGTGGCGTCAACCATCTGGCCGCCGCGTGCAATATAGCCCTTCGCCTCCAAATGCCGGCTAAAGCGCTTGAACAGCTTCTCGATCAGCCCGGTCTTGCCCAGGGCTTCACGGAACAGCCACAGCGTCGTGCCGTCGGGAACACGATCCTCAATACCAAGCCGCAGAAACCGCGTGAACGACATGCGGTCGCTCACCTGATACTCGACCTGCTCATCGGAAAGATTGTAGAGCGATTGCAGCACAAGCATCCGAAACATCACGATGACATCGATCGGCTTGCGGCCAGCGTTGCTTTTCTTGTCCTCTGCCGGCGTCAACACCGCCGCCTCTATCTGGCTTCGGAAACTCTCGAACGGTACCACCCGATCGATCATCTCCAGCGGATCGCCCTTCGCAGAAATCGCCGCAAGCCGCTTGTCGGCATCGAAAAATCCAAGCTGACCCATAGCCAAACCTCTGCGAATCTTGTCGTTGTCACTGAGATTCGCACGAACCGGCTAAAACCGCTATTTTTCGAGGTGCCCTTGAGACTAGATTTTCGGCCATCGTGACCGTTAAGCCCCGCGTAGTCGGCGAACGAAATCAGCGATCGCCTCGCCAATGTCGTGCGGACTATCCTCCTGCATGAAATGCAACCCCGAGACCGAGACCTCGGTCTGATTGGGCCAGGTCCTGCAAAAGTCGCGCAGTCGGCCTGTCAAGAGCGCGCCCGGGTCCGCATTTATGAAGAGCTTGGGAATTTGGCTCCGTGCCAGGAAAGCGCCATAAACCGTGACGACGCGCACCACTTCTTTTGGCTCACCCTCGATGGGAAGATCGCGGGGCCAGCTCAGTGTCGGGCGGCGGTCTTCACCCGGCTGGAGGAAGGGTCGACGATATTCGGCCATTTCGGTGTCGGTCAGCGTGCGCTTTATCCCGCCTGGGAGCACGCGCTCAACGAACGCATTGCCGTCCAGAACCAGCGACTCACCCTCTGGCGATCTGAGACTCCGGAAGGCATCGCGGCGGGCGCCCTCCGGATAGTCGGACCAGAGTCGTGGCGCGACGATCGCTTCCATGTAGGCGATCCCTTGCACGCGACCGGGGTGTCGCGTCGCCCACTCGAAGCCGACAGCAGAACCCCAATCATGCAAAACCAACACGACCCGATCGCCGAGGCTGAGCGCATCCCACAGTGCGAAAAGATAATCGCGCTGCTCTTCATAGTGATAGCGGTCGGGGCCTGCTGGCGTGAGCTTTTCTGAATCTCCCATGCCGACAAGGTCGCAAGCGACAAGCCGGCCCATCCCTCGCAGATGAGGCATGACATTGCGCCAGAGATAGGAGGAGGTCGGATTACCATGCTGAAAGACGATGGCGTCGCCTTTGCCCTCGTCGATATAGGCCATCCTGCGGCCCTTCACCCGCTGGTAGTTCTTCGGGGCGAAAGGCCGTGTGCTGATCTCACCGGTCATGCCGAACCTCCTCGGGCTGAGGGCTCATTCCGCCGGTGTCCCGGTCCGGGCCTGCGATCAATGTTTGCCACGGCGGTGACGGTATTTCTTTCCCTCATTTGATCGCACTGCTCTCATAGGAAATCTCATTAGGGGTCCCAACGGACCCTACGATTAGCCGATTCGCCGAAACTCCTCCTTAAGCTGGGTTCGCCCACGTTCAACCGCAACAGCTTGGCCTCCTGAATTTGTCCTTGGTAGGGGCTCCACATGCCTCCCGTCGTTGTCACATAGAGGCTCTTGTAATCCTCGGGTCTACGCCCAAACGCGCATGCGGTGCTGCCGACAGCACCCTCCTTCGGGCCGGTGATCGTCTCTCGTGAACCATCGGGCTTAAGCCGCAGGACGGTTTGAGCAGCATGCGTCGCTATATAGGCGATACCGGATTCGCGAAGGCGAAGTCGTCGGCTCGCAGTTTCTCGGCGACGATTTCAATGGGTCCGGCGCGACCGTCGTCGGCGATTTTCGCTCGGACAATCCGATCATGATCCGTGATCGAAATCCACGCCCAACCCCGATACAGCTTTATGCCGTTGGCGCCCGGCATTTGCGCCGACTTCGGACGCAAGCGCTCGTCCTCCAACCACACCCTCCAACGCTTGTGCAACTGATCGACTGCGAGAACGCGCCCCGTGACGCTCTCGCAAACCAGCAAGGTGCGGCCGTCGGTCTCGCATCCTTCCCCTTGCAGTGGATTTCCAAAGAGCATCGAGACCAACATCTCTGTACGTCTGTGTCGAGTTCGGTCCGGAGGTCACACTTGATCAAACGCGACCCGAAGCCAAGTGTGCGGCGTCTACACGCGAGCACCGCCTTATCCGACATTCCTCGGATTCCCGTGTTGCAGGTGCAAGTTTCTGCCACTCCGGTCCGGCGAGCAAGAAATTTGAGCCGTGACGGGTGCCGTGGGCGGCTGAAGCGGTAGCTTGTCGGCCTCACGGTGCCTGAACCGGGCAGTTTGCCTTGATCAAGGCGCACCTCTTCTGTCGTGGTCCGCATCTTTCGACCCCCGAACTCCCGTCATGCAGGCGCGGGCGGCGCGCGCAGCCGGGCGATCAGTGACAGGATTTCGGCGAACATCTGCCGCGACACGGCGACCTCGGCGAGCTGGAACGTGATGTAGCGGCCGTGGCTGACGACCTTCGCACCGATCTTGATCAGCTTCTCGCGCAGGCTGGTCAGCGACCACGGTTCCGCCGTCTTGGGCAACGCCAGCGTCCGCATGAAATTGCCGAGGTTCGAAAATCAGGGGACATAATACCTAATTCAGGGAATTCGGTTACATATTGTGTCCCCGGAATTGCGTATTGTGTCCCCGGAATTCCCCCGGAATTCCAGCGGAACACCGCCCGGCTCGGCCCGACTGGATGGTGGGCTGACAATCGCGCGTGGAGCCGGTACGATGCCGGGCATAGCGTCCCAGACACTGGGCGCGAGCGAGGAAAATCCTCATGATCGTCGTACATCATCTCAACGATTCCCGATCGCAACGCATCCTGTGGCTCTTGGAAGAGCTTGGCCTGCGCTATGAGATCGAACGCTATCAGCGCGA
>JBOHLV010000023.1:0-8732 GCA_050729815.1 Allostellaceae bacterium
CGGCACGGCCACCCCGCATTGCTGCCGACAGGGTTTAGGGGTTGGGCTTCGGTTCAACCGACTTACCGCCCCGGAAGAATTGACTGAAATAGGAATCCGCGACCAGATGGTGATCGGGCGGGTCCGCCCAGCAGGTGCTGGTCGGCGTCATGCTGGCCTTGTAGAGCTTCGCCGCCTTGGCGTCATTGATGGTGGAAGGTGGCAGCCAGATGGTGTTGACGATCGGCTTTTCGCCGAACAGCATCTTGATCCCGACGAGGAACGCCTCATAACCCATCGAGCCGCCGCCCGCATTGCCGGCGAGGCTGTGCAGATGATGGATGTGCCAATAGGCGATATAGGCGCATTCGTTGGTGCCATCCGCCTGCATCGCGAGCGGCCGGCCGAATTGTTTCAACGCCTCGTCCGATGCGACGGCCATGTCGCCATAGGAGATGATGCCGTCGATCTTTTCTGGATGCGTCGCCAGCCACTTCACCATCTGGGTCTTGGACGTCGCCTCGTTCCAGAAGCCATAGACGATGCCGAGAAGATGAATCTTGGGATATTTCGCCAACACCGCCTTCGATCCCGCCTCGAGCGAGGCGGTCGTCGAAATGCCGGGGACGCCGCTCAGGATCAGCACATTTCCCTTGTGGTGGATCGCATTCACCACCCATTGGGCGAGCACCTCTCCGGTGTTATAGCCGTTGCCGCCGACATTGATCGCATCGTCGCAATCGGCCGCGGCCTGGACAGTGATCACGAGAACGCCCCGGTTGAAGGCATCCTTCATGCCGGAGCAAAGACCCGCCGGGTTGCTCGGGATGGTGAAGATGACGTTGCAACCTTGACGGGACAGGTTGTTGAATTGCGTCAACTGGACGCTGATGTTGTTGTTGGAGTCGGTCGCCAGGACCTTGGCCTTGGTCAGCCCGGCCTTGTGATATTGGGCATTCAGTTTCTTCAGTTCGCTATAGAGATCGGTCCGCCACGAGGTGCCGAGCATCGAATCGTTGTAGCAGAGCTGCCAGGGCGGCTTCGGCGGCGTCCAGTGGGCATAGGGATTGTCATAGATCGGCGCAAAGTACCAGTAGTGGCTGTAAAAGGGCCGCACATCCGCCGGCAGTTTCGCCATGGCCGCCGCCTGCTGGGCCGCGGTCGGCGCCTTGATGCCGTCCGCGGCGCTGCTGCGCGGCGTGGAAAATCCGATCAGGGCCGCCACGCCCGCGACCATTACGCCGATGCGAAATAGGTTGAGTCGACCTCTCATCCCGAAACCTCCCTTTATCTGTGTTGGTTGGCCCTTGTCGCCGCATCGCGGTGGCGGGCTTCTAAATCGTATATTTTCGCCAAAACCTTATCGCGCTTGCCATTTTGCGTCAATTCTTCGTCCGGCGCGAAACCATGTCCCGGGCGGCGGGGCGGTAGCCGAAGCCACCGCCCCCGTCTTTCCCAATTGTCACGGATTGGGTCGCGGCTCGACCTTCTTCCCACCCTTGAAGAACTGATTGATATAGGAATCGGCGACCAGATGGTGATTTGGCTCATCCGCCCAGCAGGTGCTGGTCTGGGTGATCCCCGGATAGAGCTTGTAGAGCCGTGCCGCCTCGGCGTCGTTGATCGGCGGCAACGGGACCCAGATCATGTTGGTCGTCGGCTTCTGGCCGAACATCATCTTCATCGCGACGTAGAACGCTTCATAGCCGTTGGAGCCGCCGCCCGCCAAGAGAGCAAAGCTGTGCAGCTTGTGCTCGTGCCAATAGGCGATATAGGCGCATTCGTTGGTGCCGTCCGACTGCACCGCCAATGGTCGGCCAAACTGCTTCAAGGCTTCGTCGGCGGCAACGGCCATGTCGCCATAGGAGACGATGCCGTCGATCTTTTCCGGATGAGTGGCCAGCCACTTCACCATCTGGGTTTTGGCGGTGGCTTCGTTCCAGAAGCCGTAAACGACGCCGAGAACATGGATGCCCGGCCATTTGGCGAGCGCCGCTTTCGATCCGGCTTGCAGACCGATCGTTGTCGATATCCCGGGTACGCCGCTCAAAATCAGCACGTTCCCTTTGCCCTTGAGTTCCTTGCCAACCCAGGCCGCGAGTTCGCGGCCGCCATAGTACTGATTGGCGCCGACATTGATCGCTTCATTGCAGGTTACGGGCGATTCGACGGTGATGTTGAGCACGCCTTGCATGCGGGAATCGTGGAAGCCCTGACACAGACCGGTCGGATTGCTTGGCGTCGAGATGATGATGTTGCAGCCTTCCCGCGACAGGTTGTTCACCTGCGTCAACTGCACGCTGATGTTATTGTTCGAATCGGTGACCAGCACCTTGGCCTTGGTGAGCCCGGCCTTGTGATATTGCGCATTGAGCTTCTTGATCTCATTGAACAGATCCGTGCGCCAGGAAGTACCCAGCATCGAATCGCTGTCGCATACCTGCCAGGGCGGCTTGGGCGGCGTCCAGTTCGCATAGGGATTAGTCGTGACCGGTGCGTTATACCAGTAATGATCGTAATATTTGCGCGCCACGGCCGGCACATGGGACAAGGCCGCGGCCTGTACCGCCCTGGTCGGCACCTTGATCTCGGCGGCCGACGCGGCGGGTCCACCGCCGACGCTCATCGCCCAGCCGAGGGCGCCGAGCACAACGCCCCAGCGGGCAACGCGGTACCATCTCCTCATGACGATCCTCCCTGTTAATCTTATCTCGCGAGCGTCGATCATTCGACGGGCGATTTTGCAGCGATCGACGGCAAACAATGGCGCCGAGCCTCTTTTATCCTCCTACTCTAGAGCACGGGTATGACCCTCGCTAGCCCCACAATTCGCGGCTGGCGAGGCGCGCGCCTTCGGCCAGGGCCTCGAACTTGGCCCACATCACGGTCGGATGGACGCGCTGGATAAAATCGGCCTGGGCGAAACCGCAATCGGTTCCGGCGATGACATTTTCGCGCCCGACGATCCTGGCATAGCGAATGATGCGATCGGCGACCACGCGCGGATGCTCGACCGTGACGGTGTGATGGGTGACGACGCCGGGGATCAGGATCTTACCCGGCGGCAGCTTCGCTTTTTCTTCCCAGACGCGCCATTCATGCTCGTGCCGGGGATTTGCCGCCTCGATCGAATAGGCCTGGGCGCGCACCTGCAGCACCAGATCGATGATGTCTTCCAGCGGCGCGTCGGCCACATGCGGCACATGCCAGGACCCGAAGCAGACATGATAGCGCACCCGGTCCTCGGGAATGCCTTCGAGCGCGTGATTGAGCGCGTCGATCCGAAGCTGCGCCCATTCGCGATATTTCGCCGGGCTCTGCTGAACCAGATGATCATACATATTGGCGAGCACGGCGTCGTCGACCTGAAGCACGAAACCCGCATTGTGAATCGCGCGATATTCCTCGCGCAGCGCCTCGGCGATGGAGAAGACGTAATCATGCTCATTCGGGTAATATTCATTGACGCCGTCGAACGCCGTGCTCGCCGGCGCCACCGCGGTCATAAACACTTCCTCGACCTTGACCCCGGTCGTCGCGGCTTTGAGATTGTCGGTATCGCGGCGCACGACGTCCTGGGCCTTATAGGTAATCGGGCCGACGCAGATCTCGGTCGGGTTGCCGGTCTTGACCATCGGAATATCCGCCTCGATCGCTTCCCTGAAGCGGTCCCGGTCGCGGCCGAGCCAATAGATTGGCCGCAATTGGTCGCGGTGAATCTCGAACCCGGTAATGCGTTCGAGGGCATACATGGCCCAACTCGACTTGCCATATTCGCCGTCATTGACGATGTCGAGCCCAACCTCCGCCTGTTGCTTCACGACATCGGTGACTTGGTGGCGCAAGGTCTCGGCATAGCGCGCTTGGGCCGCCGTCCCGCCATCGGGGGCGGCCTTGGCGTCGTCCAACAGGGCCTTCGGTCGGACCAGGCTGCCAACATGGGTGGTCAGAATCCGGTGGTCGCTGCGTTTCATTCGACGCCCTCCCTCGTATCGAATTGTATCCCAAACTCGTAATAACAATCTCCAGTTAGGAGAAAAATGTTCTTTTCTCTATCATTCATGCCATAATTGGATACATTTGCAAGCCCGGTTCGCTGGGCAAGCGACAAAATGATCGAATGTTGAATTAAACAGGGAGGATGCCATGACAGACCGCAAAAACATCATCGCGGGGGTGGCGCTCGATCGCCGCACGGTTCTGAAAGGCGCTGCGATGGCGGGCGCTGCAAGCCTGTTGGTACCGGCGAGCGTGCGCGCCGCCGCGGAGATGCCGCGCAAAGGCGGCACCTTGAAGCTCGCCATGCCCTACAATCCCGCTTCGATCGATCCCATGACCGGGCGCAATCTGCCCGATTTCAACGTGCTCTACGCGCTCTACGACGCGCTCGTCGATTTCGATCCCGACACGCTCGATCTGAAGCCCGGCCTCGCCAAATCCTGGAAGTTCACCACCCCGAAGACGCTGGTCCTCGACCTCGTCGACGGCGTCGAGTTCCAGGACGGCACCCCGTTCAACCCCGAAGCGGTGAAGTTCAACATCGACCGCTACCGCACCGACAAGCGCTCCAACGTCAAGGCCGATTTGAACGCGGTCGCCAAGGTCGAGGTCACCGGCAAGCACCAGGTGACGTTGCATCTGTCGCGGCCCAATGCCGGCCTGCCGACCATCCTGACCAATCGCGTCGGCCTGATGGTCTCGCCGACCTTCGTCAAGAAGCACGGCTCCAACATCGACCGCGTGGCGATGGGCTCGGGGCCGTTCAAATTCGTCGAGTGGAAGGACAACGAGAGCTTTACCGTCGTCAAGAACGACAAGTACTGGAAGTCGAGCGAGCCCTATCTCGACGGCATCCAGTACAGCATCATCAACGAACTCAACACCGGGGTTCGTACGGTGCTGACCGGCGAGACTCAGCTCGCGCTCGACATGGGCGTCGATCAGAAGCTGATGGCCGATCGCATGAAGGGCTTCGTCACCAAGACGGGGCCGTCCCTGATCTTCTTCGGCATGTTCCTCAATTACGGTCGTCCGCCGTTGAGCGATGTGCGGATCCGCCAGGCGATGAACTACGCCGTCGATCGCAAGGCGTTCAACGATGTGATCTTCCATGGTCTGGGGCAGCCGAGCTCCGCCGTCATGCCGAAGGGGTTTTGGGCCTGCGACCCCAGCACCGCCGACTATTACAGCCACGATCCCGAGAAGGCGCGCGCACTCCTCAAGGCGGCGGGCCATTCGAACGGCATCGCGATTCCGGCCTGGGGCTGGCCCGACCAGGCGTCGGTGCAACGACAGGAGTTGCTGATCGGCCAGCTCGCCAAGGGCGGCATCCACATCCAGATGACGCCGACCACGCCGCAGCAGGCGATGTCGAGCTTCATGATCGAGAAGAGGAAGGCGTTGCTGATCAGCCCGGCGGGTGGTTATCCCGATCCAAGCCAGTTCTATGAGGCGCTGTTCGCCAAGGATGCGCTGCGCAACGCCGGCAAGGTCGAACTGCCCGGCTTCCGCCCGCTTATGGATGCGACCGAGAGCGCGCTCGACCACAAGAAGCGCCAGCAGGCCTTCTACGAGCTACAGCGCTTCGTCATCGAACAGGCGATGCAGGTGCCGCAGGTGATCGCGCCGCGCATCACCATCATGTCGCCGAAGGTGCGCAACTTCCATAACGGCCTGCTTCTGACGCCGAAGTTCAACGAGGTCTGGCTCGCCGCATAAGCCGATCGTGACGGCATCGGACCTTCTCGCGCCGATCCGGTTGGGCCGCTATGAGCTGTCCAACCGGATCGTCATGGCGGCGATGACGCGCAACCGCTCGCCAGACGAAATCCCAGGCGAGCTCAACGCGGAATATTACCGCCAGCGCGCCGGCACCGGCCTCATCATCGCGGAATCGACCGCGATCTCGCAACAGGGTCTCGGCTGGCGCGATACGCCCGGCATCTATTCCGCCGAACAGATTGCCGGCTGGCGGAACGTCACCGACCAGGTCCATGCCGCCGGCGGGCATACCTTCCTACAGCTCTGGCATTGCGGCCGCTGTTCCCATCCGACGCTGCGGCCGGATGGTTCGCTGCCGGTCGCGCCCTCGGCGGTCCAGTCGCCGGCCGGCATGATGACGCCTGAGGGCCGGGTGCAGCATGCCATGCCGCGCGCGCTCGAGACCGGCGAACTTCCCGTCATTGTCGATCAATATCGCGAGGCGGCAATGAACGCGCTCGTCGCCGGGTTCGACGGTGTCGAGGTACATGCCGGCAACGGCTATCTCATCGACCAGTTCCTCCAGGACGCGACCAACCGACGCACCGACCGCTATGGCGGATCGATCGACAATCGCTGTCGGATTCTGTGGCAGGTACTGGACGCCGTCATCGCGATTTGCGGCGTCGATCGGGTCGGCGTCCATATCTCGCCGACCAACGTCCATCACGGCATATCCGACAGCGACCCAACGAGGCTGTTCGACGCCGTAAGCGAAGGTCTCGATGGCTACGGCCTCGCCTATCTCAATGTCGTCGAAGGGACGACCGACCCGACCGAACGCGAAATTCCGTTCGATTGGGGCCGGCTGCGGCGCCGCTTTCGCGGCCCCTACATCGCCAACAACAATTATGATCTCGCCCGCGCTCAGGCCGCGCGGAAAAAGGGGCACGCCGACATGGTCTCGTTCGGCCGTTTCCACATCGCCAACCCCGATCTCGTTGAGCGGTTCCGCCGCAACGCGCCGCTCAACGAGCTCGACCTGGCGACGATCATTGCGCCCGGGCCGAAGGGCTACACGGACTACCCGTTCCTCCCGGCGAACTGAAGCGTCGCGAGCGGCTCGTTCTCAAGCGGCTTCCGACACGGGCGGCGGGTTGAAGGGGTCGATGTCACGCCAACTCTGATCTTTCGAAAAGGCCCAGGAGATGGCGCGGATGCGGCTGAAATCGATCGCCGGATCCGCGAAGGCGAGGGTACCGTCCTCCTGATATTGATGGATGGCGTCGAGCAGGATCTTGCGCGAGCGCACGATCACCACATCGCAGGAGCCGAGAAACTCCTGGCTGCGATCGACGATCGGTCCCATCGATTCCTGGACGATGAAATCCTCATAGGCGTTGCCGCGGCCGAGGATGCCGGTCCAATGTCCGTTCTTCATCGCCTCGCGGTCCTGATGCCACATATTGGAAAGGTCGCCCATGTCGGAATTGAAGAAGTCGAGATCGCCCGAATCCCGGCCCGTCACGTTGCGCGGGGTGAGATCGACTGGCTCCTTCACATTGAAGCCGACATACCATTGCGCCGTCCATTCATCGTCGATCGGGATGGAGAAGCAGACGAGGCCATACCCGTTGGGTGGTGCCGGGATGAAGGAGGCGAAGGGAAACGCCACCTCGCGGATGCGGGCATAGGTGAGGCCGTTCGGCTGATCGCGCAGCGCGCCCTCGCGGAAGCCATAGGGCTGCTGGATGAACTCGAACACCGGCGCGCCGCTCGACAGCATGTAATCGGACTCTTTCTTATAGAAGTCCTTGCCGACCGGGCTGCCGAGGCCCGAGGAGTGGAGGAAGGTGACGTGCGCCGAATCCAAGAGCGCCTCGAGCCCCTGGAGCCAGTTGCAATGGATGATGCCGCGACGCGGCGTGACATGGCTTGCCGGCAGATGGGTAAATTCGAAATCGTGGAAGCGCGGCGGATTGTCCTGATGCTTGCCGAGATAGACCCAGATGAGGCCGCCCGCCTCCTTGACCGCGTAATGCTTCACCGGCACCCGCGCGGCGAAGGCGTCGCGCCGGTCGGCGGGCTCGGTCGGCGCGTCGACGCATTTGCCCGACACGTCGAACTTCCAGCCATGGAAGATGCAGCGCAGCCCGTTCTCCTCGTTGCGCGCCAGCGCCAGCGAGGCACAACGATGGGGACAGCCCTCGTTGAAGAATCCGACCCGGCCGTCGGTGGCGCGGAAAGTCACGAAATTCTCGCCGAAGAGCCGCACCCGCATCGGCGCCGCATCGGGCTCGAGCTTCGCCGCCCGGCACGCGGGCACCCAATATTCGCGCAGCATCTCGCCCATCGGCGTGCCAGGACCGATCCGCGTCAGCAGTTCATTGTCTTCCAGGTTCAGCATGTTCCCTTCTCCACCGTCTAACAGGCGCCATCCGGATCGGACCAAGCCGTTTCCGACCTTAGGCTGGCGCGATTGGCTTTGGATACATAATCCGCCTAATGCCCCCATCCGACAAGCCGAATGAACGCCAAGTGCCATTGACATCATGGGGGATTGGATACAAAAGAGGCAGGAAAGCCATGCCCACCCATCAAGACCGCGCTGTCGTCCAGATCCGCGAATTGATTTTGCGCGGCGACCTTGCGCCCGGCGAGCGCGTGACCGAGGAGGGGCTGGCGGAGCGGCTGCGCATGTCGCGCACGCCGGTGCGGGCTTGCCTGCCGGCGCTCGCACGCGAAGGCCTGCTGACGCCGTCGGAGACGCGCGGCTATTTCGTCCGCGCCTTCAGCCAGCAGGATGTGATCGACGCGATCGACCTGCGCGGCCTCTTGGAGGGGATGGCTGCGCGGATCGTGGCGGAACACGGGATCGCCCCCTCCGTGCGGCGCGCGCTCGAATCCTGCCTCGCCGAAGGCGACCGCATTTTCGACAAGACCGGGTTCGAAGATGGCGAGGGACCAGCCTATGCCGCGATGAACACGCGATTCCACGCCATCATCGTCGAGGCCGCCAACAGCCGGGTGATCGCGGACGCGATCACTGGCAA